>JBAYRO010000059.1:0-18170 GCA_041676645.1 Burkholderiaceae bacterium | reverse complement strand
TGGAGTCTGACCCCATTTCTGTTTCTGCGCTCCGCCGCCGCTGCCTGCTGGCGATTGCCGCCGGCATCGCGCTCGGCGCCCGGGCCCAGCCACCGGCACGGTCGGCGGCGCATGCCGGGCCCGCGTTGTGGCGGGTCCGCGCTCCCGCCGGCGCCGCCGGGTCCGGCTGGCTGTTCGGCTCCGTCCACGCCGGGCTCGATGCCGCCGAGCCGCTGCCGTCGCTGGTCGACCAGGCCTGGGCTCGTGCCGATGTGCTGGCGATCGAGATCGACGTCGTGGCGCGCTGGGCCCAGCTTCGCGAGTTGTACGCGGCCGCGGCCCTGCTGCCCGGCGAGGACACGATCGAGGCCTTGCTCGGCCCCGATCGCGCCGGGCGCATCCGCGCGTACTTCGGCTTCGACGACGCCCGCTGGGCGGGGCTGCGGCGCCTCGCGCCGTGGGCCTTGCTCGCCATCCTCGACGGCGAGGACCCCCGGCACGAGCGGCGCACGACGCGACACGGCATCGAGGCCCGCTTCCTCGAGAGCGCGCGCCGCCGCGCGCTGCCCATCGTCGAGCTCGAGCAGGCGGGCGAGCAGGTCGCGGCACTGGCCGGCGCCAGCCTCGAAGCGCAGGCCGCCTGGCTGTGGCGGCGCTTCGAGTCGATGGCGCGCGACGAGGGCCTGGGCGCCGCGATCGTCGCCGCCTGGCGCGCCGGCGACGAGGCCCGCCTGGCCGCGCTCAAGACGCGCGCCTGGGGCGAGGCGGGCGACCCCGCGGCACCGCGCGCACGGATGTTCGGCGAGCGCGACCAGCGCATCGCGAGGCGGCTCGCCGACCTGCTCGAGCGGCCCCATACGGTATTTACCCTAGTGGGCGCCTTCCACCTCGCCGGCGACGATGCGCTGCCGGGTATCCTTGCGGATCATGGCGTCCGCACCGAGCGGATCCCCAACGTGCGAGACGACAAGCAGCGATGAAACCCGAGTACGACACCAGCGTGCAGACGCTGATGCTCGACGACGACCATGGGCCGGCCCTGGAGCTGATCCATGTGCCGGCGGGCGGCCCGGTGCGCGCCCAGCGCGGGGACCCCATCCTCATGATCCATGGCGCCTACACGGACGCCTGGAGCTGGGCGCCGAGCTTCATGCCCTTCTTCGCCTCCCAGGGCCACGATGTCTACGCCCTGTCCTTGCGCGGGCATGGCGCCAGCGAAGGCAAGGCCGCGATCAATGCCTGGGGCCTGGCCGATTTCATGAAGGACATGATGCGGGCGCAGGCGCACATCGGCGCCACGCCGATCCTGTTCGGCGCCTCGATGGGCGGACTGCTCGCGCAACGCTGGCTGGCCACCGGGCGCGATGCCGTCGCCGTGGTGACGATCGGGAGCATCCCGCCATCGGGAATGACCGGCGCGATCCTGCGGATGGCCTGGACCCAGCCACGCAATCTCTACGAGATCGCGCAGGTGGCCGGCTCGGGCACGGCGAGCCGTCGTTTCATGCGCATGCTGGTCGAGCAGCCCCTGCGAACCGGCGATCCCAATTTCTATCGCCGGCATCTCAGCCGCGAATCCAGCAGGGCGCTCTGGGAGCTCACCTGGATGCCGATGGTGATGCCGACCGCCACCAACTGCCCGCTGCTGGCCACCCACGGCGAGCTCGACCGGATGGTGCCCCTCGACAGCCTCGATGTCATCGAGCGCTATTTCGGTGCGCAGCGCATGGTATTCGAAGGAATGGGACACTGCCCCATGCTGGAGAAACGCTGGGAGGACGCCGCCACGCGGATCGCTGCCTGGCTGGATGAACGACTTTACTCGGAGATCGACGATGAGCAATTCGACTGAAGGGAGCGCGACGATGCGCGTTGCCTTCCTCGGCCTGGGCACGATGGGCTACCCGATGGCGGGCCACCTGGCACGCGCCGGGCATGCCACCGCCGTCTACAACCGCAGCCAGGCGAAGGCGAAGCGCTGGAGCGAGGAATACGGCGGCACTGCCCATGCCACTCCGCGCGAGGCCGCGGCCGACGCCGACATCGTCTTCGCCTGCGTCGGCAACGACGACGACCTGCGCGCCGTGGTGCTCGGCGACGACGGCGCCTTCGCCGGCATGAAATCCGGCGCGATCTTCGTCGACCACACCACCACCTCGGCCGAAGTCGCCCGCGAACTCGCCACGCTCGCCGGCGAGCGCGGACTGGCCTTCATCGACGGCCCGGTCTCCGGCGGCGAAGCCGGCGCCGTCAACGGAGCCCTCACCGTCATGTGCGGCGGCGACCCCGACGTATTCGCGAGGATCGAGCCCGTGGCGGCGGCCTTCGGGCGCGCCGTGACGCTGATCGGACCATCGGGCAGCGGCCAGCTCGCCAAGATGGTCAACCAGATCTGCATCGCCGGCCTCGTGCAGGGCCTGTCCGAGGCGGTTGCCTTCGGCATGCGCTCGGGCCTCGACATGAAGCTCGTGCTCGATGTGATCGGCAAGGGCGCGGCCCAGTCCTGGCAGATGGACAATCGCGGCAAGACCATGGTCGATGGCAAGTTCGACTTCGGCTTCGCGGTCGACTGGATGCGCAAGGACCTCGGCCTGTGCCTCGACGAAGGCCGGCGCATCGGCGCGGCCCTGCCGGTCACGGCACTGGTCGACCAGTTCTACGGCGACCTGCAGCGCAGCGGCGACAATCGCTCCGATACCTCCAGCCTGATCCGGCGCCTCACCGACAAGTAAGGAGAATCCCATGCCACTCCAGACCCTACCCTCCGGCCTGCAGTACGAGGACGTCGTGACCGGCTCCGGCGACGAGGCCCGCAGCGGCAGCCAGGTATCGGTGCACTACACCGGCTGGCTCTTCGAGGACGGCAAGACCGGCACCAAGTTCGACTCCAGCAAGGACCGCGGCGAGCCGTTCCGCTTTCCGCTCGGCGCCGGCCATGTCATCCGGGGCTGGGACGAAGGCGTCGCGGGCATGAAGGTCGGCGGCACCCGCCGCCTCGTGATCCCGCCCGAGCTCGGCTACGGTGCGCGCGGCGCCGGCGGCGTGATTCCGCCCAACGCGACGCTGCTCTTCGAGGTCGACCTGCTCGGCACCTGATCCGGCTTCACGTGTGGACGCATGGCGGCGTTGGGGGCGCCTTGCCGTGCAACCGCACTGTCTTCGGCGCCCCCGCCTTGCCCTGCGCCCGCACGTGAAGCCGGTAGCGGCGGCGGGCCGGCGGCTCGGCGGGGAACTGCGTAGAATTCCCGGCATGAGCGACGCGCCGACCCCCCCGCAGAATTTCATCCGCCAACGCATCGCCGACGATCTCGCCGCCGGCATTCCTGCACGGGGCTGGGCCGGCGGGCCCGGCACGGCGGCCGAGCATCGCGCCGGCGCCCCCGATCCGGCCCGGATCCGCACCCGCTTCCCGCCCGAGCCGAATGGCTATCTGCATATCGGCCACGCCAAGTCGATCTGCCTGAACTTCGGCGTCGCCGAGGAGTTCGGCGGTCGCTGCCACCTGCGCTTCGACGACACCAATCCCGAGAAGGAGAACCAGGAGTACGTCGATTCGATCATCGATGCGGTGCACTGGCTCGGATACTCCTGGGAAGCCGACGGCGAAACCCAGCTGTACTTCGCGAGCGACTACTTCGAGTGGCTCTATCGTTTCGCGGAATACCTGATCGAGGCAGGCCACGCCTATGTCGACTCGCAGACGCAGGAAGAGATGCGGGCGAGCCGCGGCACCCTGACCGAGCCGGGAACCGACTCCCCGCATCGGGATCGCAGCGCCGCCGAGAATCTGCGGCTGTTCCGCGAGATGCGCGCCGGCGAACATCCCGACGGCAGCCATGTGCTGCGCGCGCGCATCGACATGCGCTCGCCCAACATGAACATGCGCGATCCGGCGCTCTACCGGATCCGTCGCGCCCACCACCACCGCACCGGTGACGCCTGGTGCATCTACCCGATGTACGACTACGCGCATCCGGTGGAGGATGCCCTCGAGCGCATCACCCATTCGCTGTGCACCCTCGAGTTCGAGGACCATCGACCCTTCTACGACTGGGTACTCGAGCGCCTCGCCGAAGGTGGCTTCTTCGATCATCCCCTGCCGCAGCAGATCGAGTTCGCGCGCCTGAACCTCGACTACACGATCACCAGCAAGCGCAAGCTCCAGGCGCTGGTCGCCGAGGGCCATGTCACCGGCTGGGACGACCCCCGCATGCCGACGATCGTCGGGCTGCGTCGGCGCGGCTACACCCCGACGGCGATCCGCAGCTTCTGCGAACGCATCGGCGTGACCCGCGCCGATTCCTGGATCGAACTCGGCCAGCTCGAGCAGGCCCTGCGCGAGGACCTCGAGGACAGCGCGCCGCGGGCCACCGCGGTGCTCGATCCGCTGCGGCTGCTGATCGAGGACTGGCCCGCCGGCCGCATCGAGCCCTGCGTCGCGCCGGTGCATCCCGCGCATCCGGAACGCGGCGAACGCGCCCTGCCCTTCACCGGCGAGCTCTGGATCGAGCGCGAGGATTTCGAGGAAACCCCGCCCAAGGGTTTCCGCCGCCTGTACCCCGGCAACCGGGTCCGGCTGCGCTACGGCTTCGTGGTCGAATGCACCGGCTGCGACAAGGACGCCGACGGCCGGGTCGTCGCGGTACGAGCCTGCATCATGCCCGACTCGAAATCCGGCACGCCGGGCGCCGACCAGTACAAGGTGAAGGGCGCGATCCACTGGCTCAGCACGGATCATGCGCTCGCCGCCGAGATCCGGCTCTACGACCGCCTGTTCACCATGCCGCAACCGGACGCCGGCGACGAAGGCCATCTCGCCGCGCTCAATCCGGAGTCGGTCCGCATCGTCCAGGGTTTCGTGGAGCCCGGGCTGGCCGGCACCGCGCCCGAGGCCCGGCTGCAGTTCGAGCGCCACGGCTACTTCGTCGCCGATCGCATCGACCATCGCGGCGACGCCCCGGTCTTCAACCGGGCCGTCACGCTGAAGGACTCCTGGGCCAAGCGCAAGTGAGGTCCGCCGGGGTCTCGCGCGGAACCGCCCGATGCAGCTGACCTCTCTCCGCTCACGGGACTTCCGGCATTTCTTCGTCGGCCACGCGGCCTCGATCCTCGGATCATGGATCCAGCAGGTTGCGCTTTCCTGGCTGATCTACCGCGTCACCGGTTCGGCGGCCCTGCTCGGCATCGCTGCCGTCCTGCTGCAGCTTCCGCAGATGATCGTCGCGCCGCTTGCCGGTTCGCTGGTCGATCGCTACGACTCCCGCAAGCTCTTCCTGATCGCACTTGGCGCCGGCGCCGCGCTCGGCGTGGGCCTCGCGGTCGCGGTGTGGCTCGACATGTCCGGACCGATCCTGCTGCTGGTGGCGGCGGCGCTGATGGGCATCTTCAACGCGCTCGAGAGTCCGCTGCGCCAGACCCTGATCCCGGACCTGGTGCGCGACCGCGCCCTGCTGGCCAACGCCCTCGCACTCAATGCCGCGGTGTTCAACAGCGCCCGTTTCGTCGGCCCGCCCCTGGCCGGCCTGATCCTGGCGGTGACGAGCGAAGCCTGGTGCTTCATCGTCAATGCCGTCTCCTACATCGGCATGATGGTCTTCATCTGGAGGTTGCGGCTCGATCCGAAACCACCGACCGACCGGGCCGTGCTGGGCCTTCTCCTCGACGGGCTACGCCACCTCGGCGGTCACTGGACGCTCAAGCGCATCCTCGGCCTGTCCTTCACCCAGAACGTCGCGACCGGCGCCGTGCTCGTGCTGCTGCCCGTCTGGGCGGCGGATGTGTACGCCGGTGACAGCCGCACCCTCGGCTGGCTGCTCGGCGCCTCGGGCGCCGGGTCGCTCTGCGGCACCCTGCTGCTCACGCGGATGGCCACACCGCCGTCCTGGCTGCGCGCAATGACCGCCGGCTGGATCCTCACCATCCTCGGCACCGCCACCCTGTCGCTGCTGCCGCCCCTGCCGGTGACCCTGTGCGCGCTGTTCGGCTTCGGCTTCGGCCTGACCATGTGCAACGTGCTGACCAACGTGATGACCCAGACGATCTCGCCCGACGAACTGCGCGGCCGGATGATCTCGATCTTCATCGGCGGGCGCTGGGGCTTCGACGCGCTGGGCGGCTTGATCGCCGGCGCGCTCGCCTCGGCCACGGGCCTGCGCTCGACCCTGGTGCTGCAGCTGGTGATCCTGCTGGCGGCGGCGAGCTTCTTCCTGCGCATCCGGCAGGGCCTGGGCGCCCGGTTCAGCGCGCAGGAAGACTGAACGGGATCGTCGCCGCGGCCCTTGTCGACCAGGGCCTGTTCACCCTCCGCTCGTGCCCGCAGTGTGCGCTCGCCGGATGGCGGGAATCAGCGCTGCACCGCCGATCCGTCGCCGCCCCATTGCTGGCGCAGCTCGCGCTTCAGGACCTTGCCGGTGGTGGTGCGCGGCAGCTCGTCGACGAAGGTGACCACGCGTGGACACTTGAAGTGCGCCAGGCGTTCGCGCGTCCAGGAGATCAGCTCCTCCTCGGCCAGCTGGGCGTCCGGCCTGCGCACGATCACCGCCGTGACCGCCTCGCCCCAGCGCGTATCGGGCGTGCCGATCACCGCCACATCGGCGACTGCCGGATGCCGGTGCAGGACCTGCTCGACCTCGGCCGGATAGACGTTCTCGCCGCCACTGATGACCATGTCCTTCTTGCGATCGACGATGTAGTAGAAACCCTCCTCGTCGACGCGCGCGAGATCCCCGGTGCGAAACCATCCGCCCTGGAGCGCTTCGCGCGTGGCCTCGGGCTTCTGCCAGTAGCCGATGAACACGTTGGGGCCGCGGATCAGCAGCTCGCCGGTCTGGCCCGTGGGCACATCATGGCCGTCATCGTCGGCGATGCGGTACTGCACATGCGCGATCGGCTTGCCCACCGAGCCGGCATGGGCGACCACGTCGTCCGCATCGAGCGCCGAGGCGATCGGTGCGGTTTCGGTCAGGCCGAAACCCTCGGTGAACACCAGGCCGCGCCGGCGCAGGGCCTCGATCAGCACGACGGGGCAAGGCGAGCCGCCCGAGATGCCGTAGCGCAGCGAACCCAGGTCGCGCCCCTCGAGCCCCGCCGCCTCGATCGCCGCCCACATCGCGGGCACGCAGAAGGCGAGCGTCGGCCGGTGCGCCTCGACCGCATCGATCCATGCCGCCGGAACGAAGGATTCCATGATCACCGATGTTCCGCCCAGGTACAGGAGCGGCAGCGTGAAGATGCCGAAGGCGCCGATATGGAACATCGGCGCCGCCGCGAGCGACGAATCCGCGGCGGTCAGCCCTTCCCTCATGCAGATGTTGGTGATCGCATTCCAGAAATGGTTGCCATGCGTGAGCATGGTCCCCTTGGGGAAACCGGTGGTGCCGGACGTGTACATCAGCGTCGCCACGTCGTCCTGGCGGACGTCGATCTCGACGCGCTCCGGGGAGCCGCCGGCGATCCAGTCCTCGTAGAGCGAGGGCGCGCCGGCGGCTCGCTGCGCGGCCGAAGGGATCTCGACGATCTCGCGGACATAGCTGCCGGCCGCGCCCTCGCCCGCCGTGGCCGCCGTCTGGGGCGACACGAACATCACGCAGGGCGCGGCATCGTCGAGGATGTAGCGAACCTCGGGCGCCGCCAGCCGGAAGTTGATCGGCACCAGGATCGCGCCGAGCCTGGCCACCGCGATCGCCACCTCCAGGAACTGCGGGCTGTTGAAGGCCATCATCGCCACCCGGTCGCCCTTGCGCACCCCGCGCGCGCGCAGCGCGTCCGCAAGCGCATTGGTGCGCCGCTCGAGTTCGATGTAGCTGATCCTGGCGCCATTGGCGCTGGCGTCGATCAGTGCGACGAGCTCGGGATTGCGCCGAGCGTGAACCGACACCCAGTTACCGATCCCCTGGTCCATGTCCTTTCTCCCCTCGTTCGATGCGTGATGCGATCCGCAGCCTGCTCCTATTCGTCGGATACCGGCCCATCCAGAGGGAGCCCCGCCTTCTCGGCCGCGGCCCGCTGCGAGGCCTGCGCGCGCAGATAGCCTTCGCGTTGCTGCAGTCGCGCCCAGTAGGCGGCCACGTTGGGGCCGAAATCGCCGTCCAGGCGCAGCGTGGTGGCAAGCAGCAGCGAATAGGCCACCGAGATGTCGGCCACCGTGAAGCGTCCGGCGCAAAGAAACTCGCGCCCCTCGAGCGTCGACTCGATCGCGCGCAGTCGCGCCAGGAACCATTGCGCGTAGTCGCTGGCCACCTGCGGCAGGCGCCGCTCGGGCGCTTCGAACATCGAGTAGCGCAGCACCAGCGTCTGCGGGAAGGTGAGCGTGGCCTCGCCGAAGTGGGTCCAGTTCAGGAACGCGCCGTATTCGTCCTCGGACGGATCGAGCGCCAGCGGACTGGGGCCGTGGCGTGTCGCGAGATAGTGGCATATGGCGCTCGACTCGGTCATGCACGCCGATCCATCGAGCAACAGGGGAATCGTGCCCAGCGGATTGAGCTTCTTGTATTCGCGCGCCAGCACACGTGGCGGAAAGGGCAGCATCTTCAGGTCGTAGGCCAGGCCCATTTCCTCCAGCGTCCACAGCGGACGAAACGAGCGGGCGTTCATGCAGTGATAGAGCTCGATCACGATGCGATTCCTCCTGTAGTCATTCGATCGCCGACACTCGACGTCCAAGGCGCAGCGCTGCGGGCGGGCACCGCCGGCGAGTATGCGCGTCAGCGTCCACGATAGACCGCCGGCCGCTTCTCGAGAAAGCTGCGCGGTCCCTCGCGCGCGTCCTCGCTCGCGAAGACCGGCGCCGCGAACTGCAGTTCCATGGCCAGGCCCGCATGTTCGGGAAGACCGGCGCATGCGCGCGCCGACCGACGGATGGCGCGCACCGCGATCGGCCCGTTGCGCGCGATCCGCTCGGCAAGCTCCAGGGCCGTGTCCAGCACCTGCGCGGCGGGAACCACGCGATTGAGGAAACCCCACTCCAGGGCCGTGCCGGCATCGATCAGGTCCCCGGTGAGCAGCAGCTCCATCGCGCGCGGCATGGTCATCTGCCGCGGCAGCCGTACGGTGGATCCGCCCGCCGGGAAGATGGCCCACTTGACCTCCTGGACCCCGAACCGGGCGGAGTCGGCGGCGATCCGCAGATCGGTTCCCTGGACGAGCTCCATGCCGCCGGCGATCGCGAATCCGTTTATCGCCGCGATCACGGGCTTGTCGATGTCGTAGCTGCGCAGGATGCTGCGCTCGAAGATGCCCGGCTCGCCCTTGAAACGGCGATCCCACTCGTCCTCGGGCGCCCGCTCGCCACTGATGAGCGGAATCAAACGGCCCAGGTCGGCGCCGGCGCAGAACGCATCCTGGCCGGCACCGGTGACGATGACCACGCGGACATCGTCATCGTCATGAAGCTCCGAGAACACGTCGGCAAGGCGGCACACCGCCTCCGGATCGAGCGCGTTGCGCACATCGGGACGGTTTATCGTGACCAGGCCGACATGCTTGCGCTTTTCGAGAAGAACTTTTTCCATGGAACCATCCGCTTGAAGAAGAGGCCGTCAGCTGTCTTGCCTGATGCGAGCCTCGAGGTCGTGACGCTTGATCTTGCCGGTGGTGCTGCGGGGGATCTCCGATTCCTCGACGAAGCGGATCTCCTTCGGAACCTTGTAGCCGGCAATATGCGCCCTGCAAAGGCCCGTCAAGGCATCGGCATCGAGGCTGGCATCGCGCCGGACGACGAAGGCGACCGGGATCTCGCCCCATTTCGGATCGGCCCTGCGCACCACCACGGCATCGGCGACCCGGGGCTCCGTCAGCAGCACCCGTTCGATCTCGGCCGGATAGATGTTCTCCCCGCCCGACTTGATCAGGTACTTCCGCCGGTCGACGAATGAAAGCGTCCCGTCCGGATTGCGGACGAACACGTCGCCCATGTGGAACCAGCCGCCGCGAAAATCCTCGCGGTTCGCTTGCGGATTGTTCCAGTACCCGGAGAACAGCGTCGGGCCGCGTATCGCCAGCTCGCCCGGCTCGCCGTCGGGCACCTCCCGGTCCTCGGGATCGACCAGCCTGATGCGGCAGAAGGAGCTCTGGATCTTGTCCAGCCTGTCCGGCACGACGCCGACCGGAATGATCCCGCGGGTGGCCGGCGGCATGCCGGTCTCCGTCGATCCGAAGGTGTTCAGGTACGGCGCATCGAGCAGCCGGGTCGTCTCGGCGATCTGTTCGCGGGGCACCAGGTCGGCCATGACTCCGGCCCAGCGGACCCCGGCGGGCGGGGCCCCGACGCGCCTCATCGCCTCGAGGAAGGGCGTGATCATTCCCGGCATCAGCGTGAGTCGCCCGAGTTTCTGCCGCGCAACGATCGCGGCAAGCTCGTCGGGCTGGAATCCGTCGGTCACGATCACCGTGCCGCCCTGGATCAGCGTCATGAAGACCGTATCCGTCGAGACCATGTGGAACAGCGGCGCCCAGGCGACGAAATGCTCGTCGGGCGTGGTCGGAAGATCGACCATCTGCAGGAAGGCTCGGGCGATCTCGGCGCGCTGGCTGATCAGCGCGCCCTTGGGCAGTCCGGTCGTGCCGCTCGTATACAGGATGACGACGCCGTCTTCGGGCTCGCACCGGTCCTCGATGGCGCTGGCCGATGCCGCCGCGAGCGCGTCCTCGTGGTCCGGGCCGAAGACGAGCACCTTCGCGAGATCGGCATGACGCCGGGCGGAGGATGCATGCCGTTCGGAAGCGAAGATCAGCTTCGGCGTGACGAGCTCGACGCAGTGGCGCAGCTCCGCCTCCCCCAGGCGCCAGTTCTGGCAGGCTGCGATGACGCCGAGCTTGGCCGCGGCGACCAGCAGCTCGATGTACTCGATCCGGTTCTCCGACAGGATCGCGATACGGTCGCCCCGTGCCACGCCGTGGGCCCGGAGCAGATTGCACAGGCGATTGCTCCGCTGGTCGAGCTGCGCATAGCTCAGTTGCCGGGAGCCCTGTTCGAGCGCGATGCGCCCGGGTCCGTTCCGAACGCTGGCCGCGAACAATGATCCGATCGTCAGGCCCGAGGCCTGGGCGGCAAGCCCGTAGTCGACGGGCGAGGATTCAGGACTGGACATGGGCACCTCCTTCACATGCCGGACGCGCCAGGGCGACGACCGCCGCCCCGGCTCGATCCGGCTGGCGTCCGCTATTCAGCGCATTTGCGAATCGCCTCCAGGTCCGGGAGCTCCGACAGGTTGCGCCCCATCGCGAACTCGCCCTGCATGCCACGCCACTGCGCGTAATCCTGCATGAACTCGATCTGGGATACCGCGATCCGGGCGAACTCCGGATTGGCGCAGGCTTCGGTGACCATCGCCGCGTTCGACTGCTTCTGGAGCGTCAGCATGTCCTCCTCGCTCAGCTGATGGACGGTCGTGCCCGCCTCCTCGAACTTGCGCACCGCCTCCGCCGATCCCTTCTCGAAGAAGGCCATCGACCACGGCAGGGTCGCATCGGCGGCGACCTTCAGGATGGTCTGCGCCTGCTCGGAGAGTCCGTCCCAGACCTTGCGGTTGATCATCACGCCGGACATCGACCCCGGTTGATGCCAGCCTGGCGACATGACGTGCTTGGAGACCTCGTGAAGACCCATGCCCAGGTCGGTGCTCGGCGTGGAGAACTCCGCGGCATCGACCACCCCGCGCTCGACCGCCTGGTAGACCTCGGAGCCCGGCAACATGATCTGCGACGCCTCGTTGGCCTTCAGGATCTCGCCCTGCGGCCGCCCGGACATGCGGATCCGCTTGCCTTGCAGGTCCGCGAGGGACGCAATCGGCTCATTGCCGCGCGGACCCGATTCCGAAGTGATCACCGAATACGGCAGGTAGGTCATCCCGTACTTGCCGTAGATCTCGTCGAACACCTCCTTGCCGCCCCAGCCCTGGATCCACAGGATGTAGTCGGGTCCCGTGAAGAACATCGGGAAGGCGCCGAGCAGCGCGAAGGCCGTATCGGTGCCGCCCCAGTAGCCAGGCCAGTCGGCGGAGGCGGCGATACTGCCCGATCGCACCGCGTCGAAGACCTGCGTGGACGGAACCAGGCTCTCCCCGGGGTGGAACCTGATCTGGATCACGCCCTTGCCCAGCTTGTTGACGAGCTCGACGAAATGCTTGTCGGACTCGATGAGGTTGATCCCCGGTGGCCAGGTGGAAGTCATCTGGATCGTCACTTCCTTTTCCTGCGCCGAAACACTCGGACCGGTGGCCAGCAATGCAGCCGAGGCGGCCGCCAGCACTCCTCTCTTGATGGTCGTCAGCATTTTCATACCTCTTCCTCTCCGGTATGTCCGAGTCTCTGGATCGCCCGCGCTCGGCCGCGGTTTGCCCGATGGCTGTCGAGCCGCATCGTGTGGAACGCTAGCTCCCGAAGATGACCCCCGGCAACCAGGTGATGATCCCCGGGAACATGGCGCAAAGCAGAGTGCCGATGACGATGAGAACCACGAAAGGCACGACGCCGCGGTAGATGTGCCCGAGGTTGATCTCGCTTGGCGCCACCCCCTGCAGATAGAAGAGCGCATAGCCGAAGGGAGGGGTCAGGAACGAGGTCTGCAGGACGACCGCGATCATCGTCACGAACCACAGCGGCTCGAAGCCCAGTTCATTGGCGATCGGCAGGAAGATGGGCAGGCAGATCAGCACGATGCCCAGCCAGTCGATGAACATCCCGAGCACGAAGACGATCGCCATCATGAGGATGAACAGGCCCCAGCGCCCCAGGCCGGTACCGGCGAGATACGACGACACGATGTGCTGGCCGTCGATGGCGATGAAGACCCCCGTGAAGCCGACCGCGCCGACCACGACGAACAGCACCATGCTGGATGTCCGGGCCGTGGCGCTGACCGCGTCCTGGAGCATCCGCCAGGAGAACTTGCCGTACACGACCACCAGGATCAGGGTGATGAGCGCTCCGATCGCCGCCGCTTCGGTCGGGGTCGCCCAGCCGGTGAAGATCGAGCCGAGGACCCCGATGATCAGCAGGAGCGGCGGTATCGTCATCTTCAGCACCATGACGACGATCTCGCGAACCGACACCTCGCTGAGCTCCGCCTCGGAAACCGGCGGGCCGTACTCCGGCTTGAGGAAGGTCACGACGGCAACATAGACGGCGTACAACCCCGCCAGCAGAAGGCCCGGGAAGAGCGCCGCGGCGAACAACTGCCCGACCGACAGCTGCGCATAGCTGCCGAGGATGACCAGCATGATGCTCGGCGGGATCAGGATACCGAGGGTGCCGCCCGCGGCGATGGCGCCGGTGGCCAGTTCCTTCTGGTAGCCATACCGGACCATGGCCGGCAGGGCGAGCATCCCCATGACGGTAACGGACGCGCCGATGATCCCCGTCGAAGCCGCGAGGATCACGGAGATCCCGATGACCGCCAGCAACAGGCCTCCGCGCACGCGCCCGAGGGCGAGCCGCAGCGCCTGGAACATGTTCTCGGCGACCCCCGAATCGCTCAGCAGGCGCGCCATCAGGATGAACATCGGAACCGCCAGCAGGATGTAGTTGTCCATCTGGCTGTAGATCCGGTTGACGATGATGCCGAATACGCTGAGCCCGGGTCCGAAGTAGCCGAAGATCGCCGCCAGCCCGCCGAGGACGAAGGCGAGCTGGTGACCCATGAAGAGCCCGGCCAGCAGGCCGACGAACATCAGCACGACCATTATCTCGTTGCTCATGCCGGCTCTCCGCCACGGGCCACCCTGGCCATGCGAATGATTCGACAGACCGCCTGGAGCATGAGCAGGACGGCGGTGGCCGGAATGACGGTCTTGATGTAGTACACCGGCAGGGCCGTCACGCCCCAGCTCGTCTCGCGTGTCGCCCAGGACCTGGACGCGAACTCCCATCCATAGATGAACAACACGATCATGAACGGGAAGAAGAAGATGACGAACGAGAGGATGTCCAGTCGGGCCTGGTTCCTCGGGGACAGCCGGTCCTTGAAGATGTTGATCGACACATGCTCGTCATGGAGCAGCGTGTACGCCGCGGTGATCATGAAGTGCAGGCCGAAGAGCTGCGTCGACACATCGAAGGCCCAGGGCACCGGCGCATTGAAGAGCCGGCGGCCGATGATGTCGTACACGGTCACGAACATGATGAAGACCATGACCCAGCCGACGATGCGCCCGATCCAGCTGTTCAGGCCATCGACGAACCGCATGAATCCGTTCATTGGGCACCGTCCTTTCCGGCTTCGACTTTCCCGTCGATGCGCCGGCGTCGTTTCAGCTCCCGCAGGTCGAAGGTCGTCGGTAGTTCCACGGCATCCTCGTCGGCGCCGAAGATCAGTGATTTCTGGATCTTCTGGGTTCCGGTCGTCGGCAGGTCCGGGCGGAAACCGATGTAGCCGGGCGCCTTGAAATACGCGAGCCGCTCGAAGCTGAAGTCGAACAGGCGCCGGGCCATGGCGCCATCGGCGGGAATCCCGTCGCGCAATACGACGCAGGCGAAGACTTCCTCTTCGCGCAACTCGTCGGGCCACGCGATCACGGCGACCTGGACCACATCCGGATGCGACTGCAGGCACGCCTCCACCTCGGCGGCGGAAATATTCTCTCCGGAGCGACGGACGATGTTCTTGCGACGGTCCACGAAGTAGAGCATGCCGGTCTCGTCCTGCCGCACGACATCGCCGGTGCGGAACCAGTCGTCGTGCCAGGCCTCGCGGGTCGCCTCGTCATTCTTCAGGTAGCCGCCGAAGAACCCGCGCCGCGGATCGGCGTCGTCGGTCTGCACCAGCAGTTCGCCGGGCGTGTCGGGCGGAACATCGTTCATGTCGTCATCGACAACGCGCGCCTTCAGCCTGCCCGTCGGACGCCCGAAGGCGCGCGTACCCACCCGGCGTGGCTCGTGGTTGTCGATGAAACCGGCGCCGACTTCCGTCATGCCCCAGAGCTCCAGGAGGGGAAAGCCGAAGCGCTCTTCGAAGGCGACGTGATGCTTCGGGTCGACGCCGGCGCCGATACCGGCGCGAATCGCATGTCGACGCTCGACGTCCTCCTGCGGTCGCGCCAGGAGGATGGCCGGCATGACGCCCAGGTAGTGGATCAGCGTGGCTTCGGAATCGCTGCAATCGGCCCACCAGCTCGTGGCGGAAAACCGCTCGACCATCACATTGCAGCCGCCCGTGGCGATCATGGCCGTGCTCGTCACGGCGAGATTGTTCATGTGGAAGAGCGGCAGCGGATTGAGCAGCCTTTCGGTCTCCTCGCGCAGCGCCAGCCTTCCGCCCCATGAAAGATAGAGGGCGGTCGCCTCCAGGAAATAGCGATTGGACAGCATGCAGCCCTTGGGACGCCCCGTCGTGCCGGACGTGTACAGGATCGCCGCTTCCGCGTCGTACTGCGCCACCTGGCGGCCGGCCTTTCGGGCCACCGTCGGCAGGCGGGACGGCAAGGCGTCGGCGTCGAATACGGCGACCGGATCCTTCATCGCCGCGAGAATCTCGTCGCAGACCGGGCGGTATCGCGGCGAACAGACGATGAAGACGGCTTCCGAATGCTCGACGAGATAGACGCTCTCGAGCGCACGGGCATCCGGATTCAGGGGAACGATGGACACGCCCAGGCCGTTCAGCGCGAGGTAGTGCTCGTAGAACACCGGCTCATTGCCGATCAGCAACGCGGCGCGCATGCCGGCACCGTAGCCGGCGTCGCGGTATACCTCGCGCGCGGCCAGCACACGTTGCAGGAAGTCGCCGTATCCGATTTCCCGGAACGCGGCACCGTCAGCGGATCGGCGGGTGAGGAAGGGCCGGTCGGGAAGGCGCGCCGCGGTACGCTCGAACAGCGCCGCCACGCTCGTATCGGGCAGCAAGCTGAGACTGTCGGGAACACCTGCCATATCGACTCCTTCCGAAATGACTGCAATCCCCCGGGACTTCCCTACGCGCTCGCATCGGGGGCCGCGAACCGCAGGAGCACCTGTCCCGGACTGACCTGCTGGCCTTCCTCGACCAGCACTTCGGCCACGACGACGGCAGCGCGTGGCGAGAGATTGTGTTCCAGCTTCATCGACTCGATCACCACCGCCGGTTCATCGGCCGCCAGCGCCTGCCCCTGCCGGGCGCGAACGAGCACGACACGACCGTTGAACGGAGCCCGCAGTTCGGTCACGGCCTGCGATCCGGCGGCATCGACCTCGGGCTCGAAGGAGACATCATCGAACCACCAGTCGATCCCGTCGGCCTGCGCATGCCAGCGCTGCGTCGCGCCCGGGCCCGGGCCCGGAGCGGCCACGGCGCGCGCGCGCCGGGTGAGGCCAGCCTCGGTGCACTGGACGCTGCCGTCGTCCATGGCGCTCACGGCGATGAGGCGTGCGGATTCCCCCGCCAGCTCCAGGCCCTCGGCGGTCGAGCGCACGGACACGGCCATGGTTTCTTCCCGGTGCGTCAGTCGCAGCGGCGCGGCCAGTCCGCAGGGCAGGCTTCGGGCGACCGGGGGATGCACCAGCGCGACGGCGTGGCGTTCGTGTCGCGAGCGCTCCTGCTCGAGCAGCGCCGCGCGCAGCTCGTCGCCGTGATCGGCCAGGAACGAGATCAGCGCCTCGCCACGACGAAAGCGCGCATCCTGGAGGCAGTGGATCAGGAACGCCCGGTTGGTGGTCAGGCCCAGGATCTCGGTTCGCGCGAGGGCTCCGACCAGCGCATCGATGGCCTGCCCGCGCGTGGGCGCGTGCACGATGAGCTTGCCGAGCATGGCGTCGTAGTAGGGCGAGACTTCGCCGCCCGCTTCGATCGAGTGGTCGAAGCGCAGCGCGGCGCGCTCGAAGGCGCTGGCGGCGGGCGCCGAGAAGTGCAGGATGCGGCCGGTATGCGGAACGTGGTTCTCGTCCTCCGCGCACAGGCGCACCTCGATCGAATGCCCCTCCAGGCGAAGCTCGTCCTGGGACAGCGGCAGCGGCTCGCCGCGTGCGACCCGGATCTGCCACTCGACCAGGTCATGCCCGGTCAGCGCCTCGGTCACCGGATGCTCGACCTGCAGCCGGGTGTTCATCTCCATCAGGTAGAAGTCCTCGCCCTCGAGCAGGAACTCCACCGTGCCGGCGCCCACGTAGCCCGCCCCTTGCGCGAGCGCCACCGCGCACGCACCCATGCGCGCGCGCAACTCGGGCGCGACGGCCGGGCTGGGCGCCTCCTCGATGATCTTCTGGTGGCGACGCTGCACCGAGCAATCGCGTTCGCCGAGATGGATGACGTTGCCGTGGGCGTCGGCGAACACCTGCAGCTCGACGTGGCGAGGCTGCATCACGGCCCGTTCGAGCAGGAGGTCGCCGTTGCCGAAGCCCGCCAGGGCCTCCGAGCGCGCGCTGGCGAGCGCGGCGACCAGCTGGCCCGGCTCGGTCACCAGGCGCATGCCGCGTCCGCCACCACCGGCGACCGCCTTGACCATGACTGGATAGCCGACCCGGTTCGCCTCGACGACGAAACGCTCCTCGCCCTGGTCGGCGCCGGCATAGCCCGGCAGGCATGGCACGCCCCGGTCCAGAGCCAGCGCCTTGGCCGCGGCCTTGTCTCCCAGCGCACGGATCGCCGCCGCCGGCGGACCGATCCAGGCGAGCCCGGCATCCTGCACCGCCGCGGCGAAGCCCGCATCCTCGCTCAGGAAGCCGTAGCCGGGGTGGACCGCATCAGCCCCGGTGGCGCGCGCGGCGGCCAGCAGCTTGTCGACACGCAGATAGGTCTCGGCCGAGCTGTCGCCGCCCAGCCCGAATGCCTGCGTGGCTTCGCGCACGTGCAGCGCATCGGCATCGACGTCGGAATGCACCGCCACCGTCTCGATACCCATCCGATGGGCCGTGGCGATGACGCGGCGCGCGATCTCGCCGCGATTGGCGATCAGGATTCGTCTCATGGGCCTTGTTATGTCCTGCTCGGCTCCTGGTGAACAGCCGACCCGAACACAGCGGCCTGTTCCGTCTCCTACGACATTCGCCCAGAGCATACACCGCCCTGCATCGAATGCATCTACATCCGTGCAACGCTGAACTGCATCGGCCGCAGGCGACGCTGCTCGCCCTCGGCAACCGTGTCCAGGCAGAAGGCCAGTACATCGCGCGTATCGCGGGGGTCGATCACCCCGTCGTCGAGCAGCAGGCCGCTGGTGGTGAAGGGATCCTGCTGGCTCTCGAAGATCGCGACGATCTCGTCGTACTGTTTCTGCAGCGCGGCG
>JBAYRO010000058.1:0-18359 GCA_041676645.1 Burkholderiaceae bacterium | reverse complement strand
TGATCCCGTCGCGGGCGGTGCGCGGTCCAGGGCGGCGCTCACCCGCCCCGGACCGCCACCCTCACGCCATCCTTCACCGCGCTCGGGGGATAGACCACCACCCGGGCGCCCTCCTCGAGTCCCTTCGTCACCCAGGCTTCGACGCCGTTGCGATCGCCGATCGCGACCGGCACCACCCGCGCCCGACCCGATTCGACGACGAAGACCGCCATCTCGCGCCGGCCGTCCACTTCGCGCGGGAACACCGCGCTCACCGGCACGCGCAGCACATCCTGCTCATGGCGCACCACGAGCCTTACACCGACCCGGTAGCCGTCGCCGAGCGCCTGCCAGGACTCGTAGGGACTGGCGAGGTCGATCAGCACCCGCACCCGCTGCTCCTCGACCCCGAGCGCCGACACCTTGGTGAAGGCGCCCGGCTCGACCAGGCGCACCCGGCCCTCGAGGATGCTCGGTCCGCCCCAGCGGTCGATCCGCACCGCAGTGCCGGGCGGTGTCTGCAGGGCTTCGGCGGTGAGCAGCTCCGCCACCACCTCGAGCCGCCGGGTGTCGCCCAGGACGAGCAGGGGACTGCCGATGCTCACCGCGGCGGCGCTTTCCTGGATCACGTCGAGGACGCGCGCATCTATCGGTGCGCGAATCACGAAGGCCCCCCGGTCGCCCGCATCCTCGCCCGCGGCCAGCGCCGCGCGCGCCTGCTCGAGCTCATGGCTCGCGACCCGCCGGTCGAGCACCGCGGTCTCGTGCTCCTTCCGCGCCGCCCGCAGGTTGAGCCGATCGTTCTGCAGCTTGGTCGCGGCCACGAAACCCTGGCGGGCGAGCTCTTCGCTGTGGCCCACTTCGATGCGCGCCTGGGCCACCGCCACCTGGGCGCGCTCGATGCGCGCCGCGGCACGCTGCACCGTCGCCTCGGCGGCCTCGATACGGGCATTGAGCTCGCCGACCGTGCGATCGTCCAGCATCGGCGAAACACCCGGCGCCAGCGTGGCCAGCGCATCCCCGGCCTTCACCTCGTCGCCTTCGCGCAGGGCGATACGGGCGAGCTGCCCGCCGAGCGGAGCCGATATCGTGTAGCGTTCGCGCAGCCGGGTCTTGCCGTCCTCGTCGATGGTCCGCTCGAAGACGCCCCGGCTGGCGGTGGCGACCTCGACCTCGACCGGACGCGGCGCGAATGCCCAGACGAGCAGCCCGGCCGCCACCAGGATCGCCAGCACCGCGTAGAACACGCGCCTCGTCTTCATCGACTTCATTCCCTCGTCTTCAGTGCCGAGACCATGTCGAGCCGATCGACCTGCCGGCGCACCACCATGGCGCTCGCCAGCCCGGCGGCCACCACGCAAAGGGCAGCCCAGGCATAGGTGCGTGCCCGGATCACCACCGGGAACTCGAACTGGTCGGATTTCATCAGTCCGGCGATCAGTTCCACCAGGCCCCAGCCGAGCAGCATCCCGATCGGCAGGGCGATCGCGATCGAGATCGCCATCTCGCCGAGCAGCAGGGCTGAAACCTCGGTGCGGGTGAAACCCAGCACCCGCAGGCTGGCGAGTTCCCAGAGGCGCTCGGAAAGTGCGATGCGGGCGTTGTTGTACACCACGCCGACGGCGATGACACTGGCGAACATCGTGAGCACCGTGCTCATGAGCCGCATGTTTCGCGCGCTGACCTCCTCCATGTTGCGCAGGAGGGTGTCCTTGCTGAAGGTGCCGACCACCCGCGGCAGTTCCTGGGTCGCTTCGAGGAAGGCCTTCTCGCTGCCGCGCTCGAGCGCCACCGAGAACTGCGATGACACATCTCCTTCCTGGACCAGGCGATTGAGCTCGCGCCGTTCCATGTAGGCGTTGAGCCCGATCATCTCCGACACGGTCCCCACGAGCGTGAGTTCGAGCGACTGGCGCCGGCCCTCCAGCACATCGGCGCGCACGCGGTCGCCGATCGAAAGCCCGAGCTTGGCAGCGAGCCGGTCGGTCATCAGCAGGCCGCCGATGGGCAGGCGCACATCATTGCCGTCGATGTCGATGATGCGACGCAGTTCGGGCTGCGCCGCGAAGCCCTGGATCGAGCCCCGCTCGCTGGTCGCCCCCTTGACGAAACGCACCGGCACATCGCGGCCCGATTCGACCGCGATGACGCCCGGCAGCCGGCCGATCTCGAAGCGGGCGCTGTCGCCGCTCGCCTCGATCATCCAGAGGATCACGTCGTTGCGCATCGCGAGGTTGAACTGGGTGTGCACGATGTGGTCCATGGCATCGCGCACGAAGTTTCCCATGACCACGATGGCGACGGCCGCGGCCACGCCGCTGATCGACAGGCTGGTGCGCCACGGTCGGCGCTCCATGTTGCGCAGGATCATCTGCACCCAGGGCGCGACCCCCCGTATACCCAGGCGCTCGAGCCAGGTGCGGCGGAAGTGCCCAGGCGCCGGCGGGCGCATCGCCTCGGCCGGCGGCAGGCGCACCGTGGCGGCGATCGCGTTCAGGGTGCCGACGACCGCGGTCGCCAGCGTGATGCCCAGGCTCACCACGAACAGCCAGGGCGCGATGCGATGCTCGAGAATGGGAAAGTAGAAGAATTCCGCGTACAGGCGGGTGAACCCCGCTCCCAGCGCACTGCCCAGCCCGATGCCGAGGGCGAAGCCGAACGCCACGATGACGAGCACCAGCTTCAGGTAGTGGATCGCGATGCTCGAGTCGGGATAGCCGAGCGCCTTGAGGGCGGCGACCTGTTCGCGCTGGGTCGAGACCAGGCGCGAGACCACGACATTGAGCAGGAAGGCCGCCACCCCGAGGAAGATCGACGGCAGCACCGTGCCGAGCACCTCCTGCTGCTTGATCTCGGCATCGAGCATCGAGTGCGAGACCTGGTCTTCCCGCCCGTGCGCCTCGCCGACGCCGTAGGGGCCGAGCCAGCGGGTAAGCCGCGCCACGACATCGCGCTCGGACGCACCGGGCGCGAGCTTGGCGGCAACCTGGGTGAACGCCCCGTCCATGTCGTAGGCGGCGGCGAGCGTATCGCGATCGACCCAGAACACGCCGAAGCCACGCATGTCGGGATGACCGCCGAGGCTGGCGAAGATGTATTCCGGCGACAGCGCGGTACCGACGATCAGCAGGCCGCGCTCCTTGCCGTTGATCAGCGCCGTCACCGTGTCGCCCGGCTCCAGTTCGCGCGCGTCGGCGAATCCAGCCGATACCAGCGCTTCGATCCGGCCATCGCCGCGGGCGCCGGACTCGCCGAGCGCCGGCGCCCGGCCGCTGCGCACCACGACCCGGTTCATGCGCGGCGGCGCCCGGTCGTCCAGGCCGATCAGGCGCCCGACGACCGGGTCGCTCACGCCCTCGAGACGCACCCGCACGACATGCTCGACCGTGGTCTGCACATCGGCAACGCCCGGAATGCCGCGCAGGCTTTCCTCGAGCGCCTCGGGGGCCCGCTTGACCGTCGCGAACACGTCCGCGAAGCGCTCCTGCGCATAGAAACGGTCGCGGGCCAGCGCCAGCGAATCGACCGCGCTCAGGCTGGTGATGAAGCCACCCACGCCGCTGGCGACCACCAGGGCGATGGTCAGCGCCTGGCTCCACATGCGCACGAGGTCGCGCAGCAGCTTGCGGTCGAGCGCCAGTGGCACCCAGTGCAGGCCGGGCCGGGCGCTCACCAGGACAGCTCCGATGGCGAAAGCTTGCGCGGATTCTTCTCGATGCCGAGGATCCGCCCGTCCCCGAGCCGGATCACCCGGTCGGCCATGCCGGCGATCGCGGCGTTGTGGGTGATGATGACCGCCGTCGTGCCCAGTTCCCGATTGATCCGGGCGATCACCTCGAGCACCAGCTTGCCGGTCTCGTAATCGAGCGCACCGGTCGGCTCGTCGCACAGCAGGACTTTCGGCCGCTTGACGATCGCCCGGGCGATCGCGACCCGCTGCTGCTCTCCTCCCGAGAGCTGCGACGGGAAATGATCCCGCCGCGGGGTCAGCGCCACCAGGCCCAGCGCCTCGTCGATCGGCATCGGGTCGGGGACGATGTCAGTCACCAGGGCGATGTTCTCGCGCACCGTGAGGCTCGGGATCAGGTTGTAGAACTGGAACACGAAGCCGACGTGCTCGCGCCGGTAGCGGGTCAGTTCCGCCTCCCCGGCCGCGCTCAGGTCATGGTCGGCGAAACGCACCGTACCGGCGCTGGGAACATCGAGCCCGCCGAGGATGTTGAGCAGGGTCGACTTGCCGCTTCCGGAAGCGCCGAGCAGGACGATGAACTCGCCCCGATGGATATCGAGGTCGACGCTGCGCAGCGCATGGACCTCGACCTCTCCGGTCCGATAGACCTTGGAGAGGCCGCGGGCCTGGAAAACGGGCGGCTCGACGGCGCCATCGCACGATTCGGTGGGCATTGATTCGAAGGTACGACATTCGCGGCGAGTCCGGCAGCCCGACGGGCCGACGATGGCGCCTTGACCTGAGTCAATTACAATTGATTCTCATTCCCGTATTTTGCTCCGATCGACCTCATCGGGTCCCCCGGGCAAGCCAGCGCACCGCAAGCCAGCTCTTCCACCTTCGAATGGAACTCCACGATGGCATTGCCGACACCCGCCTCTCCCGCTCCGGGCATCGCGACGCTCGCGCTGCTCGGCCTGGTCACCCTGGGAGCCAGCCCCCAGGCGGCGCACGGCAAGGATGCGCTGCCCGAGGTCAGCGTCACCGCGCGCGGCTACGCCACGCCGACGGTCAGCACACCGCAGGCGATCGAAGTGCTGGAGGCCGGCGTCGCCACCACCGGCCCGGCCGGCAGCCTGATGCGCGGCGAGCCCGGGCTCGCGGTGCAGTCGGATGGCGCCTGGGGACAGAACCCGGTGTTGCGCGGGCTGAAGAAGGAAAGCATCGGGATCCTGGTCGACGGGGTGCGGGTCAATTCGGCGCAACCCCAGGGTGCCATCGCCTCCTTCCTCGACGCCGGCCTGCTCGAACGCGCCGAGGTGGTGAAAGGACCCTCGTCGGTCCTGTACGGCAGCGGGGCGATGGGCGGGGCCGTGAACCTGCTGACGCCGCGCCTGCGCTTTGCCGACGACCCCACACACGGCGGCCGGGTGTCCCTCACCGGCAGCACCGTGGACAAGGGCTTCGCCGGCGCGGGAATCTACCGCTATGCAAGCCCCCGGCATGCCCTCGTCCTCGGCGTGGCCGGCCGCGATCTCGACGACTATCGTGGCGCCGACGGCCGGGTACCGCGCACCGGATACCAGTCGGATTCCCTGCTCCTGAAGTACGGCTATCGCACCGAGGGGGGCACCGTCTGGCGCGCCAACCTGCAACGCCATGCCGACCACGACGTCTGGTACCCCGGTTCGGCGCGCACGGGAGGCCAGCCTGGCGGCGCCGGCATCGCGCCGCCGCTCGGCCGGGTCACGATCCATTCGCCGGAGCAGAGACGCGAACTGATCGAGCTCGGGGTCGATACCCGGATCGGCGTCGGCAAGCTGTCCGTGGACATCTACCGCCAGGATGTCTTCCGCCAGATCCGGGCGCGCTCGGACGCACTCGGGCGCGACTACGTCCGCAACGACGTCACCTTCGAGACGGACGGCGTGAAGCTTCGCTACCTCGTGCCGGTGGGCGAGCGCCACCTGCTCACCCTGGGCGCCGAGCACTGGCGCATGAGCGCCAACCCGACGCGCTTCATGGACAACAATCCACCGCTGTTCGACAACAACATGCGCAACGATCCGTTCCGCAACGGACGGATGGAATCGACCGGCGCGTACATCCAGGACGAGATCAGCTTCGGCGACACCCTGGTCGTGGCGGCCCTGCGCTATGACCGCGTCGTCGGCGACGCCGACCAGAAGGGTGTCGGTCCCGCCGCGCAGACCACCGGGCTGCGCCACACCGACGACACCATCGCCTGGTCGATCGGCGCGAGCCACGCGATTTCTCCGGCGCTCAATCCCTACATCAACCTCGGCAGCGCCTACCGGGCCGCCGACATGCGCGAACGCTTCGAGGACTCGGCACGCGGCGACGGATACTTCCATGTCGGCAATCCCGACCTCGAACCCGAACGATCGATCAGCATCGAGCTCGGCCTGAAGGGCGATACGCCGGCACTGGGCTATCGGATCGCCATCTTCCATACCCGGATCGACGACTACATCGCGGGGCGCGTCACCGGAGCGACCCATCCGCAGAACGGCCTGCCGATCAAGCAGACCGAGAATCTCGACAAGGTGAGCATCCACGGCGTCGAGGGCGGTGCGAGCAAGCCCTTCGGCAGCTGGCTCGCCGACGCCAGCTTCACCTGGCTGCGCGGGCGCAACCACCAGGACGACGAACCCCTCACCGAGATGCCGCCGCCCGAGATCCGCCTCGGCATCGGGCAGCCGTCGGAGCGAGGTTTCGGATGGCGCGCGCAGTTGCGGGCGGTGGCCGCCCAGAAGCGGATTGCGACCCGCTTCACCAACGGCGCCGAGGACCGGACACCATCCTTCATCACCGCCGACCTCGCCTTCGGATGGAAATTCGGCCGGCTCGGCGGTTTCGCCGACAGCGCGCTCGACGTCCGCCTGACCAACCTGTTCGACAAAGGCTACCATGAACATCTCGCCCAGGGCCTGTCGGGCCAGGAGATCCAGGCTCCGGGCCGGGGTCTCGTCGTGACGCTGAGCGGAGGGTTCTGACCCATGTCCTCGTCCCGGTCGACCCGGACACGCCCGCATCGCCGTGTGCTGGCATGCCTGCTGCTGGCCGCCTGCATGGCCTTCCTCATGTCGCCGGCGCAGGCGCAGACGCTGCCCCGCCTCGTGCTCGGCGGGCCGCTCGCGGCGGTCTCGTTCCCCCTGATCCACATGGCCGAATCGGGAGCGCTCGCCGATGTCGCCGAGTCGGTGGAGTTCCGGCCCTGGCGCGATCCGGACCAGTTGCGGGTGCTCGCGCTCGAGGGCAAGGCCGATGTCCTTGCGGTGCCCACCAACGTGGCGGCGAACCTCTACAACCGCGGCGCGAAGCTCGAGCTGATCAATGTCTCGACCTGGGGCATCCTGTGGCTGGTATCGCGCGAGGAAGGCCTGGAAACCCTTGCGGACCTCCGGGGCAAGGAGATCGCGATGCCGTTTCGCGCCGACATGCCCGACCTGCTCTTCGGGCTGATCAGCGAAGCCCAGGGGCTCGATCCGCGGCATGACTTCACGCTGCGCTACGTTGCCTCGCCGATGGACGCGATGCAGCTGCTGCTCGCGCGCCGGGTCGACCACGCCCTGCTCGCCGAGCCGATGGTCTCGATGGCGCTGCGACGCGTGAAATCCTTTCCGACCAGCGCCATCGCGCCGGAACTGCATCGTTCGATCGACCTGCAGGCCGAATGGGGCCGGGTACTGGGGCGCGCGCCACGCATCCCGCAGGCCGGGATCGCCGCGGTGGGCGCGCTGCGCGATCGGCCGGAGCTGCTCGACCGGATCCAGTCGGCCTATCGGGATTCGCTGGCATGGTGCCAGGCGAATGCCGCCGAATGCGGGCGGATGGTGGCGGCCCGCATCGAGATGCTCGATGCCGATGCCGTGGCCGATGCGATCGCCTCGAGCCCGCTCGAGGCGGTGCCGGCCGCCGAGGCCCGCGAGGAACTCGAGTACTTCTACGATGCGCTGCTCGAGCGCAATCCCGCGTCGATCGGAGGACGCATGCCGGACGCCGCCTTCTACGGGCGCGCAGCGCATTGAACCTGCTGCGCAACGCCCTGCGCGCGCTGCCGGCATACCTGTGGAGCGGCTGGGGCGCGATCGCGAGCCTGTTGCTGCTGCTCGCCGCCTGGGAATGGCTGAGCGTCGCCTATGGCGACCTGATCCTGCCCGATCCACGCACCACCGCGAGCACCCTAGCGGGCCTCATGACCGAAGGCGGGGCCTGGCTCGAGCTGGCGACGACCGCGCGCCGCGCCCTCGCCGGCCTGGGCGCCGCCTTGCTGCTGGGCAGCGTCTTCGGGATCGCCGCCGGTGTCTCGATGACCGCATCGATGATGTCGCGCCCCATCATGACCGTGCTCATCGGCACGCCGCCGATCGCCTGGCTGGTGCTCGCGATGCTGTGGTTCGGCACCGGCGACGGCACGCCGGTGTTCACGGTCTTCATCGCCTGCCTGCCGGTCGTTTTCGTGGGCGCGATGCAGGGCGCCCGCACCCTCGACGGACAGCTCCGGGACATGGCCAGCGCGTACCGGGTACCGCTGTCGATGCGCGTGACCGACATCTACCTGCCGCATGTCGTTTCCTACCTGTTCCCGGCCTGGATCACCGCGCTGGGCATCTCCTGGAAGGTCGTCGTGATGGCCGAGCTGCTCGCATCGAGCGATGGCGTCGGCGCGGCGCTCGCCGTCAGCCGATCGCATCTCGATACCGCATCGACGCTGGCCTGGATCAGCGCGGTGGTCGGCCTGCTGCTGGCCGTCGAGTACCTCCTGCTCGAGCCGATCAAGCGCGAGATCGAACGATGGCGGATGCCCGCATGAGCGCCCGTCCCGCAGCCCGTCCGGAGCCGAATCCGGCATCGCCGGGCCCCGCCGCCTCTGCCGGACCGCGGCTCGAGGTCCGTGGCCTGGAGCATGCGTTCGCGCTGCGCCCGGTGCTCGAAGACATCGCGCTCGATGTCGCCGCCGGCGAAGTGCTTGCCCTGGTCGGGCCCTCGGGCTGCGGCAAGACAACCCTGCTGCATCTGTGCGCCGGGCTTCTGCAGGTGCGCAGCGGTCGCCTGGACAACGATTTCGCCCGGCCCGCCTGCATGTTCCAGCAGCCGCGCCTGCTTCCCTGGAAGCCGGCGCTCGACAATATCGCACTGGGTCTCAAGGCCGCCGGCATCGGACGCGCCGAACGCGAAGCGCGCGCCCGTGCACTCGGACTGCGGCTCGGGCTGGTCGAGGACGATCTCGGGAAATTCCCGCACCAGCTCTCGGGCGGCATGCAGAGCCGGGTGGCGCTCGCCCGCGCGCTCGTCCTCGAGCCCGACCTGCTGCTTCTGGACGAACCGTTCTCGGCACTCGACATCGGCCTGAAGACCGAGTTGTACGGGCTTCTTCTCGAGCACATGCGCGAGCGCACGATGGGCGTGCTGATGATCACGCACGACCTGATGGAAGCGGTCCGCCTGTCCGACACCATCCTGGTGATGACACCGTCTCCGGGCCGCATCGCGCGCCGCTTCGCGATCGACCGGCCGGCGATGCAACGCGACGACGCCTTCGTCCACCGGGTGACCGCATCGCTGCTGCAGGACCCCGTCGTGCGCAAATGCTTCGACCTGGCGCCGGTCGCTACGCCTGTCGCCGGGGACGGCTTCGCACCGACGCTGCCGGCGGTGCGCCTGATCGGGGCGGAGACACCAGCCATCGCCCCCGCGGCGGGGCGCCACCTGCGATGCTGAAGACGATTCGCTCCGGGGCGCTTGCGCCATTGTTCGAATGCGGCTTTCGGCCCTTCTTCCTGCTCACCGCGGTCACCGCGGTGCTCGCCATCGCCGCCTGGGCGGGCTTCTGGCTGCTGGGCGCCGGCCTTCCGTCGACACCCGGCGGTCCCATCGTCTGGCATGCCCATGAGCTGCTTTTCGGCTTCGCGCTGGCCTCGGTGGTCGGCTTCACCCTCACCTCGATACCGGAGTTCACCGGCACGGTGGAGTTCGGTCGCGAACGGGTCCTCGCGCTGCTCCTGCTGTGGATCGCCGGGCGCATCGCTTTCGCCGGCGCGGCCGTGCCGCCCCTGGCGATTCTCTCGATGCTCGCCGACATCGGCCTGCTCGGCGCGCTGCTCGCGATGCTGGCGCCACGCATCCTCGCCGATCCCGAACGCCGCCAGCTGTCCTTCGTGTGGGTGCTATGCGCCATGATCGCGGCCACCGCCGGCTTTCACATCGATGCGCTGGCGGGCGCCTGGCCGATGCGCTGGCTGCTCGTCATGGTGGGCCTGCTGATGGTCCTGATCGTCGTCGCGATGAGCCGCATCTCGATGCGCATCGTCAACTCCGCGCTCGAGGACATCGGCAATGCCGACGTCCAGTACCTCGCCCGCCCGCCGCGCCGCAATCTCGCGATCGCCTGCATCCTGCTCTACACCGCGGCCGAGTTCCTCGCGCCCGGCCATCCGGTCTCGGGCTGGGTGGCGCTGGCAAGCGCCGCGGCCCTGTTCAACCTCACCAATGACTGGCATGTCGGCCGCGCCCTGCTG
This sequence comes from Burkholderiaceae bacterium, assembly GCA_041676645.1. Classification (GTDB taxonomy): domain Bacteria; phylum Pseudomonadota; class Gammaproteobacteria; order Burkholderiales; family Burkholderiaceae_E; genus JAMLIN01. The sequence continues at coordinate 8,168 of JBAYRO010000058.1, read as the reverse complement.
CGGCGCTGGGCCTTCATGCTCTACCTGGTCTACTGGTTCATGGCGCTCGGCTACGCGACCATGGGCACGGCCATCCTCGCCGACCTGCCCTGGACCAGCGCCGGTCGGCACCTGCTGGTGATCGGGGCGATGGGCCTGGCGATCTTCGCGGTACTGAACATCGCCGGCCGGATCCATGCCGGCTTCGAGCCCGACGACCGGGCCTGGGTCCCGGCGGCCGCCGGCCTGATCGCCTGCGCCGCCGCCGCACGGGCGGCGATGGGCATCGCCGGGCTGGATGCGCGGATCGCCATCGGGCTGTCCAGTGCCTGCTGGATGCTCGCCTTCGGCCTGCACCTGCGGTTTCACTGGGCCATACTCGTCGGCCCGCGTACCGACGGCCAGCATGGCTGCGCCGGACTGGCCGAAGACCCGCTCGTGCGATGATCCCATGTCGCCGACACGGATCGTGCGGCGACATACTCCTTGCCACTTCCCCACACCGTCCATGCTCTGGCAGGCCCTGACCTCCGTCCGCGACATCGGGCGGCTCCACGACATCGCCTCGGTGCTCGTTCGCTACGGCTTCAGCGACATGGTGCGTCGCGTCGGGCTCGCCAACGCGCTCGAACGCGCCGGGCGGGCGCTGAACTGGCGCGCGGCCAGCGAGCACGCGCACCTGACGCCGCCCGCCCGGGTACGGCGCGCCTTCGAGGAACTCGGCCCCAGCTTCGTCAAGCTCGGCCAGATGCTCGCGACCCGCGTCGACCTGCTCGAACCCGAATGGATCGCCGAGTTCAGCAAGCTGCAGGATCACGCCCCGCCGGTACCCTACGCCGCGGTCCGTGAACAACTGCTCGAGGACCTCGGCGCTCCACCCGAGGAAGTCTTCGCGCAGTTCGACCCCGAGCCGATCGCCGCCGCATCGATCGCGCAGGTCTACCGCGCCCGGACCCACGAAGGCGATGATGTCGTGCTCAAGGTGCGCCGGCCCGGCATCGGACCGGTCGTCGAGGCGGACCTGCGGCTGATGGCGCGGATCGCCCAGATCATCGAATCGGAGAGCCCCGAGCTGCGGGCGTTCCGTCCGCAGCAAGTGGTGCGACGCTTCGCCAGGACGCTGCGCAACGAACTCGACTTCGTGACCGAGTGTCGCAATGCGAACCGCATCGCCGCCAACTTCGAAGGCTGGAGCGACGAGGAGGCCGCCCGGGCGGATGCCGTCGCCACGGCAAGCGCCGATATCGGCCCCATCGTCGTCATCCCCAGGGTGTACTGGGATTGGTGCACCGAAAGCCTCTGCGTCCAGCAACGCATCAAGGGCGTCGCCGGCCGGCAGATCGACGAGCTCGATGCCGCCGGGCTCGATCGGCGGCTCCTTGCGCGCCGTGGCGCCCGGGCCGTGCTCAAGATGATCCTCGAGGACGGCTTCTTCCATGCCGACCCCCACCAGGGCAATGTGTTCTACCTGAGCGGCAACCGGATCGCCTTCATCGACTTCGGGATGGTCGGCCGGCTCAACGCCAGGCATCGCGAGCAGCTCACCGAACTGATGTTCGGCCTCGTGCGCCAGCAACCGGAGCGGGCGGTGGAAGTGCTGCTCGACTGGGGCGAGTCCGCCGTGCTCGACGAGGACGGCCTGGTCACCGAGGTCGAGGCCTTCGCCGACCAGTACCGCGGCGTCCCGCTCAAGCAGTTGCAGGTCGGCGCCATGCTGGGCGATGTGCTTGCCATGCTGCGTCGCCACCGGATCAGCCTGCCGGCGGACCTGAGCCTGCTGGTCAAGGCGTTCATCTCGCTCGAAGGCATGGGGCGCGAGCTCGATCCGGAGTTCGACATGGCGAGCGAAGCGCTGCCGGTGCTCGAGAAGCTGCTCGCCGAACGGTATTCGGGCGCCGCGATGATCGAGCGGGGATGGAGCGGCGCCCGGCAGGCACTCGCGCTGGCGGCGGGGCTGCCGGCGGACCTCTCGCGGCTGCTGCGCGCCGCGCGTCGCGGGCGTCTGGAACTGCATGTCGACCTGGTCCAGTTGCGTCGATTCGGCAACCAGCTCGATCGGGCGATCAACCGGCTCGTGGTCGGCCTGGTGATCGCCGCGCTGATCATCGGTTCCTCGATCGTCATGACCGTGCCCGGCGGGCCGACGCTGTTCGGGCTGCCCATCTTCGGGCTGGCCGGCTTCCTCGGGGCGGTCGCCGGCAGCGCCTGGCTGTTCACTTCGCTCTGGAAAAGCAATCGTCGCGACCGCGACACGGACGACTGAGCGCCGCGCCGGGGATCGACCACCGGCCGGGGATCGACCGCCGGCCGGGGATCGTCCGCCAGCCGGGCTTCAGCCTGGATGTCCGCGCGGGCCGTCGGCGCCGGCTGCGCCCGGCGCTGGCGCGGCCCCCGGCGCGACGGATTGGCCCGAGCCGCCGGTGATCGCGGCGGCCGATCCCGCGGGCTGCGTTTCGGTGGCGGTCGCGGTACCGCCTTCGGCCGCTGCGGCAAGTCGACGATGCAGACGCAGGTCGGCGGCCCGGATCGGTAGCGGTTCGCTACGCAGCAACCTGACGATCGCCAGCGCCATCATCAGCAGCAGGATCGTGAACGGCAGCGCCGCGACGAGGGATGCGGTCTGCAGCGAAGTGAGGCCCCCGGCGGCGAGCAGCACCGCGGCGATCGCCGCCATCAATCCCCCCCAGATCAGCTTGGCCAGGAAGGGCGGATTGAGTCGCCCCCGGGTCGTCATGCTGGCGAGCACATAGGTCGCGGAATCGGCCGAGGTGACCAGGAAGGTATAGATGAGGATGATCGAAACGACCGACAGGATCTGTGTCATCGGAAGATGCGTGTATGTCGCGAAGAGCGCCTGGGCGACGTCCCGGTCGACGATCGCGGCGATCCCGGCATCGTGGCGCAGGTCCTCGTACAACGCGGTGCCGCCGAAGATGGCGATCCAGATGCAGGCGATCAATGGGGGGATCACCAGCACGCCGATGATGAACTCGCGGATCGTGCGCCCGCGCGAGACACGGGCGACGAAGGCTCCCACGAACGGCGACCATGCAATCGCCCACGCCCAGTAGAAGATCGTCCAGTCACGGACCCAGGTGCCGCCGACGTAGGGCGTCAGGCGCAGGCTGTACTGGACGAAGTTCACCAGGTAGTCGCCGAGGGCAAGCACGAAGGCATTGAGTATGAACACGGTCGGCCCGGCAACGAATACATAGACCAGCAGGACGACGCAGATGCCGAGGTTGAGGTTCGACAACCAGGGGATTCCGCGGCGCAGGCCGGTCGTCGACGACAACATATAGGCGATCCACATCACGAGGACGACCAGCATCTGCGTCGGCAGCGAAGCTTCGACGCCGAACAGGGTCTGGATTCCGCCGCTGATCTGCAGCACGCCGAGCCCGACCGATGTGGCGACCCCCATCACCGTCGCGATCACCGCGAGGATGTCGACCGCCGCCTTCGTCGCCGGCCGCGTCCCGATCATCGGCTCGAGCGTGGTCGAGACGAGACTGTCGCGCTTCTTGCGGAACTGAAGCAGTCCGATCGCCAGCCCGACGATCGCGAAGACCGACCACTGGCTCAGGCCCCAGTGGAAGAACGCGTAGCCCATCGCGAGCCGGGCAGCCTGCGGCGTCTGCGCCTCGACCGTCGCGAACGGCGCCGTGAAGAAATGGCTCATCGGCTCGGCCACTCCCCAGAACACGAGGCCGGCGCCGAAGCCCGCCGAGAACAGCATCGCGATCCAGGTCACGAAGCTGTACTCGGGGCGACTGTTCTCCGGCCCGAGGCGTATCCGGCCGAACTCGCTGATCGCCAGCCCCACCAGCAGCACCGTCATCAGGAAGACCGACAGCAGCAGGAACCAGCCGAAGTTGGTCGTGGTGTAGCCGAGCAACTCGCTGGCCACCGCACCGAAGCGCGCCGGGAACAGGGCCCCCAGGATGGCCAGGGCCGACACGATGATCGCCGATCCGATCATGACGGCATTGCGGCCGTCCATGCCGCGCACGTAGGACTCCTGCTGAGGGTCGCTCATGGTCACCCATTGTCTTGTTCGTCAACGCAAATGTAGCGTGAACCGACGAACCAGGCCGCTACTCCTCGAGCAGGCGCCCCACCATCAGGCCCACCGCGAGATCGTCGATGCCGCCCAGCGCCTGGTGGCGGATCCGGCCCTGGCGATCGATCAGCACCAGGCTCGGCGTACCCTGGAACCCATAGCGCCGCATGCTGGTGGGGATATCGCCCTGAGCGTCGGGAACATCGACCCCGACCGGATGGGTGATGCGGTACTCGTGCAGGAAGGCCTCGAGCGCCACCGGCGTCATCGCCGCATGATGCTCGAACACCGTATGCAGGCCGACCACGGCCGCATCCTGCCCCTTCAGCAGGCGATGCAGTCGCTCGGCCTGCGGTACGCCGTGGCTGACACAACCGGGGCAAAGCATCTGGAAGGCATGCAGCACCACCACCTTGCCGCGCAGGCCGGCAAGCCGAATCGGCTGCTCGGTGTTGAACCATTTCTCCACCTGCCACTCGGGTGCCGGCTCGTACTGGCTCATCGAGGTCTCCTGTGCTGTCTCGTTGTCCTGGGCTGCCGCGGGCCTCGCCCCGCGACGGAAAGGCCGTCGCGCTTGCCTATACTATCGGCGCTGCGGCGATGAGGCCGGAAACCGACGGCGCTTTCACGCCTATCGACAGGAGACAGGAATGACACCTCCCGACTATGGCAGGGCCTTCGCGCTGTGGCGCGAGGCCGCCGGCGAAGAGTGGCGACGCTATACGCATCATCCCTTCGTCGAAGGCCTTGGCGACGGCAGCCTGCCGCGCGAGGCGTTCCTGCATTACCTGCAGCAGGACTACGTGTTCCTGATCCATTTCTCCCGCGCCTGGGCGCTGGCCGCCGCCAAGGCCGAGACTCTGGAGGAACTGCAGGCGGCGGCCGCGACCGTGCATGCGCTCGTGCATGTCGAGATGCCGCTTCATGTCGAGACATGCGCCGCCGAAGGCATCTCCCGGGCCCAGCTCGAGGCTACGCCCGAGCGTCGGGAGAATCTCGCCTATACCCGCTATGTCCTCGAGGCCGGCTTCTCGGGCGACTTCCTCGACCTGATGGCGGCGCTCGCGCCCTGCGTGCTCGGCTATGGCGAGATCGGCCTGCGGCTCGCCGCTGGGGCCGGTGACACGCCCTATCGGCCCTGGATCGACACCTATGCCGGCGATGAATTCCAGGAAGCCTGCCGGAGCGCCGGATCGCTGATCGACTCGGCGCTTCTTCGCCGGCTCGGACCCGACTGGGAAACCCAGCCGCGCTGGCTGCGATTGTGCGCACGGTTCCAGACGGCAACCCTCCTCGAGAACGGTTTCTGGTCGATGGGCCTGGATCCGGCCGGATGAGCGCCGGCCGCCCGGCCGGCACCTCCCTCCCGCGCGGGCAGCCACCCATCGTGTTTCTCGGGCCGAGCCTGTCGGTCCGGGAAGCGCGCGGCATCCTGCCGGCGGCGGACTATCGCCCACCCTTGCGGCGCGGCGATCTCGATGCGATCGACCGCCCGGCGAGCGTCCTGGTCATCGACGGTCTCCTGGCTCCGGACCAGCGCCTGCCGGTGAGCGAAGCCCGGGCAGCGCTGAGGCGGGGGCTCGAGCTTCATGGGGCCTCGAGCACGGGCGCACTGCTGGCCCTGGAACTGGCCGATCACGGCATGCGGGGTTCGGGGCGCGTCTTCGAGTTCCTGCGCGACTTTCCCGGCCAGCGCGAGAACCTGGTCGCGCTTCTCCATGCCGGCCCGCAGTTCCATCCGCTCACGGTGCCGCTGATCAATGTCGTCCTGGGCCATGGGGATGAACATCCCGGCCGGGAAGCGCTGGATGCGCTGGCCGGATGCCTTGCCGGCATTCCCCTGCACGAGCGGAGCTGGGAGACGATCGAGACCGTCATGCGCGAGGCCGGATTCTCGATACCGCCTTCCATCCGTTTCGCCGATGCGAAAGGCGAGGATGCGCGCACCCTGCTGGCCAGCATCCGGGAATCCCGCCAGCCGCGACCGTGATCCGGCGCGGGAGTTCGCGGGCCCCGTCGTGGCGGACACCGTCGCTCAGGGAAACCGCCGACTCAGGAAGGGCGAGCCGGCGAGCCCGAAGCGCCATGGCACATCGACGGCCCGCGAGATCCCGATCCGCGGACCGGCCAGCACATCGACGGGGCCCTCGGGCGGATGCAGTTCGAAGGGCGCCGTCGCCACCGGCATCCCGGTATGGCCGAAATCGATCCCGAGCGCCTCGCAGATCCGGCCGGGTCCGGCGCACAGCAGGCGCTCGGCATCCACCCGGCGGCGCGAGCGCATGCGTTCGATTCCGTACAGCGGCTCGAGCGCCCGGATCAGCACACCCGCCCCGTGGCCCTCTTCCCGGCACACGATGTTGAAGCACCAGTGGATGCCGTACGAGCGGTACACATACGCCCTGCCGGGAGGACCGAACATCGCTGCATTGCGCCGCGTCGGGCCCCGGAAAGTATGCGAGGCCGGATCGCTGCGATCGTAGGCCTCCACTTCGACGATCCGGCCGCCGACGCCATCGAGGCTCAGCATCGCGCCGATCAGCCGGGGAGCGACGAGCCAGGCATCCTCCTCGAAGCGGAACGAACGGATCGGCGAACTCGACGTCATGGTTCGACGACGATACCCGAATGACGCGGCAAGGGTCGCAGCGCGGTGCTCATGCGATAAGATCGATCGGACCCGGATGGAGACACGCCATGAACGACACCCGCAAGCACGCGCAGGCGGCGGCCGGCTACCGACTGACCTATTCGACGATGTTCGATCCGCCCGAATCGCTGCATCAGCGTTTCGACGCCGCCGTCGCGGAGGTCCGCGAGACGCTCGGCGCCGACCACCCGATGTGGATCGGCGGCGCCGCGGTGGCCGGCGATGCGCTCTTCGACCTGCGTTCGCCTGTCGACCAGCGCGTCCTGGTGGGCTGCTTCGCCCTGGGCAAGCCCGAACATGCCGGCGCCGCGGTCGACGCCGCCAGCACCGCCTTCGACGACTGGTCGCGCCGCCCCTGGCGCGAACGCGTCGCGCTGCTGCGACGCGCCGCCATGCTGATCGAGGAGCGGGTCTGGATGCTGTCGGCAGCCCTGTCGATCGAGGTCGGGAAGAACCGCATGGAGTCGCTCGGCGAAGTCCAGGAAACCGCCGACCTGATCAACTGGTACTGCGACCGCTTCGAGGAAGCCGAAGGCTTCGACCGGATCCTGCCCAATGATCCGCTCACCGGCTTCACCAGCCGCAACCGGACCCGGCTGCGGCCTTACGGCGTCTGGGCGGTGATCGCGCCCTTCAACTTCCCCTATGCCCTGGCCGGCGGCCCGATCGGCGCCGCGCTGGTCACCGGCAACACGGTCGTCTTCAAGACCGCATCGGATACCGCGCTCAGCGGCGCCCTGCTGATGCAGGCGTTTCGCGATGCCGGACTGCCCGACGGGGTGGTCAACCATGTCACCGGCCCGGGCGGGAGCATCGGGGACGCCCTCGCCCGCCATCCCGATGTGGCGGGGATCACCTTCACCGGCTCGCACGAGGTCGGCATGTCGATCGCCCGGGAATACGTCAGTGGCCGTTGGCCACGGCCCTGCATCGCCGAGATGGGCGGCAAGAACGCGACCATCGTCACCGATCGCGCCGATCTCGAAAGAGCCGCCGCCGGCATCGTCCGATCGGCCTTCGGACTGCAGGGGCAGAAATGCTCGGCCTGCTCGCGCCTGTACGTGCACAAGGCCGTCCAGAGCGAACTTCTCGAACGCCTCGTCGGCCTCACCGAGGCGATCCGCATCGGCGACCCGACCCTGCGCGAGAACTGGATGGGCCCGGTGATCAACCGCGCCGCCTGGGAGCGCTATCGCAAGGCGGCCGCGGCGATCGCCGAAGCCGGCAAGGCGCACACCGGCGCGCGCCTGCTCGATGCCGGCGAACTCTCCCACGGCTGGTTCGTCGCCCCGACCATCGCGAGCCTGCCGCACGAGCATCCGCTCTGGCATGAGGAACAGTTCCTGCCCATGGTGCTCGTACAGCCGGTCGACAGCCTCGCCGAAGCGATCGATCTTGCCAACGACTCCGACCTTGCCCTGGCCGCCGGTTTCTACGGCGGCGAGGACGAGAGCCAGGTATTCCTCGACCGGATCG
>JBAYRO010000057.1:0-18701 GCA_041676645.1 Burkholderiaceae bacterium | reverse complement strand
TCCTGGAAGGCTTCGCGGCCCATGAAGTCGTTGCCGACCTGGCCAACGAAGACGACCAGCGGCGTCGAGTCCTGCTGCGCGGTATGGATGCCGATGGTGGCATTGCTCGCGCCCGGGCCCCGCGTCACCATCAGCACGCCCGGCCGGCCGGTGAGCTTGCCGTAGGCTTCGGCCATGAAGGCGGCATTGCCTTCATGGCGACAGGTGATGAAGCGGATCGCGTCGCGATGGGCGTAGAGGCCATCGAGCACGGCGAGATAGCTTTCGCCCGGTACGCCGAACACCGTATCGACGCCATGCACGGCAAGCGCATCGGCGAGCAGCTGGCCACCGTGGCGTGGCGCAAGGGAGCGGGAGGGGTTCATCGATCGTGGTCTCAGGTGAGGACTCGTGGCGCCGCCCAGCGATTCGAGCGGCCGGGCGGCATGAGGGCGTCGATAAAGCTCTTCGCCCAGCAGCGGATGTCGTTGGCCGCCAGCACCGCGTACATTTCGCCATGACGGGCGACGCGCTCGTCGCGCGGCATCTCCAGCGCGTTGCGGATGGCCGCGGCCATCCCTTCATGGTCGTGGGGATTGACCAGCAGCGCGGCGCTCAGTTCGGATGCCGCGCCGGCGAACTGCGAGAGCACCAGCACGCCGGGGTCTTCCGGATCCTGGGCGGCGACGAACTCCTTGGCGACGAGATTCATGCCGTCGCGCAGCGGCGTCACCAGCCCGACGTCGGCAAGGCGCAGCATCGCGGCGACGGCGCCGCGCCGGTAATTGCGGTTCACGTAGCGCAAGGGCACCCAGGCGACATGGCCGTACTCGCCGTTGATGCGACCGACGCGACCGCTGACCTCGGCATCCATCTCGGCGTATTCCGGAATCCCGGAGCGGCTCTTGGGCGCGATCTGCAGGAAGGTGACCCGGTCGCGCCAGGGTTCGGCGGTGCGCAGGAACCACTCGTAGGCATCGATCCGCTGCAGGATGCCCTTGGAATAGTCGAGCCGGTCCACGCCGATGATCAGGCGCCGCCCCGACAGGCTGTCGCGCAACTGGCGGATGAAGGCCGAATGGCTGGCCCGGCGGGCGAGCCGGCGCAGTTGCTGCGGATCGACCCCGACCGGGAAGACCGCGATCCGGAAGCTGTGCGTGCCGAGCTGGTATTCCCGGCGATCGCGGCTGGCGGCGCCGACGACGGTGGTGAGGTAGCGCGCGAAGTTCGATGCGTCGCTCTCGGTCTGGAAACCGACGAGGTCGAAGTCGGTGAGTGCGCCGATGGTCACCTCGTGCTTGGGCAGCGCGGTGAGGATGTCCGGCGGCGGCAGCGGGATGTGCAGGAAGAAGCCGAGCCGGTTGTTGTGACCCAGCCGGCGCAGGGCGCGTGCCATCGGCATCAGGTGGTAGTCGTGGACCCAGACGATGTCGTTCGGACGCAGCAGCTTGCCGAGTCGCTCGGCGAAGAACTGGTTGACCCGCAGGTAGCCTTCGTAGTGGCCGGCGGTGAACTCGGCGAGGTCGACCCGGTAATGCAGGATCGGCCACAGCACCCGGTTGGCGAAGCCGTTGTAGTACTCGTCGAACTCACTCGATCGCAGGTCGGTCAGGACATAACGGACCTGGTCGATCTCGGTGGTGGTGGGCTCGGGCGGATCGTCGGACACGCCGCCGCTCCAGCCGAACCAGATGCCCTCGCGATCGTGCATGGCCGCCGCTACCGCGACGGCGAGCCCGCCGGGCGCCTGCTTGCCGAATTCATCCGGCGCGGCGACCCGGTTCGAGACTACGACGAGGCGAGCCACAACCCCTCCTCCCAGCTGATCGACAGGCGCATCGCCGAATTCACGATGCCCGCCATCGAGTACGTCTGGGGCAGGTTACCCCAGAGCTGCCCGGTGATCGGATGCAGGTCCTCGGAAAGCAGACCGTAGCTGTTGCGCACGGCGAGCAGTTCGGCGAAGAGCTCGCGCGCTTCGTCGCGCCGGCCCATGGCGGCCAGGGCATCGATGGTCCAGAACTTGACGACAAGGAAGGCGGTCTCGGGCGGACCGAAGTCGTCCGGCGCGGCGTAGCGCAGCATCTGGCCGTTGATCGTGAGTTCGCGGCGGATCGTCTCGACCGTGCTTGCGTAGCGAGGATCGTCGGCGGCGATCAGGCCGAGCTCGGCCATCAGCAGGACGCTGGCGTCGAGCTCATGTCCGCCGAGGTAGCCGGTGAAGGCGCCGCGCTCTTCGTTCCAGGCCTCGGCCAGCAGGCGTTTGCGGATCTCGGTGGCGTGCCTGGCCCAGGCCTGCGCATCCTCGGCCAGCCCGATGCGGCGCGCGATCCGGCAGAGCCCGTCGCAGGCGACCCAGCACAGCAGGGCCGAGTGGGTATGGACGCGGGTGCGACCGCGGAACTCCCAGATGCCGGCATCGGGCTCGAAGGCGAAGCGGGCTGCCTTCCGCCCGAGCGGCTCGAGCCGCCGATACAGGCCCTCGTCGCCCATGATCGGCAGGCGCTGGTCGGCGAAGCTCTGCGCCACGGCCAGGATCACCGAGCCGTAGACATCGTTCTGCAGCTGCTCGGCCGCCTGGTTGCCGACCCGCACCGGCGCCTGGCCGAGGAAGCCCTCGAGCTCGGGCGCGATGCGCTCCTCGGTGGGCATGTCGTGGACGATCCCGTAGAGCGGCCGCAGTCCCTCGGCGTCGCTCGCGGCGATCGTCGCGATGTAGTCGATGTAGCTTTCCATCGTCTTGGTCGCACCGAGCCGGTTGAGCGCCTGGATCACGAAGTAGGCATCGCGCAGCCAGCAGAAGCGGTAATCCCAGTTGCGTTCGCTGTCCGGGGCTTCGGATACCGAAGTCGTGTGCGCCGCGACGACCGCGCCGGTTTCCTCGAAGGAGCACAGCTTGAGGGTGATCGCCGCGCGGATCGTCTCGCTCTGCCATTCGTAGGGAATCGCCAGCGCCCGCACCCAGTCGGTCCAGTAGTCGATCGTCTTCTCGAGGAAGTGCGGCGCGATGGTGTCGGGCGCGTCGTTGAGCGGTTCGTCGGGCCCGAAGATCAGGTGCAGAGGGCGCGAGAGCACGAACGGGGATTCATGCAGCACATACGACAGCGACGCGTCGGTGGTCAGGCGGATCGGGTCGGGCCCGGAGCCGACGAAGCGGATGTGGTTGGAGCCGGCGATCGCATGACAGGGCTTGCCGTAGTCGTGCGTCGGGCGCACCCGCAGGCGGATGCGGGGCAGGCCGGCAATCGGTTCGATCCGCCGCACGATCGTCGCCGGCCGGAAATGCCGCCCGAACTGCTTGAAGCGCGGCGCGAAGTCGGAGATCCGCAGCGAGTTGCCGGCGCTGTCGGTGAGGACGGTTTCGATCACCGCGGTGTTGCGCCGGTATTCGGAGTGGTAGTGCGACATGCCCTCGAGGAACACTTCGCAGAAACCCTTCTCCTCCTTGCCCGAGAGCAGGTTGCAGAACACCGGGTCGCCGTCGAAGCGCGGCACGCACCACCAGACGATGCGCCCGAGCGGATTGACCAGGGCGGCAACGCGGCAGTTGCCGATGACGCCGAGGTCGAGCGGCGCCGGAGCGGGAGGGGAGGCGGGGGCCTCGTTGTTCTTCAATTCGGTGTCTCCATCAGTTCGGCCACACTCTCGATCGCGTCGCGGACATCGGCGGCCGATGCGAATACGCCGGCCACCCGGCCGATGGGGCGCTCCACCGACAGTGCGATGCCGCCGGCGGCGCTTACCGCGTCGAGCGCGACGCGGTCGGTGACATCATCGCCTATGAACACGGGGCGCCGCCCGGTGAACGGCTCGCTCGCCATGAGGATGCGGATGGCCCGGGCCTTGTCGAATCCCGAGCGCTTCACCTCGAGCACCGCCTTGCCCGGCAGCACCGTGACCGAGTTGTCGCCGGCCGCCTCGACGATGCCGGTGACCGCCGTCGCGAGGGCGCGCGCCAGCGCCGGGCGCTCGCGGAAATGGATCGCGATGCTCGACTGCTTGTCCTCCAGGATCAGGCCGGGATGGCGCGCCTGCAGCGCCGTCAGGTCGGCGCGGATCGCGGCCGGCAGGGCGATGTCGGGCAGGCGCTCGGTGTCGCCGGCGCTATGGGTGCGCCAGTGCGCGCCGTGCGCGCCGGCGGCCGGCAGGCGCAGCGGCGCGAACAGGCGGTCGAGTTCGTCGACGGGTCGGCCGCTGACCAGGGCGACCGCGCCGTCGAGCCCATCATGGATGCGGGCCAGGGCGCGACGCAGGCCCGGCGGCACGATGACTTCGTCCGGGCGCATGGCGATGTCGAGCAGGGTACCGTCGACATCGAGGAAGAGGGCGGGCGGCGGATCGCCGGTCAGGCCCCGGACCAGGATGTCGAAGGCCTCCGTGGATTGCGGCGGCGGCGACGTCAGGGTCATGGTCCGGATCATTCTAGCCGGCCGGACAAGGGGCTGGACATCGCGGATCGGCGCGGTAGATTCCTCCGGGAGGCGACACGGTCGCATGGGAAGGGCGCATGACAGGCGCTGGACGATGGAACAGGCGGTGAGATCCGTACGCATGGAACGTGCCCGCTTCGGGATCGACCTGGGCGGCACCAAGATCGCGCTGGCCGCGCTCGATCACGAGGGCAGGGTGCTCCTGCGGCGTCGGGTGCCGACGCCGCGGGGCGATTATCACGCCACCGTCGAGGCGATCGCCCGGCTCGTCGCGGCCGCCGAATCCGAACTCGGCGTGGCCGCATCGATCGGTGTCGGCACGCCCGGAGCGCCGTCGCGTGTCGATGGCCTGATGAAGAACTGCAATTCCGTGGTGCTCAACGGGCGGCCGCTGGCCGCCGACCTCGAGGCGCGGCTCGGACGGCCGCTGCGGATCGCCAACGACGCCGACTGCTTCGCGCTGTCCGAAGCGAACGATGGCGCCGCGCGCGGTGCCCGCGTCGTCTTCGGGGTGATCCTCGGCACCGGTGTCGGCGGCGGCATCGTGGTCGACGGCCGCCTGCTGCACGGGCCCAATTCGATCGCCGGCGAGTGGGGGCACAACGGGCTGCCCTGGCCGCGGCCGGACGAGCTTCCCGGCCCGCCCTGCTATTGCGGGCGCAGCGGCTGCCTTGAGACCTGGCTGTCCGGACCGGCGCTCGCCCGCGGGTTAATGGGGTCAGACACCGGGTTAATGGGGTCAGACACGATTTCTCCCGCTCCCGCGCGTGCCACGGCGCCCGCCGTGCCGGCGGCGGATGCAGCGGATGCGGTGGCGGTCGTCCGGCGCGCGCAGGCGGGCGACGCCGACGCCGCGGCGGCGCTCGATGCCTGGTTCGACCGGCTCGCCCGCGGCCTCGCGATGGTGATCAATATCCTCGACCCGGATGCGATCGTCCTCGGCGGTGGCCTGTCCGGAATCGATGCGACGTATGCCGAGGTGCCCCGGCGCTGGCGTCGCCATGTCTTTTCGGACCGGGTCGACACCGCCCTGCTGCGTCCGGCCCATGGCGACGACTCCGGCGTGCTGGGCGCGGCGCGCCTCTGGCCGGCGCCGGAGTGAGGGGCCGGCGCGAGCCGGTGCGTCGCGCCGCCCGTACGTTCGGCGTCGGGCCGACATGGTCAGTCGGTACAATCGTCCTCGATGTTCACCGAACAGGATCACGCCTGGATGCTCCACGCGCTCGCGCTCGCGAGCCGCGGCATGTACGGCACGAGCCCCAACCCGCGGGTCGGCTGCGTGATCATTCGCGACGGCGAAGTGGTCGGCGAAGGCTGGCATCGGCGCGCCGGCGAGCCGCATGCCGAAGTGCTTGCGCTTGCGCAGGCCGGCGCGCGCGCCCGCGGCGCGACGGTGTACGTCACCCTGGAGCCCTGCGCCCACCACGGCAAGACGCCGCCCTGCGCGCATGCGCTGGTCGAGGCGCAGGTGGGGCGGCTGATCGCCGCGATGGAGGATCCCAATCCCGCCGTCGACGGCGGCGGCCTGTCCATCCTGCGCGCCGCCGGCATCGATGTGCGCTGCGGCCTGCTGCGCGCCGAGGCCTTCGAGCTCAATCTCGGTTTCGTCTCGCGGATGCTGCGCGGCCGACCCTGGGTCCGGCTCAAGGTGGCCGCCAGCCTCGACGGCACCACGGCGCTTGCCGACGGCCAGAGCCAGTGGATCACGGCGGCGGCGGCGCGCGCCGACGGCCACGCCTGGCGGGCCCGGGCCTGCGCGATCCTGACCGGCATCGGGACGGTGCGCAGCGATGATCCCCGGCTCGATGTGCGCGAGGTCGAGACCATGCGCCAGCCCCTGAAGGTGCTGGTCGATTCCCGGCTCGAGGTCGATCCGCGGGCCGCAATGCTGCGCACCGGACGTGCCCTGGTGGCCTGCGCCGAGGCGCCCGCCGAGCGGGCGGCCGATCTGCGCGACCGCGGGGTCGAGGTGATCGAACTGCCCGGACCGCAGGGCAAGGTCGACCTGCCGGCGCTGCTTGCCCATCTCGGCACGCGCGGGATCAACGAACTGCATGTGGAAGCCGGGGCGAAGCTGAATGCCTCGCTGTTGCGCGAGTCCTGCGTCGATGAACTGCTCGTCTACCTGGCGCCTTCGGTGATCGGTCCCGGCGCGGGCATGTTCTCGCTGGGGCCGATCGCCAGCCTGGACGAGCGCCTGCGGCTCGAGTTCACCGATGTCGCCCGGGTCGGCGACGACGTCCGGCTGCTCGCGCGCCTGCCCGGCCGGCTGGCGATGCCGGGCGCGGCCGGCGACGGCGTCGAGACACTCGGCGCCTGCTGACGAGGAAAGCAATCATGTTTACCGGAATCATCGCCGCCGTCGGGCGGATCCGCCGGGTCGATCCGATCGGCGGGGGCAGCGGCCTGCGGCTGCGGGTCGACGCTGGCGCGCTGGATCTCTCGGATGTCCGGATCGGCGATTCGATCGCCATCCAGGGTGCCTGCATGACGGTGGTCGAACTGGCCGACGGCGGTTTCGATGTCGATGTCTCGCGCGAGAGCCTCGATCTCACCGTGGGCCTCGATGCGCCGGCCGATGTCAATCTCGAGAAGGCCATGACCCTGGCCGAGCGGCTCGGCGGCCATCTCGTCTCGGGCCATGTCGACGGTCTCGGCGAGGTCGTCCGCTTCGAGCCGGTGGGCGAATCCCACCTGCTCGAGATCCGGGTGCCCGGGGAACTGGCGCGTTTTTTCGCCTACAAGGGTTCGGTGACGGTCGACGGCGTCAGCCTGACGGTCAACCGGGTGCGCGACGAGCCCGAGGGAACGGTCATCGCGATCAACCTGATCCCGCACACGGTGCAGGTGACCACCCTCGGGCGGCTGGCGCCCGGCGCGCGCGTCAACCTGGAGGTGGACCAGATCGCCCGCTACGTGGACCGGATCCTGCAGGCCCGGCGGTAGAAATGGGGTCAGACACGATTTCGCTCGCGAAATCGTGTCTGACCCCATTTCTAAAGACCCGTCACATGCGGGCTGATGGCGGTGCCGGCGTGCTGGAGCAGTTCGTCGATCACGGTGTGGGCGGCGGCGATCGCCTTTTCGTCGACATCCCAGAAGGTGACCGCCTGTTCGAAATGCGGGCGGCGCAGCACGACGCTGTCGTCGACAACAACGAAGCCGCGGGCGAAACCGCGCACCGAGCCGGTGATCTTCAGCACCCGGATCCGCCTGCCGTGGCGCGTTATCAGCTCGAGCAGGCGAGGGCAGTAGCGCTGCACGAAACCGGCATCGCGCAGCACGATCAGGACCTCCGCTTCGCGATTGCGGCGCAGCAGCCCGTCGACGCCTTCGGCGAACGCGCGCCGGTCGAAACCGTAGAAATCCCCCCGGTCGTCGAAGATCCTGACCCGCCGGGTGGCGCCTTCGAGCGCTGTGTCGAATGCGGAGATCGCACGCATCCGCGAGTCGAAGCGCTGGTAGCCGAGTGCGGTGCTCATGTCCATGACCCAGTATCGCGCCGGGGCAAGCCCGGCGGGGAACCGCCGGGCGGGCAGGGATGCCCGCATGTCGCGGCGCGCGGGGTTCGGCCATCGTAGAATGTCGGGCATGACGATCGCCTCGACAGCCGAAATCATCCAGGACTTCCGCGCCGGCCGGATGGTCATCCTCGTCGATGAAGAAGACCGCGAGAACGAGGGCGACCTCGTCCTGGCCGCCGACTTCGTCACGCCCGAGGCGATCAACTTCATGGCCCGCTACGGCCGTGGCCTGATCTGCCTGACCCTCACCGAGGAGCGCTGCCAGCAACTGCGCCTGCCCCTGATGGTGAGCTCCAACGGGACCCGCCACGGCACCAACTTCACCGTCTCGATCGAGGCGGCCGAAGGGGTCACCACCGGCATCTCGGCGGCCGACCGCAGCCGCACCGTTGAGGCGGCGGTGGCCCGCGACGCCCGGCCCGAGGACATCGTGCAGCCCGGCCACATCTTCCCGCTGATGGCCCAGCCCGGCGGGGTGCTGGTGCGCGCCGGGCACACCGAGGCGGGTTGCGACATCGCCCAGCTCGCCGACCTCACGCCGGCCGCGGTCATCTGCGAGATCCTCAAGGACGACGGCACCATGGCGCGGCTGCCCGACCTCATCGAGTTCGCCGCCCAGCACGGCCTGAAGATCGGCACCATCGCCGACCTCATCCACTACCGCAGCGCCCATGAAAGCCTGGTCGAGCGGGTCGTCGACCGCCCGATCGAGACCCATGCGGGTCCGTTCCGGCTGATCGGCTATCGCGACCGGGCCGGCGGCAGCGCTCATCTCGCCCTCGTCCATGGCGATGTCGCCGGCGCAGCCGACTGCCTGGTGCGGGTCCACGAACCGCTCTCGGTTCTCGAGCTGCTCGATGCCCGGCTCGCGCGCCACTCCTGGCCGCTCGACCGCGCGATGCGTGCCATCGCGAGCGCCGAGGCCGGCGTCGTGGTGCTGCTCAACTGCGCGCAGTCCAGCGACGAGCTGGTCGAACAGCTGGTGTCGCTCGATGCCGGGGCGGCGGCCGAGCAGGCCGCGGGGCGCCGCTCGAAGATGGACCTGCGCACCTACGGCATCGGGGCGCAGATCATCAAGGACCTGGGTATCGAGCGCATGCGCCTGCTGTCGCAGCCGCGCAAGATGCCCAGCATGACCGGATTCGGACTCGAGATCGTGAGCTTCGAGCCCATCGCCGAGGAGTCGCAAGCATGAACATCGAAGTATTCGAAGCCGATTCCGACGGCGAGGGGATGCGCATCGGGGTCGTGCAGGCCCGCTTCAACGACGCGATCTGCGAAGCCCTGCGCACCGCCTGCCTCGGGGCCCTGCTCGAAGGCGGGGTGGCCGAGGAGGACATCTTCGTGTGCACCGTGCCGGGAGCCCTCGAGATCGCCTTCGCCCTGGAGCAGCTCGCGCTCTCGGGCGAATTCGATGCCCTGATCGCCATCGGCTCGGTGGTGCGCGGCGAAACCTACCACTTCGAGATCGTGTCCAACGAGAGCGCGGCCGGTATCACCCGGGTGGGCCTCGACTACTCGATCCCGATCGCCAACGCGGTGCTCACCACCGAGAACGAGGAGCAGGCCTTCGCGCGGGCCGCCGAGAAGGGGGCCGATGCCGCCCGGGTGGCCATCGAGATGGCCAATCTCGCCGATTCGCTCTCCGAACTGTCGGCGCCGCTGGAAGACCTGCCGTGAACGTCGACCCGCGCGGCGCGGGGCCGGCGCGGGCAGGCGGCTCGCGCAACGCCCGGCGCCGGGCCCGCGAGTTCGCGCTCCAGGGCCTGTACGAATGGCTGCTTTCGGCCGAGAACGCCGGCGTCATCGAGGCCCACATCGCCGAGTCGCCCGGTTTCGGCCACGCCGATCGCGAGCACTTCCGCGGCATGCTGCACGGCGCGATCGACGAGGCCGAGGCCCTGCGCGAGGATTTCACGCCCTACATCGACCGCGGCATCGCCACGCTCAGCCCGGTCGAGCATGCGGTGCTGCTGCTGGGCGCCTACGAGTTCCGCCACCATCCCGAGATTCCCTACCGGGTGGTGATCAACGAGGCGGTCGAGCTCACCAAGACCTTCGGCGGCACCGACGGCTACAAGTACGTCAACGGCGTGCTCGACCGGGTCGCGCTGCGCCTGCGCCCGCTCGAAGCCGGGCGGCGCTGAGTCCGCGCATGGATCGGCGGCCTGCCATGGGCGAGTTCGAGCTGATCCGGCGCTTCTTCGATCGCGGTCCGGCGCGCCGCTCGCCGCTGGGCATCGGCGACGACTGCGCCCTGATCGCGCCGCGCGAACATGGCCAGATCGCCGTCACCAGCGACCTGCTGATCGAGGGCCGGCATTTCTTCGCCGATGTCTTGCCGGCCGATCTCGGCCACAAGGCGCTCGCGGTCAACCTGTCGGATCTCGCCGCCATGGGCGCCGAGCCCTTCGGCTTCCTGCTCTCGGTTTCGCTGCCCGGCATCGACGAGGCCTGGCTCGAGGGCTTCACCGCAGGCCTCTTCGCGATCGCCGATCGCCATCGCTGCGAACTGCTCGGCGGCGACACCACCGCCGGGCCGCTGTCGATCAACATCACCGCCTTCGGTCATGTGCCGGCCGGCGCCGCCCTGCGCCGCGACGGCGCCCAGCCCGGCGATGACCTCTGGGTCTCGGGCGA
The DNA here is from genome assembly GCA_041676645.1 of Burkholderiaceae bacterium. GTDB lineage: Bacteria > Pseudomonadota > Gammaproteobacteria > Burkholderiales > Burkholderiaceae_E > JAMLIN01. The sequence continues at coordinate 8,128 of JBAYRO010000057.1, read as the reverse complement.
GATCGGCGGTCCGTCCTGGGCGGTCGGCGAGCGCTATGCGGGTCGCGGCGGCGCCATCTCCGCGACGCTGGCCGCGCGGCTCGACCGGCCCGAGCCGCGCGTCGCGCTCGGCATCGAACTGCGCCACCTCGCCAGCGCCGCGATCGATCTTTCCGACGGCCTGCTCGGCGACCTCGGCCACATCGTCGATCGCTCCCGGGTGGGGGCGGAAGTCGACGAAGCGGCCCTGCCGATAGCGGCCGAGCTGGTGGCGGCGGCGCCGCAGCGGGCGATCGAACAGGCGCTGTCGGGTGGCGACGAGTACGAACTGCTGTTCACCGCCCCGCCCGAGAACCGCTCCGCCATCGCCGCGCTCGGGCAGCGCCTGGAACTGCCGCTTGCGCGCATCGGCCGCATCCGCGACGGCGCCAGCATCGTGGTCCAGGATGCCCGCGGCCGCCCCCGCGCGAGCCTGCCGCGCAGCCATGAACACTTCGGCTGAGTCCATCGTTCGCCCGGGTCGCCCCACCGCCGCCTTCATGCGGCGCCGGGTCTCGCGGCTGGTCGCCCTGGGTTTCGGCTGCGGGCTGGCGCCCTTCGGGGCGGGCACCGTCGGCACCCTCTGGGCCTGGGTGAGCTTCCTCGTCCTCGATCGCTGGCTGGGCGACGCCCAGTGGGCGCTGCTGATCGGCATCGGCATCGCCTACGGCATCCACGCCTGCGGCAAGGTCGCCGCCGAACTCGGCACCGACGATCCGCGCGCCATCGTCTGGGACGAGATCATCGCCTTCTGGCTGGTGCTGTGGATCGCCCAGCCCGCCAGCCTGGCCGGACAGTTCGCCGCCTTCGTGCTGTTCCGCTTCTTCGACATCGCCAAGCCGCCGCCGGTGGGCTACATCGACCGGCGGCTGTCGGGCGGCACCGGCATCCTCGCCGACGATATCGTGGCGGCCGGGCTCGCCCTCTTCGTCATCGCCCTGTGGCGGTCGTGGACATGAGCGAGGCGAAGCCCGTCCCCGGGCAGGAGCCGGAACTGGTCGCGCTGGCCCGAACCCTGGGCGGGCGGCTGCGCGATGCCGGCCTGATGGCGGTCACCGCCGAATCCTGCACCGGCGGCATGATCGCCGCGGCGATCACCGAGATCGCCGGCTCCAGCGCCTGGTTCGAGCGCGGCTTCGTGTCCTACAGCAATGAATCCAAGCAGGATCTCCTGCGGGTGCGCCCCGGCACCCTGCGCCTGCATGGGGCGGTCAGCGAGCAGGCCGCCGCCGAGATGGCCTGCGGAGCGCTCGGCCATTCGCATGCCGGTTTCGCGATCGCGGTCACCGGCGTGGCCGGGCCCGGCGGCGGCTCGCCCGAAAAGCCGGTCGGCACGGTCTGCTTCGGCTGGGCGATCGACGGCGTCGGCTTCGCCACCGAGACCCGCTGGTTCGCCGGCGACCGGGCTGCGGTACGATTGGGCACGGCCCTGCATGCGATTTCGCAGGCGATCGAATACCTCGATGCGCTGGCCCACTGGCCCGGCTGGCCAGGCCGATCGGTCGACCCGAAAGACTGATTGTATATACAGTGTTCCCGTGCAATAATCCGTCCATAGTCATCGCGGACGGGGCACGACCCAATGGACAAGATCATCGAAATGGACGACGTCAAATCCAAGGCCGATCGCGCCAAGGCGCTCAGCGCGGCGCTCTCGCAGATCGAAAAGCAGTTCGGCAAGGGTTCCATCATGCGGCTTGCCGAAGGCGCAAGCCCCGAGGACATCCAGGTCGTCTCCACCGGCTCGCTCGGCCTGGACATCGCCCTGGGCGTGGGTGGCCTGCCACGCGGGCGCGTCATCGAGATCTACGGGCCCGAATCCTCCGGCAAGACCACGCTCACCCTGCAGGTCATCGCCGAAATGCAGAAGCTGGGCGGCACCTGCGCCTTCATCGATGCCGAACACGCGCTCGATGTCCAGTACGCCGCCAAGCTCGGGGTCGAGCTCGAAGACCTCCTGGTTTCCCAGCCCGATACCGGCGAACAGGCCCTCGAGATCACCGACGCGCTCGTGCGCTCCGGCTCGGTCGACCTCATCGTCATCGACTCCGTCGCCGCGCTCACGCCCAAGGCCGAGATCGAAGGCGAAATGGGCGATTCCCTGCCGGGCCTGCAGGCGCGGCTCATGTCGCAGGCCCTGCGCAAGCTCACCGGCAACATCAATCGCACCAATACCACCGTCATCTTCATCAACCAGATCCGCATGAAGATCGGCGTCATGTTCGGCAACCCCGAAACCACCACCGGCGGCAACGCGCTCAAGTTCTACTCCTCGGTGCGCCTCGACATCCGCCGCATCGGCTCCATCAAGAAGGGCGACGAAATCGTCGGCAACGAAACCCGCGTCAAGGTGGTCAAGAACAAGGTGGCGCCCCCCTTCAAGACCGCCGAGTTCGACATCCTCTACGGCGCCGGGGTCTCGCGCCAGGGCGAGGTCCTCGATCTCGGCGTGGCCGCCGGCATCGTCGACAAGTCCGGCGCCTGGTACAGCTACAAGGGCGACCGGGTCGGCCAGGGCAAGGACAACGCCCGCGAATTCCTCAAGGAAAACCCCGAGATGGCCCTCGAGATCGAAAACCTCGTGCGCGAGCATTACGGGGTGGCGGCGCGCGGCGGCTCGGCCGAGGCAGCCGCCTGATACGGGGCTGTGGACGACAACACCAGCAACGGTCCCGAAGAAACCCCCGCCCGCGCGCGCAGGCCCCGCAGCCTGCGCGCGCGGGCGCTTTCATTTCTTGCCCGGCGCGAACACAGCCGCCTCGAACTGCAGCGCAAGCTGGCGCCCCACGCCGAATCCCCCGAGCAGCTCCAGGCCCTGCTCGACACCCTCGAATCCCAGGGCCTGCTGAGCAACGAACGCTTCGCCGAATCGGTGGTCAACCGGCGCGCCGCGCGTTTCGGCGCTGCCCGCATCCGCCGGGAAATGCGCGAGCACGACCTGCCTGCCGAACTCGTCGGCGAACATCTCGCCGAGCTCGAGCGCACCGAATACGCCAGGGCTCGCGAGGTCTGGGCGCGCCGCTTCGGCAAGTCCCCGGCTGACATCGCCGAGCGCTTGCGCCAGGCCCGCTTTCTTGCCGCCCGCGGATTCCGGGCCGATGTCGTGCGCCGTGTGCTGGGCCGGCGTGACGATGACCCGGGGTCCCCTGAGCCGGATATCGATATCGATATTGATTCCTGAACGTGTCGGATCCGGGAAGACGCGATAAGGCCCACCGCCGCGGCTCCGCGCCCACGGGCGAAGCCGCACCAGCGTGCTAGACTTCCAGCTTGCCGCCGGGCCCGGCCAGACGCAGGGCGCGGGCGAGCTTCGAACAATGTCCCGCACACCACAGATGCCGCGTACCCCTTCGACGCGCACGCCCCCGAACGACGTCTTCGTCGGGGCGGCGGCCGCCGGATTGCGCGGCATTCTGCCATTCCGCGAACCGCTGCTGTCTCTTTTGCGACCCGCTGTCGTCCTTCCGAGCGAGGAATACCGCCGATGAATATCCACGAGTACCAGGGCAAGGAAATCCTGCGCAAGTACGGGGTTCCGGTGCCCAGGGGGATCCCCTGTTTCTCGGTCGATGATGCGGTCAAGGCCGCCGAATCCCTGGGCGGCAAGGTCTGGGTGGTCAAGGCCCAGATCCATGCCGGCGGCCGGGGCAAGGGCGGCGGCGTCAAGCTGGCCCGCTCGATCGACGAGGTGCGCCAGTTCGCGGGCGAGATCCTCGGCATGCAGCTGGTCACCCACCAGACCGGGCCCGAGGGCCAGAAGGTACGTCGCCTGCTGGTCGAGGAGGGCGCCGACATCGCCACCGAGCTCTACGTCGGCATCGTGGTGGACCGGGGCAGCCAGAAGGTCACCCTGATGGCTTCGAGCGAAGGTGGGATGGACATCGAGGAGGTCGCCGAGAAGACCCCCGAGCTCATCCACAAGGTCAGCGTCGATCCGCAGGCCGGCCTGACCGACTCCCAGGCCGACGAGCTTGCCGGCAAGATCGGCATCCCGCAGGCTTCCGTGCCCGCCGCGCGCACGGTGCTGCAGGGCCTGTACAACGCCTTCTGGGAAAACGACGCGAGCCTGGCCGAGATCAACCCGCTGATCCTCACCGGCGACGGCGCGGTGGTGGCGCTCGATGCCAAGCTGAACTTCGATTCCAACGCGCTGTTTCGTCATCCCGACATCGTCGCGATGCGCGATGTCGACGAGGAGGACGCCGCCGAGATCGAGGCATCGAAGTTCGATCTCGCCTACATCCAGCTCGACGGCGACATCGGCTGCCTGGTCAACGGCGCGGGCCTGGCGATGGCCACCATGGACACCATCAAGCTGTTCGGCGGCGAGCCGGCCAACTTCCTGGACGTCGGCGGTGGCGCCACCACCGAGAAGGTCACCGAGGCCTTCAAGATCATGCTGCGCAATCCCAATCTCAAGGCGATCCTCGTCAACATCTTCGGCGGCATCATGCGCTGCGACGTCATCGCCGAAGGCGTGGTCGCCGCCTCCAAGGCCGTGGGCCTGAAGGTGCCGCTGGTGGTCCGCATGAAGGGCACCAACGAGGACCAGGGCAAGAAGATCCTCGCCGAATCGGGCCTGCCGATCATCTCGGCCGACACCATGGGCGAGGCGGCACAGAAGGTGGTCACGGCGGCAGCCGGCGCGTGAGGACGAGGAACCGACAATGAGCATCCTGATCGACAAGGACACCAAGGTCATCACGCAGGGGATCACCGGCAAGACCGGCCAGTTCCATACCCGCACCTGCCGCGAGTACGCCAACGGCCGCGCCGGCTTCGTCGCGGGGGTGCATCCCCGCAAGGCCGGCACCGATTTCGAGGGCATCCCGATCTACGGCACCGTCAAGGAAGCCAAGGCCGAGACCGGCGCCACCGTCTCCGTGGTCTATGTGCCGCCGGCGGGCGCGGCCGAGGCCATCTGGGAAGCGGTCGACGCGGACCTGGATCTCGTCATCTGCATCACCGAGGGCATTCCGGTGCGCGACATGGTGGTCGTGCGCGACCGCATGCGCCGCAACGGCAAGAAGACCCTGCTGCTGGGGCCCAACTGCCCCGGCGTCATCACCCCCGACGAACTCAAGATCGGCATCATGCCGGGCCATATCCACATGAAGGGCCGCATCGGGGTGGTCTCGCGCTCGGGCACGCTCACCTACGAGGCGGTCGGCCAGCTCACCGCGCTGGGCCTGGGCCAGTCCTCGGCGGTGGGCATCGGCGGCGACCCGGTCAACGGGCTCAAGCACACCGACGTCCTGCGCCTGTTCAACGAGGATCCCGACACCGATGCGGTGGTCATGATCGGCGAGATCGGCGGCAGCGACGAGGAAGAGGCCGCCGAATGGGTCCGGGACAATATGAAGAAGCCGGTGGTCGGCTTCATCGCCGGGGTCACCGCGCCCCCGGGCAAGCGCATGGGCCATGCCGGCGCCATCATCTCCGGTGGCAAGGGCACCGCCCAGGAGAAGCTGGCGGTCATGGAAGCCTGCGGCATCAAGGTGACCCGGGACCCTTCCGAAATGGGCAAGCTCCTGAAGAGCGTGCTCTGACGTCGAACCTGCATCCCCGGCAGCCCCGCCCGCGTTTCGACAGCCGGGCGGCGCGGCGGCCGGACATCGAGGCCAGCGCGCCATGATCGAATTCCTCACGAGCATCGACTGGGCCGCGGTCGGCCAGATCATCCTGATCGACCTCCTGCTCGGTGGCGACAACGCCGTCGTGATCGCGCTCGCCTGCCGCAAGCTGCCGCACGAACTGCGGTGGAAGGGCATCCTCTGGGGAACCGCCGGCGCGATCATCCTGCGGGTGATCCTGATCTTCTTCGCGGTCACGCTGCTGCAGGTGCCCTTCCTGAAGGTGGTCGGCGGCCTGCTGCTGTTCTGGATCGGCGTCAAGCTGCTGGTGCCCGACGACGACCATCACGCCAACATCGACGGCGGCACCAACCTCGGCTCGGCGATCCGCACCATCATCGTCGCCGACCTGGTGATGAGCATCGACAACGTCATCGCGATCGCCGCCGCCGCCGACCAGTCCGCCAATGCGGACCACCAGATGGGCCTGGTGATCTTCGGCCTGCTGGTCAGCGTGCCCATCATCATCTGGGGCAGCCGCATCGTGCTGGGCGTCATCGAGCGCCATCCGATCGTGATCTGGTTCGGCGGCGCGCTGCTGGGCTGGATCGCCGGCGGCATGATCGTCACCGACCGCATCGTCCACGACTGGATCGGGCCGCAGCACGACATGGTACCGACCATCGCCTCGGCCGTCGGCGCCCTGATCGTGATCGCGATGGGCAAATGGTTCCTGGCGCGGCGCGCCCGCGTCGCCAGCCAGCGAGGCGCCACCGATGCCGGCTCGACCGGCGAATCGGGCTCGAGCACCGGCAACCCGTGATCCGGCTTGCCGGACCGGCGCCGCGGCCCGCCATCGGCGCCTGACCGCTTCGCCGATGAGCCCCTGGGCCGCGTCCCGAACCGTCCGGCGGCAGTCCGACACCGTTCGGGGATCCGGGATTCGGCCTGCGGCCCGGGCCTCGCTAGGCTAGTCGCATGGACGCCCGGATAGTCGATTTTGCTGCGCTCGCGGTCGTCGGCCGGGTGGCCGGCTGAGTGGCGCGTGCCCCGATGCCCGGACCCACGGAATCGATCGGCCTGGCGCTGGTCCTGAGCGAGAACGGCCGGTTCCAGGCCGAGATTTCGCTTCGCCGCGAACGCCTGCGCATCGGGCGGCGCCCATACAACGACCTCGCGCTGGACGATCTCACCGTCAGCGGCGAGCATGCCGAGATCCAGGTCCATCCGGAGGGTTGCCTGATACGCGACCTCGACAGCCGCAACGGCACCCATGTCAACGGGCGTCCGATCACCGAGTGCCAGCTCGCCGAGGGCGACTGCATCGACATCGGCATCTATCGCCTGCGCCTGGCCCGCGCCACGCAAGCCGCGGCGGCGTCGGCCGCGCCCGTGGTGAGCACGCCGCTTCTCGAGTACCTGAGCGGGCCCTATGCCGGCATCACCCAGCGCGTCGATCGCAACCTCCTGCGCATCGGCAATGGCGATGCGCAGGTGGCGGTGATCGCCCGGCGTCGCTCGGGCTGGTTCATGACCCATCTCGAGGGCATGGCGATGCCGATGGTCAACGGCGTCGCGATCGGTCCGGCGGCCAGCCCGCTGGCCGATGGCGACCTGATCGAACTGGCCGGGGCGCAGGTGCGCTTCCGGCTGCCGGGCTGAACCGCCATGCCGCCGCCCACCTCGCGCGTGAGCCTGAACCGCCTCCTGCCGGCGCTCGCGATCGTGCTGTTCGCGGCCGCCGCCGCCGTGGGCCTGGTCCGGCTGCCGGTCTTCGATGCACTCGACCGGCTCGCCTACGACGCCCAGCTGCGCTGGCGCAGCGCGCCACTGGACGAGCGCATCGTGATCGTCGACATCGACGAGCGCAGCCTGGCCGAGCAGGGCCGCTGGCCCTGGCCGCGCGAGACCATCGCCCGGCTCTCGCGCGAGCTCACCGACAATGCCGGCGCCGCGGTGGTGGGCTTCGACATCGTCTTCGCCGAGCATGAGCGCAGCGAGGCCGGCGACGGCAAGCTCGCCCAGGCCCTGCGCGACAAGCCGGTGCTGCTCGGCTACTACTTCAGCAGCGACCGCGGCGGGCAGCGCTCCGGCGTGCTGCCGGCGCCGGTCTTCGTCTCGGGATCGCTGCCGCCAGGCGTCAGCGTCACCCACTGGGACGGCTACGGCGCCAATATTTCCCAGTTCGCCCATGCGGCGCGCGACGCCGGCTTCTTCAACCCGGTGATCGATGCCGACGGCGTGGTGCGCTCGATGCCGATGCTGGCCGAGTTCGACGGCCAGCTCTACCAGTCGCTGTCGCTCGCCCTGCTGCGCGAATATCTCGGCGAAGGCGTGCTGTCGGTGGGCGCCGACCAGCTCGAGGTGATCGGCAAGCGCGGCCGGGTGGCCATACCGCTCTCCGAGGGCCTGACCGCGCTGGCGCCATTCTCCGGCCGGCTCGACAACGGCGAGCCCGGCCTGCCGTTCCGGGTGGTATCGGCCACCGACGTCATCGAGGGCAGGGCGCCGGCCTCGATCTTCGCCGGGCGCATCGT
>JBAYRO010000056.1:0-19058 GCA_041676645.1 Burkholderiaceae bacterium | reverse complement strand
CGGGAGGCTCCCGATCTTTCGGCGGTGGTCGACGCGAGCTACATCATCGGGCTCGGCACCGTCGCCGAGAGGATGCTGATCCTGGTCGACATCGAGCGCCTGATCACGGCGCCCGAAATGGCGCTCATGGCTTGAGCCGGCCCGGCCCTGGAAATGTCCTCCGAGGGCGTCTGGAGAACTGCATGAACACTCTGAAAGTCCGTCTGCTGACACTGCCAGCCATCGCGATCGCGCTCATGCTGGTGCTTGGTGCGATCGGCGGAGTCTCGCTCGGCATCGAGCATCGCGCGATGGAGAAGGTCGGCCACTACGGCAGCCTCGAGTCGGCGATCATCGGCTTGCGGTCCGAGGTGAGCGAGATCAAGGCGCGGACCTATCGCCTGATCAACGTGATCGGCGGACTCGACGGATCGCGCATCGATTCGGAGCGACGGTCGATCGCCGCCGGTTTCACCCTCGTTGGCGCCGCGCTCGACGAGACGCTCGCGAAGGACCCCGACGGACTCGGCCAGCATGCGTCGATCCTGCGATCGAACATGAACCAGCTTGCAGGCAGGATCGACGATGCGATCGGGCTCGCGGCAACGGACCCGGGCGCCGGCTCGGACATGATGCGTTCGGCCGAGGCCCTGTCCGACGAGTTCACGCGGGACATCGACATCGCCATCTCGTCGATGACCCAGGCGACCGAGCTCGCCGTGGCCAGCGCGACCCGATTCGTCCGCAATGCGCAGTACGCCATGGCGGGAGCCGTGGTCCTCGCCGCCTTCCTGCTGGTCATGCTCAGCCTGCTGATCGCCCGCGCGATCGCGCGGCCCCTGGTGAGCGCGGTTGGTTTCGCGCGTTCGATCGCCGACGGCGATCTCGGTCGTGAAGCCGAAAAGGGGGCCTTCGGGGAGATTGGCGAGCTGCAGGACGCGCTTGGCGAGATGCAGCAGGCGCTGGAGACCATCGTGGGCCAGGTCCGCGAGAGCAGCTTCGGTATCACCAATGCCGCCAGCGAAGTGGCGGTCGGCAACAACGACCTGAGCGCGCGAACCGAGCAGACCGCGAGCAGCCTCGAGCAGACCGCGGCGAGCATCGAGCACCTGACCCAGACGGTACGGACCAACGCCGACAATGCGCGCCGGGCCAACCAGCTCGCGATGTCGGCCTCCGAAGTCGCCGAGCGCGGCGGCGAGGTGGTGGGCAACGTGGTGAACACCATGGAAAGCATCACCGAATGCTCGCGACGGATCGCCGAGATCACCTCGGTGATCGACAGCATCGCCTTCCAGACCAACATCCTGGCCCTGAACGCGGCGGTGGAGGCGGCCCGCGCGGGCGAGCAGGGCCGCGGCTTCGCCGTCGTCGCCGGCGAGGTGCGCAACCTGGCCCAGCGCTCGTCCTCGGCGGCCAACGAGATCAAGGAGCTGATCACCGCCAGCGTGGGCGAGATCGACAGTGGCGCGCGCCTGGTGAGGGAAGCGGGCGCGACCATGGGCGAGATCGTGAACTCGGTGCGCCGGGTCACCGACATCATGGGCGAGATCTCGGCGGCAACCCACGAGCAGAGCACGCAGATCTCGGAGGTCAATGCGGCCGTCGGGCAACTCGACCAGATGACCCAGCAGAACGCGGCGCTGGTCGAAGAGGGCGCGGCTTCGGCCGAGAGCCTCAAGGAACAGGCCGGTGTGCTCAAGGGGATCGTCGGCGAGTTCCGGCTTGGCGGCAATATCACGGCTGGCGACGCTGCATCGCTTGCCACGGATCGCTCGCGACGCCCGGAGAGCGGCCCGGACGTCGACCGAGCGCAGGCGCCCGGCCGCCAGTCGCGGCAAGCCGGCACGAGTGCCGCGGCCGTTCCGGCCGCCGACCAGGTGCCGGCCTTCGAGCGCCCGATCCCGCGTCGCGCCCCCGGTGTCACGAATCTGCCGGGACGAACGGACGCGCCGACCGTCGGTGCACATGGGGCTGCGCCACGGGCGGGCATGGAGCCACGGGGTCCGAGGAGCACGATGCCGGCACGGCGCGTCGTCGAGGATGACTGGGAGACCTTCTGAAGACCGGGTGATGGAAGTCGTGGCGCGCGGCAGGCTGACGCGTGCCGGGAGAGGGAGGCGATGCAGGACCTGCAGGTGGAGCGCGAGTTCCGCTTCACGACGGGAGATTTCGAACGGATCCGTTCGATGATTCACGCCCGGGCCGGAATCTCGCTTGCGCCGAGCAAGAAGACGATGGTCTACAGTCGGCTTTCGCGGCGCCTGCGCGCGCTGGGCCTGCGTGATTTCGCGTCATACCTCGCCCTGCTCCGGGACGAGGACAGCAGCGAGTGGGCCGGATTCACCAACGCCCTGACCACCAACCTGACCTCGTTCTTTCGCGAGCCCTATCATTTTCCGATTCTGGCCGAGCATCTCGAGCAGTGCGCGCAGCGGCGCAAGCACCTGCGGATCTGGTGCGCGGCATCGTCCACCGGCGAGGAGGCGTATTCGATCGCGATGACCGCGGTCGAGGCGCTCGGCGATCGACCGCCGGTGTCGATCCTCGCATCGGACATCGATACCCGGGTACTGGCGGTGGCGCGTGCCGGGATCTATCCGGCGAGCGCGATCGACGCGCTATCGGCGCAGCGGCGGCGGCGTTTCCTGCTGCGCGGCAAGGGCGCGCGCGAGGGGTATGTGCGGATTCGTCCGGATCTCGCTGCATTGGTCGATTTTCAGCGGATCAACCTGGTCGATTCGGCGGCTCGGCTCGACGGTCCATTCGATGCCATCTTCTGCCGCAACGTACTGATCTATTTCGACGCGGGTACCAAGCGCAGGGTGTTCGATTCGCTGCAGGCGCGGATGCGGCCCGACGGCCTGCTGTTCGTCGGCCATTCCGAGAATTTCACGGGGATGCGGACCGGCTTGCGGGCCGAGGGCAAGACCGTCTATCGCCGCATCGATGCACCGCTGGACTGAACGATGAGCACCTACGAGGACAGGGCGCGGATCGCCCGGCTGCAGGCGCGGGCGGCGGCCGAGGGCGAGGCCCGCACCTTCTTCAGCGACCATACCTTCGGCAAGGTGACGGTCAAGGTCCTGCCGGGCGAGTTCTACGTTACCGACGAGGAGATGATCGTCTCGACCGTGCTCGGGTCCTGTGTCTCGGTCTGCCTGGTCGATACCGGCAGGCGGGTCGGGGGAATGAACCATTTCCTGCTCCCCGAAGGCGGCGGCGCGACCGGACGGTACGGACTTCATGCGATGGAGCTGCTGATCAACGGGCTGATGAAGGCCGGGGCGCGTCGTCATCGGCTCGAGGCGAAGGTGTTCGGCGGGGCCAACGTGATCCGCGGCGCCACCGCGATCCGGATCGGGCAGCGCAATGTCGCCTTCGTCGACCGCTTCCTGGAGCGCGAGGGTATCCCGGTCGCGGCCCGCGATGTCCTCGGGGAAAGTGCGCGCAAGGTCTTGCTGTTCCCCGATACTGGCCGGGTCCTCGCCAGGAGCCTCGGCGATGCGCGCCCCGAGATCGAGGACGAGATCCGCTATGGCCATCGCATTGCCCGCGCCGCAGGGCGAGCCGGTGCGGTGGAGCTCTTCTAGGGAGGAACGATGGACAGGATCGAAGTCGTCGTCGTCGATGATTCGGCCCTGGTCAGGAGCCTGCTGGCCACGATCATCGACGCCGAGGCGGACATGGTCTGCGTGGGCGCGGCCAGCGATCCCTATGTCGCCAGGGAGATGATCCGCAGGCTCGATCCGGACGTGATCACCCTCGATGTCGAGATGCCGCGGATGGATGGCCTCGATTTCCTCGAGCGCCTGATGCGCCTGCGACCGATGCCCGTCGTGATGGTGTCGACGCTGACCGCAAGCGGTGCGGAAACCACCTTGCGGGCGCTCGAACTGGGCGCTGTCGATTTCGTCGCCAAGCCCCGGCTGGGCATCAGCCGGGGGCTCGGCGAGGCCGGCCGCGAGATCGTCGAGAAGATCCGCACCGCGGCGCGCGCCCGGGTTCGGCGCCATGTCGTCGACCCGTCGGTAGCCGGCGCGGCGCCCGCGGCATCGCCCGGGAGGGCGAGGCTTGCACGGGGCACCGAGAGGCTGATCGCGATCGGGGCGTCTACCGGAGGCACCGAGGCGATTCGGGAAATCCTCGCCGCGATGCCGCCCGACTGCCCCGGAATCGCGATCACGCAGCACATGCCGCCCGGATTCACGCGCAGCTTCGCGGCCCGGCTCGACCGCAACTGCCGGATTCGGGTCAAGGAGGGCGAGCCTGGAGAGCGGATCCTGACCGGCCACGCCTATATCGCGCCCGGCGGCATGCAGATGCGGGTCGTCCGCAGCGGCTCGGACAACATCCTGGAGATCGTCGACGAGCCGCCGGTGAATCGCCACAAACCCTCGGTCGACGTACTGTTCCGCTCGGTGGCGCATGCCGTGGGCGCCGACGCGATCGGGGTGATGCTCACCGGCATGGGGCGCGACGGCGCCGATGCGATGCGGCTCATGCGCGAGGCGGGAAGCTGGAACATCGCCCAGGACGAGGCGAGCTGCGTCGTCTACGGAATGCCGCGCGAGGCCGTCGCCGCGGGCGCCGTATCGGATGTCCTGCCGCTGTCGCGGATCGCCGATTCGGTGCTCGAGCATCTGCGCCGCACCGATGGCTTCCGGAACCGGGTGTAAGCTCGGGCATCGACCCTCCTTCCATCCCTCGTATCCGGTTCGCCCGTCCATGTCCCGTTTCTCCGGTTCCGCCCCGTGCCGAGCGGCATCCCTGCTGCGTCGCTGCGCCCGCGCCGTCCCGACACCGTTGCTGCGCCAGCTGGCCTCGGCCTTGCTTGCCATGCAGTTACTGCATGGGACCGCAGGCGCGACCAGCCTGCCCGCGGACATGGCCGACCGGATGGCGCCGTGCACCATCTGCCATGGCGCCGAGGGGCGCTCATCGAGCGATGGCTACTATCCACGGATCGCGGGCAAGCCGCAGGCCTATCTCTTCAACCAGCTGGTGGCCTTTCGCGATGGCAATCGCCAGTACGCGCCCATGCGCCGCCTGCTGACCGGCCTCGACGACGCCTACCTCCAGGACATGGCGAGCTATTTCGCCGGGCTGGACCTGCCGTATCCGCCCCCGCAGGCGCCGGAGGCCAGCCCGGCCGATCTGGAGCGCGGGCGCAGGCTGGTGCTCGAGGGGATCGAAGGCGATGTGCCGGCGTGCGCCGCATGCCATGGCGAGCGCCTGACCGGTATCGCGCCGGCGGTGCCCGGCCTGCTCGGCCTGCCGCGCGACTACATCAATGCCCAGATCGGCGCCTGGCGCGAGGGACAACGCCATGCCGGCGAGGACGACTGCATGGTCGAGGTGGCGGAGTCCCTGGAGCCGGCCCAGATCCGGGCCATCTCGAACTGGCTCGCCTCGCGGCCGGTTCCCGTGGAATCGGCTCCACGGCAGGGGCCGCCGCCGCGCGCCGCCCTCGAGTGCGGCGTCGTGGCCCGTGCCGCGGCCACGCCGACCGGGGATGCCGCGGCACCGCCGGCGCCCGATGATCCGCTGCTCGCGAAGGGGCGCTACCTCGCCCATATCGGCAACTGCGAGTCCTGCCATACCCGGCCCGGGGGCGCGCCCTGGGCCGGAGGCCGGGCGATCGCGACGCCCTTCGGCGACGTCTACTCGAGCAACCTGACCGCATCCACCGAGCATGGCCTCGGACAATGGCGCTTCGAGGATTTCCGCCGCGCGATGCGCGAAGGGGTGGCGCCGGATGGCCGCATCCTGTCGCCGGCCTTTCCCTATACCTCGTTCACCCGGATGCGCGACGACGATCTCGAGGCGCTGTTCGCCTACCTGCGGACGATTCCGGCGGTCGAGCTTGCCAATCGGTCCGCGGATGTGCGTCCGCCCTTCGATTCCTCGCTTGCCTTGCGCGCCTGGCGCGCCATCTACTTCGATCCGGGCGAACTGCAGGAGGATTCCTCCCGCTCGGCGCAATGGAATCGTGGCGCCTACCTGGTGCGGGCGGTCGCCCACTGCGACCAGTGCCATTCACCCCGGGATCGGCTCGGCGGCCAGTCCGATCCGGAGTCCCTGGTCGGCGCCCGCCTGCCGGACGGCTGGCATGCCCCGGACCTGCGCGATCCGGCCTGGACCGCCGCCGGCAGTGTGGAGGAACTCGCTGGCGCGTTGCTGACCGGGCGCTCCACGACCGGCTGGGCGGCAGGCCCCATGGTCGAGGTCGTGTCCATGGGAACCAGCCACCTGACGCAGGATGATGCGCTCGCGATCGCCACCTATCTCGTCGAGGACGCCGGTCCTCGCAAGGACGAGCCTCCCCGGCGGGCGCCCGCTGCCGCGACCCTCTCGCGCGGCGAGGACATCTATCGCGACCACTGCGCCGATTGCCATGGCGAGGACGGCCAGGGCGGCGGCGAGCGGGCGCCCGCCCTGGCGGGCAATCCGGGTGTCCGGTCGCCCATCGCCGACAACATGCTGCGGGTGATCCTCGAGGGCGGCTATGCGGCGCAGACCGCCGAGAATCCCAGGCCCTGGGGCATGCCGCCGTACGGGGCCGAGCTGAGCGATGCGCAGATCGCCGCCGTCGCCACCTATGTCCGCCATGCCTGGGGAAACCTTGCCGGCGAGATCCGCCAGCCCCAGGTCTCGACCTTGCACGCCGCCACCCCCTGAATGCGAAGCCGCCTCGTGGGGGTTCGCTTCAGGTGCCGAGCGCGATCCGCAGCTGGTTCATCGCCGAGCCGAGCGGGATCTCGAGCAAGGGCATGATGAGCGCGAGCAGGACCAGTCCGATCCCGATCGTCAGGGGGAATCCGACCGCGAAGACGCTGAACTGCGGCGCGACTCGCGACATCACGCCGAGCGCGACGTTGACGAACAGCAGAAGGGCGATGAAGGGCAGGGCGATCGCCAGCGCGAGCGCGAACATCTGGGTGCCCAGGGCGATCGGCGAGCGCCAGGCGAGCCAGTCGAAGGCGATGTCGATCGGAATCACGCGGAAGCTCTCGACGACGGCCATCAGCAGCATCCCGGGGCCGTTCATCACCACGAAGGCGGTGAGCGCGAGGGTGCTGAGCAGCCGCGAGACCGGATTGCCGGCGCCGCTCTGCGGATCGTAGAAGCCCGCGAAGGACAGGCCCATCTGGAGTCCGATGGCCTCGCCCGCCAGTTCGAAGGCGCTGAAGATGACGCGGGCGATGAAGCCCAGGGTCAGCCCGACGAGCACCTCGTGGGCAACGAGCAACAGCAGGTTGGGTCCTGCGAAGCCGCCATCGGCCACTTCGATCGTGGGCGCCACGATCGCCGCGGCAAGGCCCGACACGGCGATCCGGATCCGCAGCGGGACGCTCTGCTGGGACAGGACCGGCGCGGTGGTGAAGATTCCCAGGACGCGGAAGAAGGGCAGCAGGAAGCTCGACAGCCAGCCGAAGAGCTGGGCATCGGTGATCGAGAGCATCAGCCGATCGCGCCCGGGATCGACATGAAGATCTCCCGGATGAAATCGGTGAGCATGGCGATCAGCCACGGGCCGGCGATCCCGAGCGTGGCGGCCAGGGCGAGGAGCTTGGGCAGGAAGGAGAGGGTGTTCTCGTTGATCTGGGTGATCGCCTGCAGCACGCTGACGACGAGGCCGACCACCAGGGCGACGCCCAGCAGGGGCGCGGCGACGATCAGCAGCACCTCGAGCGCATGACGGCCCACCTGGACGACGTACTCCGGTGTCATCGATTCCTCCCGGTCCTCAGAAACTCGACACCATCGAGGCGACGAGCAGGCTCCAGCCATCGGCCAGCACGAAAAGCATCAGCTTGAAGGGCAGCGATACCAGCACCGGCGAGAGCATCATCATTCCCATCGACATCAGGACGCTCGAGACGATCAGGTCGATCATCAGGAAGGGGATGAACACCAGGAAGCCGATCTGGAAGGCGGTCTTCAATTCGCTGACCACGAAGGCCGGGATCAGGATCCGCATGGGGATGGCGTCCGGGGCCTGCGCCGAGGCCGGCTCGGTGGCGCCGGCCTCGGCGGGGCGATCATCGGCGTCCGCCGCTTCGGCGTCGATGCCGGCATCCTCGGGCTGCGCCATCGCGGCGAACAGTTCCAGATCCGACTCTCGCGTCTGGCGCAGCATGAAGGCGCGCAGCGGCGTGGCCGCGATGGCGGCGGCCTGCTCGAAACCGATCTCCTGCTCGGTATAGGGCTTGTAGGCTTCGTCGTGGATCTGCTCCAGGGTCGGACCCATCACGAACAGGGTCAGGAACAGCGCCATCCCGACGATGACCTGGTTGGGCGGCGTCGACTGCAGGCCGAGCGCCTGGCGCATCAGGGCCAGCACGATGACGATGCGGGTGAAGCTGGTCATCAGCAGCAGGACCGCCGGCAGGAAGCTCAGGGCACTGAAGAGCAGCAGGGTCTGGATCGGCACCGAGTAGGTCGTGCCGCCACCCGGCGCGGGGCTGGCGTTGAGTCCGACCACCTGCGCCTGCGTGGAGCCGGCCACAAGGAGCAGGCCGAGCGGGACCAGGAAGGCCGGGACGATCGCGGACCGGTCGAGCCGCCTCATGATCGCCGGATCCCCTTGAGCAGGCTGGCGAAGGCCGGCGCTTCGGCTTCATCGAATTGCGGTGCGTTCTCGAACTCGGCGAGGGTCTGCATCGACTGGGCGGTGATGCCCACCAGCAGGTTCTTGCCGGCGGCCTCCACGATCACGATTCGCTCGCGCGGTCCGAGCGTCGCCGTGGCTCGAATGCGGATGGGACCCGGGCCGACAGTGCCCGTGCCGCCGGCCATGAATCGTCGGGCGATCCACAGCGTGATCGGGATCAGCGCCAGGACGAACAGCAGGGAGAGCAGGGAGGAAACCGTGGGGCTCATCGCCGTTGCCTAGAACCGGTTGAGCCGCCGCATCCTCTCGGACGGGGTGACGATGTCGGTGAGCCGGATGCCGAACTTCTCGTTGACGACGACCACTTCGCCCTGGGCGATCAGGCAGCCGTTGACGAGCACGTCCATCGGTTCGCCCGCCAGGGCGTCGAGTTCGATGACCGAGCCCTGGGCGAGTTGCAGGATGTGCTTGATCGGGATGCGGGTTCGGCCCAGTTCGACGGTCAGCTGCACCGGGATGTCCATCAGCATCTCGATGTCGTTGCCCTTGCCTTCCCGACCGGCGCCCTGCGAGGACAGGTCCGGGAACAGGTGGCTGGCGCTGGCCGGCTGCGCCACGGTGGAGGGCCGCTCGGCGGCGGGCGCCTCGGCCTGTTCCTGTTCGGCCAGGGCGTCCGCCCATTCGTCGGCGTAGGCGTCCTGCTTGTTCTCGGGAGTGTCGCTCATGATTTCTGGCCTTCGAGACCCGCGGGGTCGGTGAGGAACTTTTCGATCTGGATGGCGTAGCGGTCGTTGGATGTGCCGTAGCGACACTCGAACACCGGTGTGGCGTTGACCCGCGCCTCTATCGTGGCGTCGATGTCGAGCTCGACGAAATCGCCCGTCTTGAGCGCAAGCAGGTCGGCGAAGCTGATCCGTGCCGATCCGAGCTCGGCGGTCAGCTCGACTTCGGCGCGCTGCAGCTGCCGGGTCAGGTTGGAGACCCAGCCCTTGCTGACGGTCGACTGGTCGGCGCTGACCGCGGAATAGAGAGTTTCCCGGATCGGTTCGAGCGTGGCGTAGGGCATGCACAGGTGCATGGATCCGCCCGCGTCGCCGATCTCCATCGCGAAGCTGGTGGTGATCACGATCTCCGACGGCGTCGCGATGTTGGCGAACTGCGTCTGCATCTCGGAGCGCGTATGCTCGAGCTCGAGCGGATAGACATCCGCCCAGGCGTCCTTGTACTCCTTGCACACCACTTCGAGCACCCGGCCGATGATCCGTTGTTCGGTGGCGGAGAACTCGCGGCCTTCGATCCGTGTCTTGAGTCGGCCGCTGCCGCCGAAAAGCGTGTCGATCACCCCGAAGACGAGCTGCGGCTCGAGCACCAGCAGGCCGCTGCCGCGCAGCGGGCGGATCTGCATGATGTTCAGGTTGGTGGGCACCACCAGGTTCGACAGAAAGGCGCTGTACTTCTGCACCTTGACCGGACCGACCGAGATGTCGGGGTTGCGCCGCATGAAGTTGAACAGGCCGACCCGCAGGTTTCGCGCGAAACGGTCGTTGATGATCTCGAGCGTCGGCATCCGGCCGCGGACGATCCGCTCCTGGAGCGCGAGGTCGTAGGGGGTGACGCCATCGCTCGCTTGCGGCTCGTCGGCCGCCGGGGCTTCCTCGCCGTTGACGCCGACCAGCAGGGCGTCGACCTCGTCCTGTGAAAGAAACTGTTCGGCCATCGCGGATTTCCTTGGCGCCGGCTACTGCACGATGAACTGCGAGAAGTGCACCGCGGCGATCGGGCCGGTGTCCACATCGTCGAAGCTGCGCGTGCTGGGGACGAGTCGACCGTTCGCGTCGGGCACCCGGACGGCCGGGCGCGGTGGCGTCTCCTGCGCCAGCACGGCATGGGCGGCGAGCGCGATGTCGATCGCGAGTTGCTCCTTGCCCTCGAGCGAGAGCAGGTCGGGAGCGGAGCGGGCGCTGAGCAGCAGCAGGACCGCGTTGCGGATCGCCGGCATCGAAGCCTTGATCCGGGTTTCCGTCGGGGAGTCGGCCACTTCGAGCACCACGGCGACCTGGGCGTAGCGGTCCAGTTGGGCATCGCTGAGATTGACGACGAACTGGTCCATCGGCACGAAGACGCGCTGCTGGTTGGCCCTGCGCTGGCGCTTGCCGGTCTCGTCGCCGTCGGCGTTGCTGGTGACCGTGGCGCCGCCGCCGGATCCCGATGCGAAGTACCAGGCGCCGCCGCCGGCGGCGCCCGCCACCAGCAACATGGCACCGGCGACCAGGGCGATCATCTTGCCCTTGCCCTTCCTTGCCGGCGCTTCGTTCTTTTCCTCTGCCATATCCGCTCCATGCTGGCGCATGCCGTGCATTCACCGCGGCCCACCGATCGATTCGGCGGAACGTATGGAGGGATTCTGGGAAAACTTGAGACTTTCCGGACGTGGAATAAGGGGCGGCTCTCCGCTGTTTATCGGTATCAGGCGAAGAGGTCGACCAGCGCGTCGGGTCGGCTGCGTACGCCCGTCGGGTGGATCGCGCCGCTGGTCGTCGTGCCCGAGCGCTGGTCGGTCTCCCGCGATGGCGCTGCCGGCATCGGCTGCGCATCGTCGTCGCGGTGGAAACCCGCGCCGACATGCGTGTCGGCCAGCGACAGGCCCTGCTCCTCGAACAGGGCCCGCAGTTCGGGCAGCGATTGCTCGAGCGCTTGCCGGGTTTCCGGGTGGATCGCCGCGAAATGCACGCTTGCCGAGTCGCCGTCGAGGCTCAGTTCCACCCTGACCGGACCCAGTTCCGCTGGCGAGAGCACGAGCTCGGCCTGGCCGAGGTCCATGCGCAGGGCCAAGGCGAGCTGTTGCCCGAGGGCTTGCGGAAACGCCGGCGAATGGAGGGGCGCCGCGATCGGCAAGGTGATCGGCCGCGGGCCGCCCGGCACTGTCGGTGAGTTCGTCGATGTGGCGAGCCCGGCGCGGGGATCGGTGTCGGGCGCCAGCGCCGCGAGCAGGGCGTCGTCGAAGCTCCGTTCCGCGCCGACGTCGGCCGGTCCGGGAGACGCCGGCAGCTGCTCGATCACCGCGCCGGGCGTGGCTCGCGTGGCGCCGCGCATGCGGGTGTCGACCAGGCTGCCGCGAGCCATGGCGGCGTCGGAGATGCCGGTGGCGGCCGCGCTCCGGGCCGCCGGGTCGATCATCGTGCCCACACCCGGTCGGCGTACGCCGCCGGCGGGGCGCTGCGCATCGATGCTGGCCGCGGCCGCCGCCATTGCGGCGGCGTGCGAGCTTGCCTGTCCCGGGTTCATTGCCGTGGCCGGGATGGTGCTCCTGGCCGGTTCGTCCCGGCCTCCCGTTGTCGGAAAGGGCGTGTCGGCGGCGCCGCCGGAGGATTCGGTCCCTGCATCCGCCGCCATGCCGGGGCGGTCCGCGGCGTCCGTGGCCGGCGTCGTCCCGGGCCGGCCATTGGCCGTGGTTTGCACGACCGAGCCTTCCTTGCCGGACATGGCGACGCGACGCCCGTCGATCGGCGTCTGCGCAGCACTGCGTTCGCCGGGGCGGGGCAGTCCCGCCTCCGTCATGGCGACCGCGGCGCCACCGTCGTCGGCCTGGTCCTTCACGATGCGCCCGGTTTCGTGCCCGATGCCTTCGTCCACGGCATCGGCGTCCGTTGCCCCGCTCATGTCGCCCTTGTCCGCCGGTTCACGGACCGGGGTTCGCGTACGTCCGGCTTCGCGGGCGCTGCCGCGCGCGCTTCCTGCCGGTTCGCTGCCGGGAGGGGGGATCTCCTTGCGTTGGCCGGCGCCGGCGCCGGCGCGCTGTAGCGCGTCCGAGAATCCGCCGCCGTCGGTCGCCATGTCGGCGGCGCCGGGCGTCGACGCCGGACCGGGATCCGCCACCGGATTGAGCATGGCTGAAATCGGCGTCATCGGCTTGCCTGGCGGCTCGAGGAAAGATCGTCCTGGGTGCGCTGTTCGGTGGCGTCGGCCCGGCGCCGGCGCGCCCGCTCACGGCGCTGTTCGAGCGCGCGCAGCGCCTGCAGCCGCGCATGCGCCTGGCGCAGTTCGTCGGAGCGCGCGCCGACCGAACGCTCGAGCGTGAGGCACTGGTCGCGCTGGGCGTCGATCGCTTCGTCCAGCTTGCCGCCGAAGCGGGTGTGGACGGCGAGCCCGACCGCGCCCGGCAGCATGCCGAGCGCCGCCTGGCGGGTGTCGCGATGATTCTGGCGATACTGCTCGAGCGAGCCCAGGGTGCCGCTTGCCCGGACGCGCGCCTGCTCGGCGCGAGCCCGGCGGGTGGCGGCCAGGTCACGGTTACGGTCGGCCATTTCGATGAGCTTCTCGAGGACGGCTGGCTTCACTGGGATACCTCGTCATTCAGGTCCGGAGCATGGCGTTCGGTTTCGATGCCGAGAGCGCCGAGGGCGTTGATCGATTCCCGGAAATCGCATTGCGCCTCGCGATCCTGGCGCAGGAACCTGCCGATGTCGGGCGCCACCGCGATGGCCCGGTCGATCTCGGGATCGGATCCGGGCATGTAGGCGCCGACGGCGATCAGGTCGCGATTCTGCTGGTAGGTGGCCCAGGCGGAGCGCACCGCGCGGGCGCGGTCCTGGTGGGCCTGGTCGGTGACCGCACTGGCCACCCGCGAGGTCGACTGCTCGATGTCGATTGCCGGGAAATGGCCGGCTTCGGCGAGCCGGCGCGAAAGAACGAAGTGTCCGTCGAGGAAGGAGCGCGCCGACTCGCCGACGGGGTCGCTGGCATCCTCGCCTTCGGTCAGGACAGTGTAGAAGGCGGTGATCGATCCGCCGCCCTGCGGGCCGTTGCCGCTGCGTTCGACGAGCTGCGGCAGGCGCGCGAAGACCGAAGGGGGATAGCCCTTGGTCGCCGGCGGCTCGCCGATCGCGAGCGCGACCTCGCGTGCGGCCATCGCGAAGCGCGTGAGCGAATCCATCAGCAGCAGCACATGCTGGCCCTGGTCGCGGAAATGCTCGGCTATCGCGGTGGCGTAGTTCGCCGCCTGAATCCTGAGCAGCGGGGGTTCGTCCGCCGGCGCAGCGACCACGACCGAACGCCGGCGACCCTCGTCGCCGAGGATGTCCTCGAGGAACTCCTTGACCTCGCGACCGCGCTCGCCCACCAGGCCGACCACGATCACGTCGGCGCGGGTGTATCTCGCCATCATGCCGAGCAGCACGCTCTTGCCCACGCCGGCGCCGGCGAACAGGCCCAGTCGCTGGCCGCGACCGACCGTCAGCATCGCGTTGATCGCGCGTACCCCGGTGTCCAGCGGTTCGCGGATGGGTTCGCGCTGCATCGCATTGATCGGGCGGGCATGGATCGGCTGCGCCTCGGTGCGCAATACCGGACCGAGTCCGTCGAGGGGCATGCCACGGGCGTCGAGGACCCGGCCGAGCAAGCCCGGCCCCATCGGCAGGCGGCGCATGCGATCCCCGGCGCGGCGCCAGGGGTGGGAGGGCTGGTCCAGGGTGGGCGCCCGCGTCGGACGCTCGAGCGGGCGGACGATCGCTCCGGGCGACAGGCCCAGGGTCGGTGTGGCCGGCATCAGCAGCAGGCGGTCCTCGCCGAAGCCGACGACCTCGGCCTCGACACCGCCACCGGCGGGGCTGCCGGTGTGCTGCTCGGGCTGGATGATGCAGACGCTGCCCAGCGGCAGCTTCAGGCCGGTGGCTTCGACCACCAGGCCGGCGGCGCGAGCGAGGCGGCCCTCCTGGCGAACCGGGTCGGCCGATCGCAGCATCTCGTCGAGATTGTCGAACCAGCGCGCCCAGCGTGCCGGACCGCGGCGCAGGGGCGATGCGGCGCGTTCAGTCATCGATCCGGCCTCCGGGCACCTCGTCGAGCTGGCTCGGGGCGACCTGGCCGAGCGCGGTGAGCACATGGCGCCAGCGGGTCTCGAGGCTGGCATCGATCGCCGCCATGGGCGAGTCGACCATGCATCCGCCGGGGCGCAGGGACATGTCGATGCGCAGGTCGCAGCGGCCATTGGCGATCAGTTCGCCGAGGGCTTCGCGGACCACCGCCTCGTCGGCGGGGGCAACCCGCAGGATCAGCCGGCGGGCCTCGGCCAGGACATCGGCGATGGCTTCGCGAAGCGGCGGCAGCACCGCGTCGGGACGGGTATCGACATGGGTCCGTACGACCTGCGCAGCCATCTGCAGCGACAGGCCGAGCATGCGGTTGGCGAGCGACTCCTCGAGGGCCGCAAGCGACTGGTCGAAATCGGCGACGATCGCCTCGACCCGTTGCGTCAGCGATCCGGCGCTGGCGCGCTCCTCGGCCTGGCGGGTGCGAGCCGCATCGGCCAGCCCCTCGGCGTGCCCCTGGCGCCGGCCTTCCTCGAAGGCGGCCGCCCGGATCGAGTCCGGGGAAGAGACGGGCTGCGTCGTGGCGGTCGATCCCGATCGGCGGGCGTCGTGCCCGAGCGCATCGAGGCGAAACGGCGCGACGACCCCGATCCGGTCGGCCGCGATGATCCGGCTAGACATAGGATTCCGAACCCGTCCCGATCGTCAGCTGGCCTTCGTCGACGAGACGGCGAACCGTCTTGAGGATCTCGCGTTGTTCGCCTTCGACCTCGGAAAGCTTCACCGGCCCCTTCGACTCGAGGTCCTCGCGCAGGGCTTCGGCGGCGCGCTGGCTCATGTTGCGGAAGATCTTCTCGCGCAGTTCCGGATCGGCGCCCTTGAGCGCGATCACCAGCGCATCGCTCTGGATCTCGCGCAGCAGGGCCTGGATGCCACGATCCTCGACCTGCAGGAGGTCCTCGAAAGTGAACATCTGGTCCATGATCCTCTGGGCGATGTCCGGATCCTGGTCGCGGATCCAGTCGAGTACCTGCGCGTCGGCGCCTCCGCCGAGGAAATTGAGGATCTCGGCCGCCGATTTCGTTCCACCGAGCTTCGTGCGCCCGAGGTGATCGGTGCCGGTCAGCAGCTTGCCGAGGACTTCGTTGAGCTCGCGCAGCGCCGCGGGCTGGATGCCTTCGAGCGTCGCGATGCGGTACATGATGTCGGCGCGCATCCGCTCCGGCAGGTGCTCGAGCACCTCCGATGCCTGGTCGCGCTCGAGATGGACGATGATGGAGGCGATGATCTGCGGATGCTCGTGGCGGATCAGTTCGGCCACCGCGGCCGCGTCCATCCACTTCAGGCTTTCGATTCCGGAAACATCGCCCCCTTGCAGGATCCGGTCGATCAGCAGGCCGCCCTTCTCGGCGCCGAGCGCCTGGGTCAGCACCGAACGGACATACTCGTCGGTATCCTCGACCAGCTGGCTGTTCGCCTCGGCGTCGGCACGAAAGCGCCCGAGGACCGCATCGATGCGATCGCGCCGGGTCGTCTTCATCTGCGCCATCGCCCCGCCGAGGCGTTGCGCTTCCTTCGGCGTCAGGTGCTTGAAGACCTGCGAGGCCGCATCGGCGCCCATCGCGAGCAGGAGGACCGCCGCGTCGTCGATGCCGTCGTTGCTCATCGTCACGAGCGCTCCTCGCTGGAGACCCAGCCGCGGATCACGTTGGCCACCGTGCCGGGGTTGCCGCGGGCGAGCTCGAGCACCTCCGCGTTCGGCAGGGGCGCGAGCAGCGGATTCGATTCCGGCGTGGGCAGGCTGATGTCGTCGCCGACCACCTGCTGGAGACGGGCGGGCGACTCGGCGGGCGTGCGCAGGGCGCGCAGCGTCGGCCGGATCACCATCAGGATGGTGGCCAGGCCGAGGAGCAGCAGGCCGAGATGCTTGCCGAACTCGCGCGCGGTGTCGATGACCTGCGGATCCTTCCAGGCCGGAACCTCCGGCAGGGCCGGCATTTCCTCGCGGGTGAACGGTGTATTGAGCACGGACAGCGAATCGCCCCGGCTCTCGGTGAAGCCGATCGCCTCGCGCACCAGGGCATTGATGCTCTCCAGCTCGGCGGCCGACAGCGCCGCCTGGGTCTGGGCGCCTTCGGCGTCGACGCCGCGGCGATAGTCGACGAGCACGGCGGCCGCGACCCGCTTGACGGTGCCGGTCGGGCTGCGGGTCACCCGGATCGTCTTGTCGACCTCGTAGTTCGTGACCGAATCGCGCCTCGCCACCGCGGCTGCGGCCGCTCCTTCGGCGCCGGCGCCGGCCCCGGTGTCCTGGGCCGGCCCGTTGGCCGGAGCCCGTGCCGCCGCGGGCGGCTGGTTGCTGAGTGCCCCCGGAATGCCCTCGGCGCCCGCCGCGCCGGCGCTCGGATCGATGCTCAGCTGCTGGCTGCGGATCGCCACGGGCTCACCGTCCTGGTTGGGTCGGTAGACTTCCGCGGTCGATTCCTGCCGGGTAAAGTCGACCTCGGCGGTGACCTGGGCCCGGACATTGCCCTTGCCGACGATCGGTTCGAGGATGTCGACGATGCGTTGGATGTAGCTGGCCTCGATACGCCGGGCGTAGTCGAGTTGGGCGGAATCCAGGCCATGGTCGACGGCTTCGCGACTCGACAGCAGCATGCCGTCCTGGTCGATGACGCTGACTCGGCCGGCCGTGAGTTCCGGTACCGAGGCGGCCACCAGGTTGACGATGCCGGCCACCTGGCCACGATCGAGCACCCGGCCCCCGTGCAGGTTGAGCAGGACGGATGCCGAAGGCGGCTGGCGCTTGCGCACGAAGGCGCTGCTGTTGGGGATCGCGAGATGGACGCGGGCCGATCGCACTGCTGCGAGCGACTGGATCGAGCGGGCCAGTTCGCCTTCGAGTCCGCGCTGGAAGTTGAGGCGCTCCTGGAATTGCGTCACGCCCAGCTTCTGGCTGTCGAGGATCTCGAAGCCGACGGTGCCGCCGCGCGGCAGTCCCTGGCCGGCCAGCTTGAGCCGGATATCGTGGACCCGGTCCCCGGGCACGAGGATCGCGCCGCCGCCGGCGGCGAAGCGGTAGGGCACATCGAGCTGGGTGAGGGCGGCGACGACGGCGCCGCCGTCGCGGTCCTCGAGGTTGGCGAACAGCACGCGGTAGTCGCTTTCCTTCGAATAGAGGAAGGCGGTTGCGATGACGGCGGCGAGCGCCGCGACGCCCAGCACCAGGACCAGCAGCTGGCGGACCGGCAGGGCGGCCAGGCCACTGAGCGGGGAGGCGCCGGCGGCAGGTGCGGGAAGGGATGTGTCCATCGCGTTGTCGTCTCGATTCCGGTTTGCCGGGATTCCGGGGTTTCCTGGGCAGGGTCGGGACGATTGTCCGGAAAACTTGAGGGCCCCAAGCGCTGAATTAGCGGCGCACTGCCCCGCTTATTCCGGGCCCGGATCGCGTGGCGGCTGGAACAATGCCGGCATGCCCTCCAGGGAGCATCGACCATGGAAATCGGATCACTCGGCGCACTGCAGCAGGCCCTGCAGGCGGCTTCGCAGAAACAGGCCCAGTCCCTGCGCAGTGCCCAGGCCGACAAGGCGCAGGGTAGCTTCGGTGCCGCCATGAGCGATGCGCTGAAGTCCGTGAGCGACACCCAGAGCCAGTCCACGGCGATGATCAAGGCCTATCAGAGCGGCGATCCCTCGGTCAGCCTCGAACAGACGATGGCATCGATGCAGAAGTCGCAGGTGTCCTTCCAGGCGGCCCTGACGGTGCGCAACCGACTGGTCGCCGCCTACACCGACATCATGAACATGCAGGTGTAGATCAGCGTTCCCAAGTTGCGGAAGCCGCATCCCGGAGCCCGATATCCGCGCGCTTCGGGGGTGGTTCGAAGCGCCCCTCAGAATCGGTAGGTGGCGGCCACTCCGGTATCCGTCGGCATCGATTCGGCCGGCACGATGATCACTTCACCGCCATTCCTCAGCACGTGTTCACCGATATCGTCGAACAGGTCGTCGATATGGGGATTGTCGAGGTCCGCCGGTATGATCGAGCCGGTCTCGGGCACGAGTCGCCCCGCCTGCTGGCGGTCGGCTTCGAGCAGCAGGCAGGCGACCCGACCCTCGACCGCCGCCCGGGCGGCATCCGGAAGCTGGTCGGTCGCCTGGCCCCTGGCATGGGCGGCGCGATAGCTGTCGACCAGGCCGGCGAGGCGCTCGAGATAGCGTGGCTGCACCAGTTTCCAGGCTTCCTCGCGCAGGGACTCGATCGTGATCGAATCCGGGTTTCGGTCGATGCCTTCGGCCAGCAGGGCGGAATTCGTGCTGAGCCTGCGAAAACGCGACTGGTGGTCGGACAGCGCCATCAGGATGAGCGGCAGGCCGCTCGGGCGTGAATGATGCTCGGCCACCGCCCGGTCGACCGAACGGAAGAAGGCTTCGGTGTCCGCGTCGATATTGTCCTGCCGCACATCCGTGCCCTGGCGCGCCGAGTTGCGGCTGTCCTGCCTGCCATGGAACCGGGTCGAGCGCTCGCGCTCGATGTCCCGGTTCAGGGCCTCGTCGACGCTCGCCGGCACTTCACTGGCCATGGGCAGTTCCTCCAGGCCGTCCCGGTTGCCTTCGAACAGCCGGGCCTGCTGCCGGTCGATGCCGAGGATCTG
>JBAYRO010000055.1:0-19301 GCA_041676645.1 Burkholderiaceae bacterium | reverse complement strand
CAGCGTGCCGGCAAAGCCACCCGCCAGCGCGGCGCCCATGCTGGCCCCAAGGCTCAGGCCGATCGCCGCGCCGACGCCGGTGACGACCAGCGCGGCAATGCCGACGACCTTGGCGATCGTGCCGACGACCTTACCCATGTGGCACGCGCCAGGCTTGAGACCAGGACGCCAGCGGCAGGCTCACCAGCTCCGGCGCGCCGCCCTCCTCGCCGACGAACAGCGCTGTCCGGCCGATGCAGACGCCGAGCGATCCGTTGGCCATGACGATGTCGCCGCGTTGCGCGAAGGCGGGCGGGACCTGCGCGAAATGCGCGTCCATCATCCCCTCCAGGCTGGCCCAGCCGCGTCCGCGCAGCTTGCGCATCGCGCCGATGCGGGTGCGATAGCGGCCGCGCACCTCGGCCGCGGGATCGCTGCCGGTCATGGCGGCGACCGCGCCGGCGGCGAACAGCACGCAATCGCAGTCGCCCCAGGCGAATACGGCCGCCCGGTGGGCCGCCAGATAATCTGCGAGCGCGGACTCCCAGCCGCGCGTGCGCACGTGCTCCATTAGAAAGGCACCTGAAAATTGTACGGCAGGCGGCCCCACCAGGACGGCGTCGGCACCGCTCCCGCGACGCCCTTCGTCGCGCCGTTGGCGACGCCGATCGTCAGCGCGGCCGTGTTGTCGATGGGATCGAAGCTCTTCTGGCCAAGATAGGTGCGGCCCGAGGCCTGCTTGAGCGAGGCCAGGTAGTTCTCGACATCAAGTTTGACCGTCTGCGCGGATGGCGAGCCGCCGATCTGCAGCGCCGACATCCGGCCCGTGTAGACCGGCCAGATCGCACCCTGCTGGACGCCGGCCTCGTCGTAGATCACGGCCCAGAGGCGCGCCGTGCGGCCGCGCCAGAGCGACGTGTCGCCAACCGTATTCAGCAGGTCGCTGTCGGGCCCGACGATGCCGCTGAGCATGAAGGTCAGCGTCTCGGACCCGCCCTCGGCGTTCTTGACGTCGCCGACCGAGACCATCGTCGGATCGACCGCGTCGAAGGTGTACCCGTCGAGTTCGGGATCGCCGCTGCTGGCGACGGTGAGCGAATAGGGCGCCGTCGTCGCCCGCACGGGATCGCCGGCGAAATCGAGGAAGGCCATCCAGGCAGGCGAGAACGAGCCGGACGCGATGGTCGCGCCGGCTGTGGCATCAGGCAGGGACATCGATGTCAGAAGCTTTCGTCGGCCTCGAAGGCGAAGGTATAAATCTGGCCGCGGTCGACCGCGTATCGGAAGCTGTCAGCGGTCAATGAGACGTGCGCGAACGGCAGGATCGTCTCGATGCTGCCTGCGCCGGTTGCCGCGGTCAGGCGCAGGCCCGGGGCGAAACTGGCCGTCGTGCCGGCGATCGCCGCCGTCAGCACCACGAGCTGGTGCGAGCCGTCCGACAGCTTGACCGTCATGAAATCCCCGGCCTGGAGCGCCGGCGGCGCGGCCGAGAGCTGGAGCGTCTTCGCGCCGGCGGCACCGCTGACGATGGCGGGGTTGCCCCCAGCGTGCTGCGCCGATTCCACAGCAACCATCGGAAACCTGTGCAACTGGCCCTCGAGCGCGTTGAAGAACCCGCGCCATTTTCGCGCCGCGGCCTGCCCTGTCACCGGCGCGAACTCGGCGCTGCAGCTCCACCATGATCCGCCAGGCAGGCTCGTCACCTGGCGCCGGCCGGTCCAGCCCGAGCGGTTGACTTGGTGCGGCTGCCGCAGCGTCCATTCGATGCGGCGAATCGGCATCGCCGCCGGCGGCGTGATGAGCGCCATCAGGCGAGCTTCCTGCGGCTGAGCTGGCGGGTGGTGTTGGCGGATGCCGCGCTGACCAGCGCCGGTGCCGCGTTGGCGATCTCGCGCCGGATCATCGCCACCGTCTCGGCCGTCGCGCCCGGCGCATGGATAGTAACCGACACGCCTCCGCCCTCGCCGCCCCGGCTCCGCCAGTCCGGGGCGATCGAAGGCAGTCGTGGGGAGACGAGCCCGCCGCTGGCGAATTTCGGCAATTGGTTGTCATTGATCGCCTGCAGAACGGGCAGGAAGCGGCGCGTCGCCTCGGCGTTGACCACGAATTCGCCGTCCGACAGCCGCGCCAGGATGCTGTCCGAGGTTCCCGTGCCGGGGCCGCTGATCAGCCCGCCGGTCGCGTAGCCTTTCCGCGCCGCCGCCGTGGTCGCCAAGCCGCCATCGCTGAACCCGAGCAGGCTGAAGATGAACTTCTGCGCCGCGATGCGCGCCAGGTCCGCCAGGATCGAGGCCGCCATCCGCTTGAAGGCGCCGGCGACGCTCTCCGTGCCCGTAATTATGCCGACGAGCCCGTCTTCAAGGCTCTGCAGCCCGTTGGCCTCGACGCGCTCGAAGCTCTCGTTGAGCTCGTCCACGCCGCCGACGGCGTCACGCAGGTGCTTGGCATAGCCGTCCATCGGTGAGAGGTTGCTCTCCTTGACCACCTGCACGCGCGTGCCGCGGCTGCGATCCAGCCAGTCGCTCTCGTCCTTCGCAGCTTGCCACGTGGCCGAGCCCGTCGCTTCGACCGCCATGATCCGGTCGAGTTCGGCCTTGCGCAGCCGGTCGCTGAGATCGAGGATATCTAGCTCGGCACGGAGCCGGGCCGAACTGGTTCCGGCGAGTTGGGCACGCAGACGCGCATCCGAGATCTGGACCTGCAGCGTGCTCTTCTCGATCTCGGCCCGATGGGTGGCGGTCGCCCGCCCGTATTCCTGTTCGGCGTTCTCGCGCTGCTGCCCGGAGAGGGCCTGCTTCGCGGCAAGAAGCTGCGCTTTTCTAGTCGCAGTGATGTCGCTGCGTGCAGCAAGATTGCGCTCGTAGCTCGCCAGTTCCTCGTCGATTGCGGCCAGCTCAGCGTCGCGCCGCTGTGTCAGGTTACCGGTATAGCTCGCCTCCTCGTCGATCAGTTGCAAGCGCAGCCGGGCGAGTTCGTCGGCTGACCTGTCGTCGGCGCCTGTGCGCGTCTTGCCCGATCGGTCCCGGCCGCGCGACGATGTTTCCAGCAGGGATGGATCAAGTTCGCCCGTCTCGAGCGAACGCAGCATGGCCTCGCGCTTGCTCGTGTCGCGCCCTGCCAGTGCACTCTCGGCGATGAGGTCTGAAACCCTCCTGGCGTCTCCGGCCGCGGGAGAGCTGCTGTTGGCGAGCCGGGCCAGCTCTCGGGCGAGCTTGTCAGGATCGTTCTTCGAGCCATTGATCGCCTCGATCAGCTCGGAATTAGGCTTCGAATAGATCGGCGAGCGGATGACGTTGCCGGTCGATGGTTCGATCGTCTCCTCAAAGCCGATGATCTGGCGCTTCCGGCTCTCGAGAACGACCTTGGCGATTTCGCGCTGCCGCCCGCTCTGCTCGTTCTCCGCCTGAAGCGTGCGGGCGTAGATCTGAGCCTTCGCATTCTCGATCAGCGCGCGACTGTTCTCGCGGATCTTTCCGGTCGAACGATCGAAGAAGTTGGCTATGTCGAGTTGCCGGTCCGCAAGGCTCTTTGCGGCCTCCTCCGCCTTTTTTGCCGCCTCGCTCGTATCGAAAAGCTTCGCGACAAACGGCGTGAGCACAATCAACGCCGATGTGATCGCCATGCCCCAGGGGCCGCCGAGAAAGCCGATGAAGCCCTTCGCGTTTCCGCTCATGAGCTGCAGGGCCTGGATCACCTGGCCCGATTGCTGGGCGAAGATGATCATGGGCGGCGTGCCGGCGGCGAACCCGACGGCAACGTCGTTCAACTGGTACGAGAGCTGCTGCATGCCGGCGCGCGTCTGGCCGGCACGTACGGTCGTCCGCGCCTGCTGCTGATTGAACTGCCCCTGTGCGACCCCCGCCTGCCTGAGGTCGATCTGCAGACGCTCGAGCGCGCCGGCTTCCGCCTCGAGCTGCGAGGCATAGGCCGCCGCCTTGATTTTCGCTTCCTCGACGGCGGCAAGATAGAATTTCGTGGTTGCGGTGAGCTGTGTCTCGCTGGCGGCCTGGCGCCGCACCGCGGCTTCGACCTGTCCGATCGCGGCGACGCGCTGACGCGCGGCCGTGGCTGCCTCGCGAGCCTGTTCGGCGCCGAGGTCCACGCCAAGGCCCTTGTTCGCCGAATTTGCCAGAGCCGTGGCGACTTTCTCGACCTCGGATACGGCCGCCTTGAATGAGTTGCGCACGTTGCTGACGGCATTGTCCGCAGCCTGCGCGAATGGTCCGAACTTGACGGCCGCCCGGGCCGTCGCCGCCTCGATGCGTTCGGCCGCGCTGACGCCGGCCTGCTCGAGTACATCGAGCGCCTTGGTGCCGATCGCGATTTTCGAGGCCATCACCTCGGTCGCGACATCGATGCCGAGCGCCAGCGTTTCCTGCGTGCCGGCCATCGTCGATCCTCGATATGATGAGGGCGGCCGATCGGCCGCCCCCAAGCGCTCAGTCTTCGGGCGCGGGGTTCATCCGCTCCCATCCTTCTACGGCGGTCCAGAATTCGTGCGGCGTGGCCGCCCAGAATTCGTTCGGCCGCCACCCGAGCGCGGCCATGGCGAAGCCGGCTAGCTTGCGGCGGGGACTTCGGCCGTCGTCGTCATCGTCCCCGCCTTCGCTTCCCCCTGCGCGGTATATCCGCCGGTCGCGGCCATCGCGAGCATGGTCGCCAGCGTCCGCGACGCACCGATGACGCCCGCCTCGCTTTCGATGATCAGCTCGGCGATGCGCACCGCGTTGACGCCTGCCACGCTCGGGCGGTTCTTGGCGCGTCCCCAGGCACGGATGCACTCGGCGGCGATCTGCGCCGTCTCGCCCAGTCGCAGCCGCCCCTCTATCGCCTCGCGGGATAGCTGCACCAGGCCTTTGCCCGTTGCCGTCTCGAAGCTCTCGATCGCCTCGTAGGATGGGCGCAGGACGTAGGTGTCGCCCTCGAGCACGAGCGCGATCTCGCCGCGCTCCTCGATCGCCAGCGTTGCCGGCGCGGTGGTTTCGTCCGGCATGGCTTAAGACAGCGTGTCGGTCGTCGGGGCGGCGGCCAGGGTGAGCTGACAGGTGCACTTGACGACGTCGTTCTTGCCGAAATCCGTGTCGAAGTTGCCGATATACATCGACGCTTGGAACACCGCATCGCCACTCGCACCGGTCGACCCGCCCTTACGGATCTGGAAATTGACCGCGGTCGTCGTGCCCGCGTTCGCTGCCGTTTCGAGAATGGTGTAGCCATTGGCATCCGGCAGGTTGGGGTAGAGCTCGCAGTCGATCGTCAGCGACTTCAGGCCCGGCGCCGAGGTACCATAGGGATAATCATCCTTGGTCGAAGTGTCCGTGAGACCGGTCTGACGGCTGATCTTGAGCGTCGTCTGGCCCTTGATCTCGTTGTAGGTTCCGGGCGTCGCACTTTCGATCCACAACCGGTAGTCGTTGCCAAGTTTCTTCGCCAACTGCCTGCTCCTTCAAACAAAAAGGCCCGCTGGCGAGGCGGGCCGGTGAGGGTTTCGAAGCGGGACGAAGCCCGCGGTTCAGGTCGTCAGGGCGAGCACGTCGAAGGCGGAGGTGCCGACGTAGGATACGCCGTCCTCCGCGAGTTGGGCGTCGTCGTCCTCGAAGGTCACGGCGAGCCGCCATCCCGTCGGCGTGAAAACCCGGCCATCAAGCGCGGCCTCGATCTGGCGCTGCAGATCGAGCAGCGGGGCGCGCTCCTCGGCCGCGACCATCGCCACGACCAGCACGGATACCCGACGATCCGGATCGTTCTTCGCGCCCAGCGGCGCGCTTTTCATGTCGCCGACGATGATGATCGGAAGGTCGGCGTTTTCGGGTACGTCCTGATAGACCGTTGCCCCGGTCACGCTCGATGCCAGCGCCTGATAGAACGCCGCCTCGACGGCCGACTTCGCGTCAGTCACCTCCGCCTCCCGATCCTCTGAGCGCCCGCGCCAGAACGCCCTTCAGTCCATTGCGCATCGCCGCGCGCAGATCCGGGAAGCGGCCGGTGACGAATCGCTTGGCGGACATGGCCGGGACCTTCATCGGATAGGGTTTCGTGAGCAGATCGTTCGGCTTGCGCGATGCACGCGCGCTGCCGCCGGCAATGCGGCCGCTCCATTCGGCACGACCACCGCGGATCAGCCGCCGGACGACCACCGTCTGCTGCCTGCGGCCAAGATCCTGGACGCGGCCGTAGAACAGGTCGGCGCGGCCGGCCCTGGTGCGCAGCAAGCCGACCCGGAGCCGCAGGGAGCGCGGATAGACTTTGTATTCGATGCCCTGCGCCAACGCTCCGGTGCGCTTTGGTGCCCGCGCCCGCATGGCGGACTTGAGGCCGCGACCAGCTCCCTCGAGCACGCCCACCATCTGTTTGCGGACGTTGTCGGGTAGCCGCCGCAGCATCCGCCGTACCCGGCCGATGCCGCGAAAACCGCGACGCCGGGCCATCAGGTGGGCACGTTCGCTTCGCAGGTCATGACCAGTTCCCCCCGCCCAGGGCTCATCGCCACCGACTTGATGTTGAGCGCCGAGCCTCGCCAGGACAGGCGATGCGCCGGGGTCACGCCATCGCGCGCGCGGATCGTCACGCGGTAGAGCTGCACTGATCGCAGGACCGCATGCTGCAGCGCCTCATCGCCCCGTAGCGGCAGAACCTCGGCGAAGACCGTCGCCACGTCGGTCCACTCGGGTCCACCGACGGGGCGCATGCGCCCGCCCTTGCCGTTGTCGACCAGGTTCTTGGCCTGGATCTTCACCCGCTCGCGCAGGCGGCCAGCGCGCGCACTCATCGGTCCGCGAAGTCCCGCAACGGATCGAGGATCCACGTCACCGCGAGCGGCAGCTCGGCGATGCCGGTGGCTTCGGCCGAGGCTTCGCGGTTGCAGTACCACTCGCCGATCATGATCAGCGCGGCCTGGCGCAGCAGGTCCAGGTCCGTGGCGCTGAACGGCTCGGTCAGGCTGTCGTCGGGCGCGTCGGACGGATCGATCCAGCGGCCCGTGCGCAGCTCGCAGGCGCGCTCGGCCGCGCTCGCCAGCGCCAGCAGATAGGTGTTCTCGCTGGTGTCCCCGGGCTCGATGCGCAGGTGCGCCTTGACCTGGTCGAGCCCGAGGAGCGCCATCGGTTTCGGCTCCTAGGCCGCGCCGCGCAGCGCGGCGCGCGATCGCACGACGCTGGCCGCGATCGGCGTGCCCGTGCCGTGCGTACCCGAAAAGTCGGCAAGCAGCTTGAGGTAGCGTTTGCCGCCCACGTAGCCGAGCTTCTGGATCGTCGCGGCAGCATGCGCGGCGGTGAGCGCGCGGATGATGCCGTCGGTAATCGTCGCCGGCGCCAGGTCGTCCTTGACGACGTCGTCGTCGGTCACGTTGGTATAGGTCGTGCCGTCGTCCGAATGGGTCAGAACGAACTCGACCTTGTTGGCGCCGGTGAAGGTGATGCCGCCGACGCCGATGTTCAGCAGCAGCGTGGCGGCCTGATAGTCGAGCAGGTCGATCGCAGCCGGCGTATTGTCGGCGGAATAGACTGCGGCACTGAGCGCGATCACCGGGAACAGGCCGGACGCGCTATCGCGATTGGGGGTCATGTGATCCTCCATGGAGAAAGGCAAACAGGAGCGCGAAGCGACCGCCGGCGATCTCGCGGATCCGCCGGCGGTGCGTCTTGCGCGTTACGAGGTGCCGAACTTGAGGAACTTCAGCGCCTCGAAGTTCACCGCACCGCCGCCGACGCGGCGGCGCATGTGGTACTTGACGAAGCCGGGCGCGGTGATGTTGTCGCGCACGACCGAGGTGCCCAGCCGATCGACGATCGTATAGGCCTCGGCGAAATCGCCGAACGCGATCGAAAGGCTGCCGGCCGCGATCACCGGCATGTCCTCGCCGTCGACGACGGGGAAGCCGAAGATCGATTCGACGAGCGCGCCGTCGCGCAGGCGCAGGTCGACCAGGTAATTGCCCTGCCCGTCCTTCAGCTTGCGCACGTCGCGCATGCACTTGCGCGCCATCAGGAACTTGGCCGCCTGGCGATAGCCCGCCTTCACCTCGAAGATGAGGTCGATCAGCTTGTCCGATCCGTTCGAGCTGCTGCCGAAGCCGCCCGAGGTTCCGGTGATCAGGTGCTGGAACGTGCCCCACGGCCGCGAAGCGTCGTCGGTCGCGGCCGTGGCATATTTCAGGATGCCCTTGGGCTGGCCGATGCCGCTGCCGTTGATGAAGGCCGCGTTCTCCTTGCGCGAGAACTTGTTGGTCGCCTTGTCCGAGATCCACCCCTCGACGTCGATCTTCGCGTCCTCGAGCAGCTTCTGCGTCACCTTGGGGTACGCGTAGAGCTCGTTGACATCGATCGACCACACGCCGGTCTGCGAGGCGTCGGTCTGGCTGCGCGTGCCCAGCTCGCCCACCCAGGCGGCATCGAACTCGCCGTTGTCGATCGGGCCTTCGAGGCGGTCGGTGCCGATCGAGACGACGTTAGCGAGCTGGCGCATCGGCGTCGTCTCGAAGATCTTCTTGACCATGCGGCCCGACACGTCCGGAGTGACCCAGTAGCCACCGCTCGGATCGACCGCGACCTGCATGGTCACGGCCTTGACCTCGTTGCGGCGAAGATAACCGCCCAGATCGGCGCGATACTGCTTCAGCTCGTCGGGCGAATAATCGCCCTTGCCGATCAGCTCGCCGAACGCGGCCGCGGCCTTCGCTTCCACGGAACCTTCGCCGCCGGCGCCGAGCGTGAGCCGGTTGGCCTTGGCCTCGAGCTCGTCGAGTTGCTTCTTCAGCTCGGCCTTGGCGTCCTCGATGCCCTTGTTGAGCTTCTCGACCTCGTCCTTGGTGACGGCGTCCTCGCCCTTCTTCTCGGCCTGCGCCAGACGTTCGTCGTTCTTCTTCTTGAACTCCTCGAACGTCTTGCCGAGGGCTTCGACTGCGGTCTTCACCTCCGTGGTGAGCGAGCCTTCTTCCTTGCGCTCGGGGGCGAGCGCCAGCGGCAGCGCGCCCGCGAGGAGCGCGCCCTGTTTGCCGATGAACATGAGTATCTCCGGGGGTTAGCGCAGGCTTTCGCCAGCCCTGCGCAGGGACATGAGCACGTCTTTCATCCCGTCCCGGGATGTCGGCTCGGTCTGTCCACCGTCTCGGAGGACCTGCTGTTTGCGGACGACGCTGACGGCCAGCTTCGCCTCGCGATGGGAAAGCCCTTCGTCGCGAAGGGCCCGCTCCAGCTCCCGATCGTCGATCGAGGTTTTCACGCCCGAGATCAGCGCCTCGGGCAGCATGGGAAAGGTGACCAGCGAGATCTCCCACAGGTCGACCTTCTTCAGCTTGCGCGCGCCGGTCGTACGGTCGATCTCGTGGTCCTTGGTGCGATAGCCGATCGACAGGCCCTTGACGGCGCCGGCGCCGATCAGCGCGCGCGCCTCCTTCGCCATCGCCACGTCCAGGACGAGCTGGCCGGTGAGCTTCAGCCCCTTCTCGTCCTCGCTGGCCTCGGTCCACACGCCGATCGGCTGCCAGGGATCGTGCTGCCACAGCATCGGCGGCAGCGCCTTCTTCTTGCGCCACTCGGCCAGGCTCGCCTTGAACGCACCCGGCATGACGATATCGCCGCCGCGGTCGAGCAGGCCGAACACCGAGCCATAGCCCTCGATCGTTCCTTCGGCGCCACCATCGGCGAGCTTGACTTCCAGGTCGAAGGCCAGGCGATCCATCAGATGACATGCTCCTTCAGGCCGCTGACGAGCACGGGCGGTGCGGTATGGCCCCACACGGAGAGCCAGATCTCGCCGGTCTCGGCGATGCGGCGCAGATCCTCCGCCGAAAGCTGCCAGCACGACACGACGCACCCGTCGCCACGGTGAACGGGCAGCGGCGCGACACTGTCCTCGTGGCCGGCCGGCGCGAGCAGCAGCGTGTTCGCTTCGGCGAATTCAACCGGACGAGCCATCAATCTGGTTCCTTGCCGGCCGGCGCTTTCGGCGGCGGCAGATCGCGGCCGTCCTGCAGCGCCATGTTGGCTTCGACGATGTACTGGTCCCCGCCGGCGTCATCGCGCGGGTTCATGTCCTCGATCTCGAGCCAGCCGTTGGCGTTGATCACGCCGTTGCGGCGCATGATCTGCAGGCCTTCCTGCCGCGCCTTGAAATCGCCGCGCATCAGCGCGTTGAGGTTGAAGCGGACGAAGAGCCCCTCGGCCTTCTCCGCGTCGGTCAGCAGCGCCACCTCGGCCGACTGCTCGATGCGGCCGGCCCAGGGCGACAGCGTATGCGTGACGTGGGCGATCAGCATCTGCTCGACGCTCGCGTAGGTCGATGTCTTCTCGGTCAGGCCGACCATGATCGGCAGCACGCGCGCGAAGCGGCAGATCTCCTCGATCTGGAAGCGCCGCGTCTCCAGGTGCTGGCTGTCGACCCCGGACATGCGGCGCGAGAACCACTTCGCGCCGCGATCCAGGATCATCGGCATATTGGCATATTCGCCGCCGGACGCGTATTTCTTCAGCCAGCCCGCCAGCTTCTTGTGCTGGTCGTTGGTAAGCTCGCCGTCGATCGAATAGGTGCCGGTCTCCAGGCTGCCCGATCCATGCAGCTCCGCGTGGCTGCCCTCCAGCGCCAGCGACAGGCCCAGCGCTTCGCGCGCGAGACGGATCGTCTCCAGCCCCATCCAGCCGTTCCAGCTCGGCCCGCGAATGTGCCAGATCGAGCCGTCCGGCATTGGCCGGGTCGCGCCGTCGTCGCCGGCGACCTCATAGCTGTAGGTCATGTCCGGGCGCCGCGTGACGGTCACCCGGCCCGGCTCGAGCAGGATCAGCTCGTGCACGCGATTGCCGCCCACCCGGTTGACGAAGACGTAGGCGTTGCCGACGAACATCAGGTGGATGGCGATGCTTTCGATCAGGCCGAAGGCGGTCTGGCCCTTGCTGGGCTCCAGGAACAGCAGGCGATGCAGCGGATGGTCGGACGCCGCATCGGCGCCCGGCCGCCCCTGGCGCGGCCGCATCAGCCGCGCACGCGATTGCGCCAGCCCCTCGCCGACCACGCGGGCGCAGGCGAACATCGCGCCCACCTGCAGCGCGCTCGACCAGGTGACGCTGACGCCCGACCTGCTCTCCGCCCCCATCAGGAAGCCGGGCAACTGGTCGAGCGTAACCTCTTTCCGACCGGGCGCGACCAGCGCGCCGAACAGGCCCCGCATCAGGCGTGCAGCGCCCAGAGGATGCAGGCGGCGACGATGGCCAGGCCAGCGACGATCATCGCCGCCGCCGCGCTCAGCGAGGCGATGCCGCCGATCACCAGCGCGGCGCCGCCGATTCCGATGACGTCCCGTGCGATCACCGCCAGCTTGCTCATTCGTCCGTTTCCCAGAATGATTTCGGCGCGGTCAGCGGCACATTGTCCGCGGCGCCCGCGCCCATGGCGGTTGTGACCAGGCCGTCGATGCGGCCGCGCGATCGCTTCTTGTCGAACGCGCGGTTTTTCATCCCGTCCTCGATCAGAGCGGCGTTGGCCGCGCACATGTAGGTCACCGGCGAATGGTCGATGACGATGGTCTTCTTGAGGATCCTGTCCTCGAAGCGCTCGATCGAACGCGGCATGCAGTATTGCCGGTCCTCGAACACCACGCGCGTGCCCTGCGCGTGCTTCACCAGCTTGAGGCCCGTGCCTACCGGCTTGTCCGGCCCTTCGTAGCGCCAGGCATCCAGCCCGATCTCCTCGCAGGCGGCTTCGAAATCGGCCATCTGCGCCGGGTCGAACACCAGTTCCTGCACGTCGTGCTCGGCGACCAGCCGGGCGACCTGCGCGGCGACGAAGGTCTTGTCGATCGTCGTCCCCGGCACGGCGGTCAGCCAGTCCTGCTCGACCCAGTCCTCGTAGGGCGCGTGGTCGGCCGTGGCCCGATCGGCCAGGCCCGTCTTCGATGTCCAGTACCAGGTCTTCGACCAGAGCTTGCCGTCATCCGCGATCCAGGTCGCCGTCAGGGCCGTCAGGTCGTTCTTCTTCGACAGGTCGAGCGAGAGCCAGCACCGGCAGCCCTTCAGCCGTTGCAGGTCCTCGTCGGTGATGACCTTGAGGACCGCGGCCCAGCATTCCTCGTCGATCCAGAAATCGGCGGCGCCCGTCGGGATGCCGAAATAGAGCCGCTTGACCGACGACGCGGTCGACAGGAGCGTCCGGGCGCTCTCGACCGCTTCGCGGATATTGGTCACCGGATAGGTGACGCCAAGCGCCGGCAGCGACTTGCCCCAGCAGGCCGGGTTGTCGAAGACGGTCTCCCGGTCCTTCCGGTCCACCCGCGCCACGAACGCGAAGGCGGTATCGTTCTTCACGTCGCCCTTGGCGACGGCCTGGGCGGTGTCCGATATGATCGTGCCGACGATCTGCGACGTCGCCGGCGTGTTACTGCCCAGCACCATCATCGCGCTGCCGGCGATCTTGTCGATCGCCCGCTGCCAGGTCTGGATCTGCGCGTCGGACGAGAACTCGTGGATCTCGTCCGCCAGCACCATGCGCGGGCGTGGCCCCGACTGCTGCTTGCCGTCGGCCAACGGCAGGAAAAACGACTGCGAGCCCGGGTGCTCGATCTTGTGGGCGTTGTCGCCCTCGCCGCGTATGACGACGTGGCCCAGCGCCTCGAGCGTTTCGTGCTCGTCATAGCCCGGCACGGGCGCGCGGCACATCGCCGTCGCGTCCTTGAACAGGACCATCGACGTCTGCCTGTTCGCCGCGATGGAGTAGATCTGGGCGCGGGGGAACCCGCACCAGCCCATCGCGTACAGGCCAAGCCCCGCCATCATCGGCGACTTGGCCTGGCCCTTGCCGGTCTCGACGTAGCCTGACCGGAACCGCCAGCGCCCGTCGGCGTTGACCCAGCCCATCAGCGAGCCGACGATGAATACCTGGTACGGTATCAGCGTGAACGGCTTGCCGGCCGCCGGGCCGTCGGTGATCGTGAACAGCGACGGGAAGAAGTCCAGCGCGCGCTGCGCCAGCTCCGGCCGCCAGAAATACCCGCGCGATTCGGCGTCACGCAGATCGCGAAGGTGCCGCTCGGCGGCGTAGCGGACCAGCTCGCCGACTACGAAATCCCCGCGGACCGCCGCTTCGGCCCAGGCCGTCGTCGGGTCCGCCGCTGCCGAATTATCCCTTCGGCCCGAGGAACGCGTCGGCACCGGCGCTGCGCTCCCGTTTCTTCGTTACCTTTCCGACCTTGCCCCGCCGTCCCGGCGAGAGCCCAAGCTGCTGCTCGAGGCGCTCGGCGGTCTTCTCCGCCTCGCTCTGCGCCTTGAAGTAGACCGACAGGCGGGCGATCGCCTTCGGGTTGTCCGCTGCCGGCGTGGTGACGACACCTTCGGTCGCGACCAGCAGCGAGCAGCGATCGTAGACGATGTAGGCCAGCACCAGGCGCTGCAGCGCGTGCCCGTTCGCGGCTGAAAGCGTCTCGAGCGCCTGCATCTCCGCGGTCACCCGCTTCCAGTGCCGCCGCGCCGCGTCGCGCTCCGCGCGCTCGGTCAGCAACTTCGACCAGTTCGGCTCGGCGACCTCGCCTTCGCCGGCCTTCGCCCTAGCCATCATCCGGCCCCGAACTTTTTACTTTCAAACCCCTCCCACCACAAACGAAGGAGCGGCTCGGTGTACGGGGGGATGGCCCCCCGGGATTTGACCCGCCCCCCGGTCCGTTCAGGTTCCAGGCATGGTTTCTGAACGTCGGTCGGCCGGTCGTGGTGACGCCGGCGCGGCCGGCGATCTGGGCATGGCCGAACTGCTCGGCCGTGACCTCGAGGTGGCAATCCCGGCACAGGTTGCGGGTGTTGCTGTCCTCGTCGCTGCCGCCCAGGGCGAGCGGCTTGATGTGATCGACGACGACAGCGAGGGCGGTGCGCCCTTCGGCCTGGCAGCGTTCGCACAAGCCATTGGTCCGCCGCAGCCGGCGGGCGCGCTGCCTCTGGCCTGCGCGGCCGCGCAGCCGCTCGACGCGCTGGGCCATCTAGTCGACCAGGACGCCGTAGGACTTGAGGACAGCATCGATGAGGTTGATGCGGGCCTGCAGCTCCCGCTCGATGACGACGCGGGCGAGAGCGACGATGGCCTCGTCCTGGCGCTCGCCATCGATGGCGATCGTCAGCTTGTCGGCGGCAACGTGCTCAAGCAGGCGATAGAGCTTGCGCCGGTCGATCGCCCTGCGATTGACGTGGTCGAGTTCGGCCAGCTTCATGCCCGTGTGCCCTGCTGCTCGGCCCGGACGACATAAAACGTCTCGGCCCCAGCGATTCTCGAGAAGCCCATGTTCGCCAGCTGCCTCTTGTAGCACCCGTCGATCGACTTGAGCACGGCCGCCCTGTCGATCGTCGTGGTCACGCGCAGCAGAGGCGCGGCCCATTCACGCTTCTGCAGCCAGGCGATCACCGGCTCCAGCTCGTCGGCCGTGCCCAGCGTATCGCGGCCCAGCCGGCTGCCGATCATGCATCCGCCCAGCTCGATCGACTTGCGCTTGCCCTTGGTCAGCTCGGCCGAGGCCTTGGCCCACCAGGGCTCCAGCTTGGTCAGCAACACGCCCTGCTCGGCCAGCAGGGGCTCGAGCGCCTTGTCGGCGATGGCGTTGGCGTCGGCGATCGCGGCGTTGCGATCAGCCTCGACCGCGCCGATCTCGTCGGCGAGCACGGCGAA
Organism: Burkholderiaceae bacterium; assembly: GCA_041676645.1. Lineage (GTDB taxonomy): Bacteria > Pseudomonadota > Gammaproteobacteria > Burkholderiales > Burkholderiaceae_E > JAMLIN01. The sequence continues at coordinate 4,691 of JBAYRO010000055.1, read as the reverse complement.
ACGCTCGAGCATGGCGGTAGCCTGCTCGGTGGTCCGGGGGATGCGGTGCGCACTCATGCGGCGGCCCTCTCCTCATCGAGCAGCAGCAGCATCAACTGGCAGTCGAGGCGCTGCGGATCGGTCTGTCGGCGCGCCCACTCGACCCTGGCCTCGACGACGATCTGGCCGGGCAGCGAAAACTCGATGCCCGGCAGCTCCGCGATGAGCGCCTCGCCGATCAGCGTGGCCTCCTCGCCCTCGAACGAGAGCAGCAGCTCATGCCGCACGCCGTTGAACGTGGCGCTCCACCACGGCTTTTCGGTGTGAGCGACCAGCCGGCCGCGCCCGTCGCACAGCTCGAGAACGGCGTTGAGCACGCGCAGCCAGGTCAAAGCGCGCGCGCCGTCGGCTCGGGAGCGCGGCTGCCGGCCGAGCGCGCCGCGCTCAGCTCCGCCACCATCTGCTCGAGGCAGCGGCGCGTAACCGTTGTCTCGTCGTCGGGCATGGCCATCACAGCGATGCGCCGGCGCAGTTTGCCTATGTCGATCATCGGTTGCTCCGAAAGGCTGCGCGCAGCCGGGTTCCGATCGCGTCGGCCTGCTCTTCCAGCTCGGCATAGTGGGCCGGGCTGCGGATACCCGCGCGCACCGCCGCTACCAGGCCGTCGAGCCGGTCGACCTCGGCGTCGACCAGCGCCGCGAGGCTTGGCGTGGCCCTTGTGCGCAATGTTGGGCGCATGGAGGGCTCCGGAAATGCGAAAGGCCCGCCACCAGGGTCGGTAGCGGGCCTTCCGGGGGGAAGAGCTGCGGTCCAGGCCAGGCGGACGCAACTGTGGCGGGGTCGGATTTGCCAGTTCCGTGGCCGTTCGGGCAGTCTCGTTTTTGTTCAGGGGGCCAGAAGTAGGGGGCCAGAAGCAGGGATCAGAGGATGCCCGCCTGCGCGGCGATCAGCGTCGCCTCGTCGATCTCGTCGCGTGCCTGCCTGGCCATGGCCGGCCAGAGATCGAGCGACTGGATCAGCAGCCGCTTGGCGCGCCGATTGTGCATGCTGTAGCGGCGCGCCGCCTCGGTATAGGCGACGTCGCCGGCGATCATGTCCAGGATCGGCGCTGCCGGGCCCGGCAGCGCGGCGCGCCAGCGGGTATACGCAACCTCCGCCCTCACCGCGCCGAGCTTCTCGAAGAACGTCTGCGCCGCTGTCCGGCCGGTGTCGACACGGGTCTCCAGGCTGACCGTGCGCACCGTCACGTCGGCGCCGATGCGCTCATGCACCGCGGCGATCTCCTGCGATGCGCTCAGCTGCTCGATGTCGATCGCGCCCGATTGGTACAGCCGCGCCAGCGATCCCTGGCGGGCATGACTGGCGCGATAATGCGTCTCGGGCGTCCCGTTGACCTTGTGCGACCATTCCTTGCGGATGAGGCGGCGTTCGCGCCGCAGCGCCAGCTCCTGCGCGGCCTTTTTCGGGTGGCGCTGCTGCCAGCTATTCGCCCCGCTCGCCGTCGCCGCTGTCGTCATTCTCATCCTCCCGCTGCTGCGCCTCCTCGAGGTAGTCGAGCGCCGGCAGCGGCAGCAGTCTCGAATTTGTGCAGGGCCCTTCGGAGCTTTCGTCGATCCGGTACCCGGCCAGCCGCAGCTTGCGCTTGGCTTCCTCGATCGCGCTGGGAAGCATCAGGCCGCGCACCCCGCGCCGCCGCATCAGGTGGCCCTGGCGAACGAGGGTGCGCACCAGCGCATGCGCCCGCGTCCGGCCTATGCCGCAGCCATTGGCGATCTCGCTCAGCGACGGCGCCTCGCTGTGCCTGACGATGTAGTCGCGGACGAAGTCCAGCACCTGCAGCCGCCGGCTCGACATGGCCGGCGTCAGCCGCGACCGACCTTCGCTGCTCGCCATGCCCCCGCCTCCTTGGATGCGGAACATAGCATGAAAACCCACAGATAGAAGGGCTTGCCAGGCCGGGGCCGGCTTGCACCGCCGATCGCGGCGGATACTCCCTCCGCCGCGATCGGCGCCAACGCGACGGCGATCCGTGCCGCGCGCGCCGCAGCGTCGCCGCGCATACCCCCGCGCGATACCCCCGCTCCCGGCGTTGTCGCGGCCGGCCCTGTTCAGCGGGGTCGCATGAATGCGCATTTATTTGCGCATCACCCTTGACCACCCACCCTATAATGTGTATTTATTTGCGCATGGAAACGGACAGCAAGAAGATCGTCAAGCGGCTCGAAGCGGAAGGTTGGGAGCACGTCTCTACCAAGGGCTCGCATGCCAAGTTCCGCAAGGGCGGCAAGACGGTGATCGTCCCGCATCCCAAGAAGGACCTGCCAACCGGCACGGCCCGGTCGATAGCGAAGATGGCGGGCTGGCTTTGACCAGCCCCCAATGCAGAAAGGTGACGAAGTGAAGTACTTCTATGCGATCATGCATCAGGACGAAGGCAGCGCCTACGGCGTGAGCTTTCCTGATCTGCCCGGCTGCCATTCGGCGGCGGACAGGGTCGAGGACGTGCTCCCCAATGCCTGCGAAGCTCTGGATCTGTGGTTCGAGGACCAGGACGAAGTCGAGCCCCGTGGCCTCGACGAGGTCAAGGCAGCCGCGGCCGAGGAGCTCGCGGCCGGTGGCACGCTGATCGCGGTGCCGCGCATCAGCAACGATCACCGGGTGAAGCGCGTCAACCTGTCGATCGAGCGCGGCATCCTCGACGCGATCGACAAGGCCGCGGCCGAGCGCAGCCTGACCCGAAGCGCGTTTATCGCCCAGGCCGCCCGCAACGAAATCGAAGGCGCACATCGATGAACGGCATGGTGAAGATCACGCGCGGCGAATATGATCGGCTCTTCGCCGCAACCGAGGAGCTCGAGGAGCTGCGCGCCTATGACCGCGCGATGGCCCGACACGCCTCGGGGGAGGAAGAGCTCATTCCTGCCGCCTTCGTCGATCGGCTGCTTGCCGGCGAAACGCCCTTGCGCGTGTACCGCGATCTGCGCGGCCTCACCCAGCAGCAGCTGGCCGACGCGGCCGGCGTGAACCGCGTTCAGATCGCCGACATCGAGGCCGGCCGCAAGGCCGGCTCGATCGGGACCGTCCGCAAGCTCGCCGAAGCCCTCGGACTGACGATCGACGATCTGGTCTGAACGGCGCCGATCGCGGCGGGGTGCGCAGCTAGCTCTCGTCCGCCTCGTCGATCAGGCGCTGCACCGCGCCGATCGGCGTGGCGTCGACCGGCTTGACGGTCTCCCCGCAGCCCGGGCACTCGACCGTCCTGCCCAGCCGCAGGGCCCGGTAGCTCACGCTGAGCGGCGCGCCGCATTGCGGGCAATCGGCCTGCGCGCGGATATCGTCCAGTTCGTTCGCCATGTCTTTCCCCTTGGCGGGTGTGCGGCGGTCAGCGCACCAGCGCCTGCAGCTTCTCGCCGAAGGTGATGAATGCGGCGATGAGGACGAGCAGCCCCAGCAGCCGCGCATCGATGTAGCCCTTGCTGGGAAGATGCGAGACTTTCTCGATCAGCTGCGTCAGGCGCTCGCTCTGCGAGCCGATACGGTCGCGTAAGGTCACGTTGTCGTCGCGCAGTTTGTCGAACTGGCTTTCAAGACGCGAAATGCGGTCTTTCAATCCCGTGCCTCCTGAGCCGCCGCCTCCGTTCCCACTCTCGAGCCGGGTGAGCAGCTGCTCCTGCATAACAGAAAGTTCCTTCTGCTTCGCGTGGATATCATTGAGGCGCGTGTCGAGGCTCACTTTCCGCGCTCCTCGGTCAGGAATTTGAACAGCGAAGCCTGCAGGCGGATCAGGTCCGTTGCCCGGTTCGCGAGCGGACGCAGCTTTTGCCGGGCGTCATCCTCGCTCGAAAACATCTGTGTCAGCAGCGCCAGGACCTGGATGTTGAGCGCGGATTGGTCGAGCAGCGACTGGACGAGCGCCGATCGGAACTCGGCTTCGTCCTCGATGTCGCCGTGCGAATTATCGGTCATAGGCCCACAGGCGACGCCGCATCATCGTCCCCCGCCCCTGCACCAGAATCCGCCCTGCCGGAGCAATCCAGCATGCCGGTAAAAGCCGCGCTCACAAAGTAATAATCTGTCGCCTCGCATCCGGTCGCCTGTCGGACTGCCTGCCGCATGGCATGCATCAGCTCGGGCGTGGGCATCACGTACAGGGACTTGCGATAGACCCATACGGTCCGCGCCTTCGCGCGGACGCGAAACGTCTTTCCATCGACGACTGTCTTGACGTTGAGATCCGCCGGCAACGCAATCGGGTCCGGCAGCGGCGCACTGGTGGCCTGCCCCGACGTCGCCAGTGCCAGCGTCGCAACAGCACAAAGTGCGAATCTCACCCCTCCCCCCTGTATGTGTGTGACCTATCATGCAGCGTTGTGCCGGCCGGCCGAGCCGCAAGCGAGCGCGCCAGTCTCAGCAGCGCGCGGCGGTCCTCACGATCCAATTGGCGCAGAAGGTCGAGCCAGCCCCGCTCCTCGCTGGTGACATCATCCTCTTCCGCAAATTGCTCCAACTCAGACAGCCTATTTTGATGCTGGATCTGGCTTTGAAAAAAGCGCTGAAGTTCGCGAGGCAGCCGAAGGGCCCACAACCCTTCCGTGTCGATGCCCCGTTCGTGCATGTCGATCGCCATCGCGCGCTGCACATAGCCTAACCAGCGCGGGATCGACTTGCCGCCCCGATTCTCGAACTTTGACACAAGCTGCTGGGAAATTTTT
>JBAYRO010000054.1:0-19307 GCA_041676645.1 Burkholderiaceae bacterium | reverse complement strand
CGCGGGCTTGCTGCGGATGTCCTTGATGAACCAGGTGCCGTCGGGCTCGAGGCGACGATGGATCTCGTCGATCGCCGCCTGCGGATCGGTCATGTCGTGGATGCAGTCGAAGGTGATGACCAGATCGTAGCGGGCCTCGCCCGGAAAGCGCTCGGCCGGGGCGACGAAGGTCGACAGATTGTCCAGCCCGTGCTGCCGGGCCAGCCGATCCACATGCGCGATCGCATGCGAGTTCGGATCCATCGCATGGATCGTCGAGCGCGGGAACGCCCGCGCCAGCGCAACCGCCAGCGCGCCGTCGCCGCAGCCGACGTCGGCCACCAGCGCACCGCGCTCGAGTTTTTCCTGCACGCCGTCGAGCGCCGGGATCATGACCGGCACGACCTGTTTCTCCGCCGTCCGGATGTGACGCGCCTCGCTCTTCCGCACCGCTTGCGGGCCTTCCGATTCGTAGGTCCTGCCGATGCCGGTCCGGAACGATTCGATCAGCCCCGCGATCTGTTCCGGCGGATAGCCCCCGGTGAAGCTGTCGGCCGCATAGGCGCGCGACGCCGGGTTCGCCAGGATGTCGGTGGCCTCGGGCGGCAGCATGAAGCGATCGACCGGTTCGTACACGAGGATCTTCGCCGCTGCCTGCAGGCGCATCCACTCCAGCAGCCAGCGCGGATGCAGGCCTGTCTTCGTTGCCAGCTCGTCGGCATCCAGCGGGCCGGCGCCGGCCATCGCCTCGAACAGCCCGAGCTCGCGACCGACATGGATCATCGCGGCCACCGCCTCGGCCTGGCGATAGCCCCACACCAGGCTGGCGTAGCTTTGCTGGGCGCCCTTCGCCTGCGCCGCGGCGTCGATCGCGCCCGCATCGGCATCGCGCATGATTCAATCCCCCATGTAATTCGTGTGGAACTCCGCTAGCGAGTATCCCTTATCTTTGAACCGACCTATCAGCGAGCATCACCCATGCGCCTATCGAAACCCAGGATCGCCCCCGTCCCGCAGGAACAGTGGGCACCCGAGCAGGCCGAACTCGCCAATCCCATCCTCGAGCGGCACGGCAAGGTGCTGAACATCTTCCGCACCCAGCTGGCGCATCCCGAAGCGATGCACGCCTTCCTCGGCTTCGGCTCCTATGTGCTGAGCAAGCGCAACTCCCTGCCGGCGCGCGAGCGTGAACTGGTGGTGCTGCGCATCGGCTACCTGTGCCGCTCCGGCTACGAATGGACGCAGCATCGCCGCATCGGCATCAATGCCGGGCTGACCGAGGACGAGATCGAGCGGATCAAGCAGGGGCCGGATGCGCCGGGCTGGAGCCCCGCCGACGCCGCGCTGCTGCGCGCGGCCGATGAACTGCATGCCGACCAGTTCATCACCGATGCCGGCTGGGATGCGCTGCGGGCGCACTTCTCCGAGCAGCAGTGCGTCGACGTCGTCTACACCGCCGGCCAGTACACCCTGGTGTCGATGCTGCTGAACACGCTCGGCGTGCAGCTCGACGAAGGGCAGGTGCTGGACCCGGACCTGCGCAAGAATTGAAGCCGAAAAATGGGGTCAGACACGATATTGGCAGCGATTCGGAGTCTGTCCATCTAGACGCGAATATCGTGTCTGACCCCATTTGAATGCCATTCGAATGAGAAACGACGGTGCCGCGCCAGGCGCGGGCCAGGAGAAGACATGCCATTCATAGATTCGAAGGGGGCACGCCTCTACTACGAGGAGACCGGCAGCGGGCGGCCGATCGTGTTCGTGCACGAGTTCGGCGCCGATCTGCGGGACTGGGAGCCACAGCTGCGCTGGTTCGCGCGCGAGTACCGGTGCATCGCATTCAATGCCCGAGGCTATCCGCCTTCGGACGTGCCCGAGTCGGCGGAGCTCTACGGCTACGAGCATTCGGCCGACGACATCCTCGCGGTCCTAGATGGTCTGGGCATCGATCGCGCCCACATCGTGGGCTTGAGCATGGGCGCCTACGCGACCCTGCAGTTCGGCCTGCGGCATCCGTCCCGCGCGCTTTCGCTGGTGGCCGCCGGAGTCGGGTCGGGGGCGCCGCGCGAACAGCGCGCCCTGTTCAAGGAGCAGGCCGAGGCCACTGCGCAGCGCTTCCTCGACGAAGGCTCCGCGGCCGTCGCCGAGGAATACGCCCTCGGCGCCAACCGGGTTCAGTTCCTCAACAAGGATCCGCGCGGCTGGCAGACATTCAAGGAGCGTCTCGCCGAGCATTCGGCCGTCGGTTCGGCCCATACCCTGCGCCAGTACCAGGCGATCCGGCCATCGCTCTACGACTACGAGAAGGAGCTCGCCGCCCTTCGCCTGCCGATCCTGCTGATCGTCGGCGACGAGGACGAGCCCTGCCTCGACGTCAACCTGTTCCTCAAGCGCGCCATGCCGACCGCCCAGCTCTGGATGCTGCCCGCGACCGGGCACGCAGTGAATCTCGAGGAGCCGGCGGCCTTCAACGCCGGGGTGCAGGCCTTCCTGTCGGCGGTCGATCGCGACTGCTGGCGACCGCGCGATCCACGCGCTTCGGGCAGCGATGCGTTGCCGATGGGCAAGCGGGGCTGACGCGGCAAGGGAAATGGGGTCAGACTCCATATTCGCGCGCGAATATGGAGTCTGACCCCATTTCCTCCGAGGTACGCGACATGCTTCATCCGGCAGGCTGAGCAAGGCCCACCAGGCCCTTCACCCATGAGGCCGCTGGCCGTCATCGTCGTCGCCGAACTGCTCTGCACATCGCTCTGGTTCAGCGCCAACAGCGCGGCCGACGAACTGCAGGCGGTGTGGGGTGTCGGGGTCGCAGGCATCGGCTGGCTGACCAGCGCGGTCCAACTGGGCTTCATCACCGGCACCCTGCTCCTTGCGGTAAGCGGACTGGCCGACCGCTTTCCCGCCAGCCGGATCTTCCTTGTCGCCAGTATCGTCGGCGCGGCGGCCAATGCCGGCTTCGCGCTGCTCGCCGACGGCCTCGCGCCGGCGCTTGTCTGGCGCTTCATCGTCGGCCTGTGCCTTGCAGGTATCTACCCGCTGGGCATGAAGCTGGTGATCACCTGGACGCGGGGCGACACTGGCAATGCGCTGGGCCTGCTCGTCGGCATGCTGACCCTGGGCACCGCCTTGCCCTACGGCCTGCGCGCTTCCTTCGGCACCCTGCCGTGGCAGTCGGTGATCCTCGCATCCTCGCTGCTGGCGCTGGCCGGCGGCTTTGCGATCCATCTCCTCGGCGACGGTCCCTACCTCAAGCGCGCTGGCAAGCCCCGGACCGGCAGCCTGCTCGGAGGCGGCCTGCGCGCCTTCCGCTTCCCGCAGTTCCGCTCGGCGGCCTTCGGCTACTTCGGGCACATGTGGGAGCTCTACGCCTTCTGGGCGCTGGTGCCATGGCTCATCGTCGATGCGGCCAGCGCCGACGGTACCGCGCTCTCGACGGGGCAGATCGCGCTGCTCGCCTTCGCGGTGATCGGCATCGGCGCCTTCGGCTGCTTCGGCGGTGGTTGGCTCAGCATCGGCCGGGGCAGCCGCTTCGTCGCCACCGTCGCACTCGTGGTCTCCGGCACGATCTGCCTGCTCTATCCCTTCCTCGATGGCGCCGGCTTCATGCTGAAGATGGCGGTCCTGCTCGTCTGGGGCATCGCGGTGGTGGCCGACTCCCCCCAGTTCTCCAGCATGTCGGCGCAGGCGTGTCCGCCCGAGATCGTGGGCGGCGCGCTGGCGATCCAGAACAGCATCGGCTTCGCGATCACGGTCTGCTCGATCGCGCTGGCGACCTCGCTCTATCCGGTGCTCGGCGAGCGGGTCGTCTGGCTGCTCGCGCCCGGCCCGGCGCTGGGCCTGCTCGGCCTCACCTGGAAATGGGGTTGGAAAAGGGGTCAGACACGATTTTCGCGCGCGAAAATCGTGTCTGACCCCATTTCCGCTGGCGACGACTTCTGGCGCCCTGCGATGGAGATGTCGCCAGATACCACCTTCCGGCATCGGGTGCCGATCCACGCGCTGGTCGATCCGGTCACGTCGAACGCCGATCACTTCGTCCTCGCGCATTTCGGGGTGCCGCGCATCGCGTTGGCGGACTGGCGCCTGCACATCGACGGGATGGTGGCGCTGCCGACGTCCCTCGGGCTCGATGATCTCGGGCGCTTTGCCCGCCGCGAGGTCGAGACCTTCTTCAAGTGCGCCGGCTTCCCCGACGATCCGACGATCAACACGCGCAACGCCTCCAACGCGGTATGGGCTGGCGCCGACCTACGCGATGTGCTGGAGGACGTCGGCGCCGACCCGGCGGCGAGCTTCGTCTGGGCCTATGGGCCTGACCACGGCAGCTATGCCGACTGGAGCGCCGATGCCTACATCAAGGACGTGCCGCTCGCGCGCGTCGCCGCTGGTGACGTGCTGCTTGCCTGGGAGATGAACGGAGAGCCGCTGCCGCCCGAGCATGGCTTCCCGCTGCGCCTGCTGGTACCCGGCTTCTACGGCACCAATTCGGTGAAGTGGCTCTGCCGTCTGCATGTCGCCGACCGGCGCTCGCCGGCCATCACCACGACCCGCGTCTACAACGATCCGGGCCCGCTGCGCGCAGATGGCGGGCAAGCCGAACCGCTGCCGGTCTGGGAAGCGCCGCCCGATGCGGTCATCGTCGCCCCAGCCGACCGCGCGACCGTCGAGGGCGATCCGGTCCATGTCTGGGGCCGCAGCTGGGCCGCGAAGGGTATTGCCCGCGTCGAGCTCAGTTTCGACGAGGGCGGGAGCTGGATCGACGCGGAAGTCGAGGCGCGTCGCGGCCATGCCTGGCAGAAGTTCGAGTTGCGCATCGCGCGCGAGCGGATCGCCGGCGCGACGTCCATCATCGCGCGGGCCACCGACACCGCGGGGGAGCGCCAGCCGATGGAGCGTGCGCGCAACGCCTGCCACCGGATCGCCGTCTCGCTATCCTGAGGGAAATGGGGTCAGACACGATTATCGCTCGCGATAATCGTGTCTGACCCCATTTCCCTCATTTCCCGTCGGCCGATCCGGCGCAAGGGCCACCACCCGATCGCCATGCACGCTGCCGCGAAGCCGCAGAGCAGGGCGGCGCGGGGCAGGATCGTCGCCATGTCGGGATCGCCGAGGAACACCGACTGCAGGCCGTCGAGTGCCCAGCCCATGGGCGACCATTCCGACAGGACCTGCATGTTCGGCGGCATGAGCATGCGCGGGACCATCACGCCTGCGATCGCGCCCAGCACGACGTTCAGTCCGCCGCCCAGCGCCGCGGCATGCTCGAAGGTCCGGGTCCAGGCGGCGATCGCGAGTGCGAGGCCGACCGCGGCGGCGCTGGTGGCCGCGACCATGAGCACGAACCAGCCCGGATGGACGTCGAGACTGAGCGAGTCGCCGCCGAACAGCGGCACCAGCCAGCGGCCGACCATAAGCATGAAGCCGAGCTGGATCCAGTTGAGCAGGACGAAGGCGAGGAACTTGCTGGCGAGCGCGACTCCCGGCGTCACTCCGAAGGTGGCGAGTCGCACGAGGGTGCCGTCGTTGCGCTCCTGGATCAGCACGCCGGCGATCGGGATGACGACGAAGAACATGCCGAACACGAGCCACGCCGGCACGCTCTGCTGCACCGCCGTCATCGTCCGGCCCGACTGGATCTCGTACAGATAGCGGATGCCGGGCGCGGCATCGCCGGCGAGCAGTTCCGTCGGCCCGGCATCGGCCAGCATCGCGCTGGCGAAGGGACCCGCCTCGGCGGCCGCCATCCGCATGCCGGCTCGCATGATCGAGTAGCCGAGCTCGGCTCGCAGCCTTGCCGCCGCCGCCGGCTGGATCCGGTTGCCGAGCCAGATCTCGACCCGGTCCGCCCGTGGCCGGCCGTCCTCGCCGAGCCAGCCCGCCTTCACCCGGACGCCGGCTTCCACCTCCCGGGCGGCGACGGCCTGCTCGAGGGCGGCTGCCGATTCGAATACCTGCGCTGGATGCTGCTCCCGCCATTGCCGGGCCCACTGCGTCGCCGGCGGGCTGGTGTCCTCGACGAGCCAGCCGGTGCTCGGCAGGGGCGGCCGATCGACCAGCGAGTTCTTCATGGTCAGGGACATGATCAGCACGAAGAGCGCCGGCATGAAGAACAGGACCGCCAGGCCGTGGGGATTGCGGGCGAGCAGCCGCCATTCCTTGGCGGCCAGCCGGTACAGCTGGCGTGCGCGCAGGGCGGCTCGCGTCGGGCTCATCTCGTTTCAGTCCCGCAGGGATCGGCTGGTGTAGTGCATGAAGAGGGCTTCGAGGTCGGCATGCGGTTCGCCGTCGCCGGCGCTCGCCAGCAGGGCATCGAGCTCGCCGCTGGCGAGCACACGGCCATGGTCGAGCAGGAGGATGCGCGAGCAGACGTCGCTGACTTCCTCCATGTAGTGGCTCGCATAGAGGACGGCGGTGCCGTCGCGCACCAGCTCGCGCACCCGGTCGAGAAGGAAGGCGCGCGACTGCGGATCGACGCCCGCGGTAGGTTCGTCGAGCAGCAGGACGTCGGGCTGCGCAAGCAGCGCGATCGCGAGGTTGAGGCGGCGGCGCACGCCGCCGGAGCAGCGCTGGGCCTGGCGGTCGATGAACTCGCCGAGGCGGCAGGTCTCGATCGCCGCGTCGATCCGGCGCGTCGCCTCCCGCCGGTCGATGTCGAGCATGTCCGCGAAGAGGCGCAGGTTCTCGCCGCATTCCAGCGCCGGATAGAGCGCGTATTCCTGCGGCACCCAGGCGATCGTCGGCGGCGGCTTGGCGCGTCGGCGGATCGCGCCGCGCGAGGGGTGCCGCAGCCCGATCAGCAGGTCGATCAGCGTCGACTTGCCGGCCCCGTTCGGGCCCAGCAGTCCGATGGCCTCGCCGGCGACGAGCCGCAGGTCGACGCCGTCGATCGCCGGCGCGGAGCTGTTCGGGTACTGGTAGAGGAGTCCTTCGGCTTCGACCAGGACCGACCCGTCCGGGTTCATCGTGTGGGGGCGTCCAGTGATGCGTCCTTCGCCGTCGGCTTCGGATCCGCTTCGGCGGGCGCTGGCCTTGCGTCATCATCGCGCCGGCCGGGGAGGACGCTCGCCGTGCCCAGGCTGCGCCACAGGCCGCGCGGCGCCATGCCCTGGCGCAGCAAGCGGCCGGCCACCATGATGACGATCTTGCCGATGTCGACCACCGGCCGGAAATGGCTCGGCCGCGCATTGGCCGGATAGTGCCCGGGGATTGCGACGGCGAGCGTCGGATGCCCCCGGTGCGCCGCTTCGATCAGGATCTCGCTCTCGAAGGTGAAGCGGCTGCCGCGGATCCGCGGTCCCAGTGCAATGCGCATGACCTCGCGCGGATAGACCCGGTAGCCGGACTGCGAATCCGCGATCGGGTGGCCGGCGGCCCAGGAGATCCAGAAACAGGCGAACTTGTTCGCGTTGTAGCGCGCCCGCGGGAAGTTGGATCGGTCATGCAGGCGCGAACCGATGACGATGCGCTGTGGGTGCGACCGCCATGTCGACAGCAGCAGCTCGGTGTCGGCGGGATCGTGCTGGCCGTCGCCGTCCAGCGTGATGACGCAGTCGGCCTGCCGGGCCAGGGCGTACTCGAAGGCCGTGCGCAGGCTCGCTGCCTTGCCGCGGTTCTCCTCGTGGCGCAGCACGACCACCGGCAGGCCGTCGAGCTCGGCCACGGTGCCATCGCGCGAGCCATCGTCGACGACGATCACCCGCGGGCAGCGGGCCAGGGCGCCGAGCGCCAGCTTGCGGATCGTGCGCGCCTCGTCGTAGGCGGGAATGACGATCCAGGCGTGGTCCCACGATGGCCGCGGATCGAGGTCGTCCGGCATCCTCGTCTGTTCGCCCGTCATGCCCATCCGTTCGTCCGGCGCACCCATCTCAGTACATGCCACCATTGATGCCGATGACCTGGCCGGTGATGTAGCCGGAGGCATCGGACGCAAGGAAGGCGACGAGCGCCGCGACTTCATCGGGGCGGCCGGCCCGGCCCGCCGGCACCAGGGCCTTGATCCGCTCCTCGGGGAACGCGCTGGCGGCCATGTCGGTGGCGATCACGCCCGGCGCCACGACATTGACCGTGATGCCGCGCCCGGCCAGCTCCAGCGCCAGCGCGCGGCTCGCGCCCTGCAAGCCCGCCTTGGCGGCCGCGTAGTTGGCCTGGCCACGGTTGCCGGCCTGGCCCGTGACGGACCCGATGTTGATGATCCGGCCCCAGCGGGTGCGCACCATCGGCAGCAGCAGGGGCTGGGTCACCCGGAAGAACCCGTTGAGGTTGGTGTCGATGACTTCGTGCCAGGCCGACCGCTCCATGCCCGCCATCAGCGCGTCGCGGTGCATCCCGGCGTTGTTGACGAGGACCTGCACCGGCCCGGTCGCGAGGATCGCGGCAACGGCCTCGGCGACCTGCGCATCATCGGCGATGTCGAAGGAGATCGCCTCGGCACGGCCGCCCGTCGCGCGGATGTCATCGGCAAGGGCGCGTGCGCGGTCGATGCCGGTATTCGCATGGATGATCACGTGCATGCCGCTGGCGGCCAGGGCGCGACAGATCGCGGCGCCGATGTCGCCGCTGCCACCAGTGACGAGCGCCCGGCGCGGATTTTCTTCCGGCTTGCCGGAAGCCGTCCTGGGGGAAGCATTCATGGTGGCGTCGGCCTCATGCTGCGGGCCCGTTGCGGGTGGCGACGATCAGCCGGCCACTGGCGAGCAGGCCGCCGCGGTTGGAGACGATGAATTCGTACTGGCTGCCGCCGTCGGTTCGGCCGAGCAGTTCGCAGCGGATCGCCAGCCGACCGCCTCCGGGTGGCACCGGGTCGGCACCCAGCTCGATTCCCGAGAGCTTGGCCAGCATCCCGGGCCGGGCGCCGTCGATGCCATCGAGCAGCGCGCCATGCACGGCGGTTGCCTGGGCCGCGTACTCGGCGGCGGCGATCGCGGGCAGGCGACCCTCGCGCGCGAGCGGATGCGCCGGACCGGGTTCGACCGCTTCGCATTCGATGCTGTGGCCGTTCCAGTCGACGACCGTATCGAGCAGGCACATCGCGCCGGCGTGCGGCACGCGGCGGGCGATCGCGGCATGGTCGAGCTTCATGCTCCGTCCCCGAGGCGGTCCAGCACCAGTGTCCGTCCCCCCAGGGACATGCTGAAGCGGCTCCCGGCCGGGGCCTCGAGCAGCCCCAGTGCCGCGAAGGCGCTGGCGCTGCTGTGCCCGGCCCACCAGGGGGCCAGCCATCCGGGCAGGGGACTCGCGGGCGCCTGCGCCGGATCGACCAGGCTGAGCTCGAAGCGCGCCATCGGCGGGTTTTCGGTGGGCACGCCATCGGCGGCGAGGATCCAGGCGCAGCCGGTCGAGCGGCTGACCGGCTGGAGCTCGGCGAGCGGCTCGGGCATCGCCGGGTCGTAGGACACCAGCATCACGGGACGATGGTCGGCGCTCGCGTCGACCACGGCGCACAGGAGCCCGCTGGCGAAGCTCTCGAAGCCGAAGCTGACGACATTGGCCGCTTCGCGATTGCCATGGGCGATCGACAGGTTGCCGGAGGGCGCGTTGTAGACGGAGTTCGGGAACACGAGCGGCGAGACCTGGCGATCGGTGGCGAGCGTCTCGAGCATCCGCAGCGAAACCTCCCCGGCGCCCTCGTCGGTGGCGCACACGGTGCGCAGTTCGGCAGCGGCGAACGGACTGTCGGCGAGCGCGCGCTCGGCGCAGGCCAGGACGAGGCGCACCGCCTGGCTGGCGCGCCGGCGCTCGTTGGCCGGCAGGCCGGCCGGCGCCGGCAGGGGCGTCGGCACATCGTCGGTCGGTGGCACACCGGCGCGGATCGCGCCGCGCAGTTCAGACAGGTCGTCGAACCCCGGGGCGAGGAGCCCGATCGCATGGAGGCCGAAGCGCAAGGGAGCCATCTCAACCCGTCCGTCGGAACACGAGCGTGCAGTTGCTGCCGCCGAAACCGAAGTTGTTGCTCATGGCATGCCGGATGCCGCGCGCCGGACGCGCCTCGCGCAAGACGTCGACCGGCAGGCTGGCGTCGACCTCGCGGACCATGGCCGAGGGCGGCAGGAGCTCGTTCTCGAGCGCCTTCGCGGTGACGATGGCATCGACCACGCCGCAGGCGCCGAGGGTATGCCCCGTAATGCCCTTGTTCGAGGACACCGGCACGCCATGGGCGCCGAACACGCTGGCCAGCGCCGCGGCTTCGGCGCGGTCGTTGGCGGGAGTGGCGGTGCCATGCGCATTGACGTAGCCGATGTCCCGCGGCTCCAGTCCCGCAGCGTCGAGGGCGGCCCGCATGGCATCGCGGGCTCCGCGTCCCTCGGGATGGGGCGCCGACATGTGGTAGGCGTCGCTCGATTCGCCGCCGCCCGCCAGGCTGACCGCCGCGGGTTCGCGGGCGAGCAGCACGAAGCCGGCGGCCTCGCCGATCGAGATGCCGCGACGCCCGGCGTCGAAGGGCCGGCAGACATCATCGGACAGCAACTGCAGGGCATCGAAGCCGTGCAGGGTCGAAAGGCACAGGCTGTCGGCGCCGCCGACCACCGCAGCGTCCACCAGGCCGGCGTCGATCCAGCGCTGGGCCGTGAGGAAGACCTTCGCGCTCGACGAGCAGGCGGTCGTGAGCACGCTCATCGGCCCCTGCACGCCGAGTACCGCGGCAGCGAAGCGCGCGATGCTGTCGGCCGAGTGCTGGTGCCGCCAGGAAAAGTCGGTCGGCCAGCGCCCGTCGTCGCGGCGGCGCGCGTAGGCTTGCTCGGTGGCGCGGATACCCGAGGTGCTGGTGCCCAGCAGCAGCCCTACGCGTGGCGCCCCATGACGGGTGACGGCGGCCGCGACGGCTTGCGCGAAGTCGGCATCGCGTAGCGCGAGCCATGCCAGGCGATGGTTGCGGCAGTCCCATTGCGCGAATTCCGGCGCCAGCGCCGCGTCCTCGACCCCGGGCACCCGGCCCAGCCAGCCGTCGAGCGAGCACCAGTCGAGGTCGTTGCGGCGCAAGCCCGTGCGGCCCTCGACCGCGGCGCGCCACAGGGACTCCGGGTCGTGGCCGGCGGCATGGACGACGCTGCTGGCGACCAGGCCGAGGACGGACTTGCCGGGAGGATTCGACATCCGTGCTTCAGTTCCCTGGACGGCATTCGAGCAGGGTATGGAACCCGCCCACGCCGTCGGTCGATGCTTCGATGATGAGGCCCGAGCGTTCGATCAGGCGCAGGAACACGGCGGAGTCGTACATCTGGCTGTTACCGTTCGCGACGCAGCTGAAATACAGCGACGTCTGCTGCAGACTGAAGGCGGCCGCCTCGAAGCGCTGCCTGTCCCAGAACAGTTCCAGGATCCACAGGCGCCCGTCGGGCGACAGCGCCCTTCCCACCTTGCCAAGTATGTCCGTTATCTGGTCCTCGGAAAAGCAGTCGAGAAACTGGCTCATCCAGATGAGCGGATACCCGCCGGGAAGCTCGCCGGCGGGATCGAGCATGTCGAGGGGATGGAAGCTCGCGCGCTCGAGCAGGCCCGCCCCATCGAGGCGGGTGCGCGCGCGCGCCAGTTGCCGGGGCAGGTCGACCAGGCCGACCTCGAGCGAGGGCATCGCCTCCAGGCAGGCCTGGGCGAACTTGCCGGTGTTGCAGCCCACGTCGAGCAGGCGCGCGGGCGGCGTGCGCGCCAGTTTCTCGACGATGGCCGGGAAGGCGCGGTCGGAGTAGAAGTGGTCGAAGGCATGCCAGCTGCTGCCGGCGGGCTCCGGCATGTTCGAGAGGCCTTCGTAGAGCGTCTTCCACGGGCCGAGCGTCGCGAGGCCGGCGGGGCGCTGCTCGCGCAGGGATTCGTCCAGGTGCGCCGCCGCCTGGTAGCAGACATCGCGCGTGAAATCGAAGTTGACGCGCGTCATCTCGTCATTGAGCAGGAAGTGTCCGAGCCGACCCAGATGGAAGCGTCCATCGCGGCGCCAGACGATGTGCAGACCGAGGCCCGCCTCGAGCAGGACCCGGATCGCATACACCGACAGGCCGGTCGCTGCGGCGACTTCGTCGATCGTCACGCCCTCGTCGGGATCGGCGGCGGCGATCGCGGCCAGGATGCCCCGGTCGCGCAGCACCGCGCTCGCCTGGAACGCGAGCGGCGCGAAGGCGAGCCGCTGCGCGGCTTCCAGCGCTTGCAGCGCGGACAGTGGGTCCTTGTCGTACATGGCCGGGCTCCGTCTCAGGTGGCTGCGGCGCCCGGCCGAAGCAAGCGGGCATTAGCGCTCGACCGAGGCGGGCGATGGCGAGCGCGGGGACACTTCATGTCAGTCGAGCAGATAGGTGCTGGTGCGCGCGCCGTCGCGCTCGAGCACGTCAAGGCGGCGCAGGCCGTCGGCGTTGCCCTGCAGCTCGATGCGCTCGATGTGACCCGATGCCGGCGCGGCACGCGGCAGCAGCACGAGCGTCCACTGCTCGGCCGTTCCCTGCAGTTGCAGTTCGAAGTCCTCGCGGATCTCGTCGAAGCGGCCCGCCAGGCTCTCGCGCATGGCCTGGGCCATGGCGCCGAGCGCCGGGAATTTCTCGTAGGACATGGTGCCGGCGGGCTTGCCGTCGGGCCCGATGCGTTCGAGCCGCTCCGGGCCCAGGCGCCAGGTCTCCTGGCGCGGCGTCGTGACCCGCTTCTCGAGGACGCCGTCGGGATTGGCGACCAGCACGCCGCGGGATTCGACCGGCGCGGCGAGCCAGGGGGATTCCCGGACTTCGTGGAATCGCAGCTCCTGTCCGGCGTCTTGCTGGAGCAGTTGCCGCAGCTCATCGAAGCCGAAGGCTGCGGCGGCCGTCGCGAGCCCGGGCAGCAGGACGGCGGGCGCAGCGAGAGCCAGGGCGAGGACCATGGCGAAGCGCCCGGCAAAACGGGTCGATGCGGGCGCGATCATGCCTCGCCCTCCTGCGGCCCGGGCCGGTCCCAGTAGGGATAGAAGTTGAACCAGTTCAGTGGCCGGCGGCGCGCCGCCGACTCGAGTCGCTCGGCGTAGCGCGTCACGACCGGGCGCAGCGCCTCGCCCCGGCTGGCCCTCGGCGCGGTCGGTCCGATCTCGCTGAACTCGATGCGATAGCGTCGGCCGCCCTCGTAGAGACCGAAGCACATCAGGACCGGGGCCTGGGCGCGGGCGGCCAGGATGTGGGGCGCCAGCGGCAGCAAGGCGGGCCGCCCGAGAAACTCCACTTCGAGGCCCGGCGCCCCTGGTTCGATCCGGTCGGCGAGCAAGGCCACGACCTCGCCGCGCAGCAGGGCTTCGTGGGCGCGGAGATAGCTGTCGGCACGGCCGAGTTCGATCATCCTCATCGCGCTGTCGTCGACACCGGCGATGCGCCGGACCCGGGCACGCGGATCGACCCGCATCATCACGTTGACCGGGCGTCCGCCGAACAGGCGACGCGCGAGCATGAGCAGGTCGAAACTGCCGAGATGCGAACCGAGCAGCACACAGCCGCGGCCCGCCGCGTCGGCGCGCTCGAGCAGCTCCCGTCCCTCGATCTCCAGCTCGAAGCGATCGAACTCGCCGGCGGCCATGTAGACCCGGTCGAGCAGGGTGGCTGCGAAGCAGTACAGGTGGGAGAACACATCGCGCAGCCGGGTGGGCCGGCCGCGCACGAGCGCCAGGAATTCCTTCGAGGCCCGCCGCGCGGTCGGGTCGGTCACCACGAAGTAGGCCACGATCGGATAGAGCAGCAGCCGGCACGCTGGCCGACCCGCGGTGCGCGCCAGCCAGGCGATCAGGTGGATCAGCCAGGCGCTGCCGCGCTCGGCCTTGCGGGTCCATTGCGTCATGGCGCCGCGCCCAGCGTGAGTCGCCCGCTCGCGAGGAGCGTCGCCACGCCCCGCCGCCTTGCCTGGAGGCGGAAATCGACCCGCGGGCCGTCGATGCTGCAGTAGGCCCTGGCTTCCTCGCCGGCGCGCAGGGCCGAATGGAAGCGGGCCTGGTCGAGGCGCTGCGCGCGCATGCCGGTCTCGGCCTGCAGGCCGGCCAGCAAGCGGTCGAGCAGGAGCACGCCGGGAACGACCGGGTTGCCGGGAAAGTGCCCGGGCAGCGCGGGATGCGACGGCGCGATCCCGATGTCGAACTCGATGGTTCTCATTGCTCGCGCCTCGAGGCGAGCCAGTCGCCGTAGATCCGCTCGAGGTCCGCCAGGGGCAGCTTGCCGGTCGCGGTTCGCGGCAGGCGTGCGACCCGGATGGTCGTTCGCGGCAGGAACACCGCATCCATGCGCTGGCGCAGCCAGGCTTCGATCACCTTGCGCTCGACGGGCGCGCCGGCATGGATCAGCACGAGCCGCGCCGCGGGCCCGGCATCGGTCGGCTGGAAGAACACGGCATCGCCCAGGCCGGGCATCTCCGCCAGCAGGAGGTTCAGGGCCGACAGCGAGGTGCGGCGGCCGGCGACCTTGATCATGTCGGCCTGCCGCCCGACCAGGCGGAAGCTGCCGTCGGCTTCGAGCTCGATGCGATCGGCCAGGCTGCGCGGCGACGTGAAGTGTCCTCCCCATGCCGTGGTGTCTTCTTCGCCGGGAACGAGGCGCACGCCGGCCAGCGCCCGCCACGAGGATTCGATCGCGGTACGTCGCACGGCCAGGGCGCCGGTCTCGGTCGAGCCGTAGATCTCCACCACCGGCGTGCCGCACAAGGCTTCCACTTCGGCGGCGAGGCCGGGCGCGAGCGGCATCGTCGACGAAATCACCAGTCGGCAGTTCGGCAAGCGGGCGCCGGCGCGCGTCATCGCGCGCAGGTGCAGCGGCGTGGCGATCCAGATGCCGCCGCCATCGAGCTCCTCGAACGCGCCGTGGACGTCGGCCGGCAGCAGCGGCTGGCGCTCGAGTACCGGCACGCCATGGACCAGCGGCAGCATGCCGGCCATCTCCAGGCCGAACATGTGCTGGGACGGTACGCTGCAGACCACCGCGGCAAGGGCGTCGACGCCCACGTCCATGTAGTCGAGCCAGCCGCGGGTGAGGGACCACGAGCCGAGCACGAGCTGCTCGATCGTCCGGTCCTGCGCCTGGGGCCTGCCGGTGCTGCCCGAGGTGTGCAGTCGGACCGACTGCGGGTCCAGCGCGCCGCCCCAGGCGAGCGCCGCGTCGTCGCGCGGCGTGCCGCGCGGTTCGAGGCGAAGAAGTTGCACGCGTGTGGTCGCCGGCAATCCGCGCAGGGCGGCGTCGGAATCCGCGATGGCCAGCGGCGACTCGAGCTCGCCGATCATGGTGGCGATCTCCGCCTGGCCGCTCGACGGCGGCAGGACCATTCGTGTACCCAGGCGCAGCGCGGCCAGCATCGTGATGAAGAAGCCGGCGCGCGAATCGCAGAAATTGCCGATGGTGGCCGTGCCTTCGATGCCGTCGGCGAGCGTGCAGGCTGCCGAGTGGAGCTCGCGCCAGGTCCAGTCGCGCGATGAATCGCGCACCGCAATGCGATCGAGCCAGGCCGGGCTCGCCGCCAGGGGAGTGGAGGCTTCGGGCTTCATCGCGGTGGCGCCTGGCGCGTGCTGCGCCAGGCCGTACAGGTATCCCTTGCTTGTTGCGCCAGTCCGGGGAACTGCATGCCGGGAAAGACATGCGGTCGCAGGATACGCTCGCCCACGAACAGGATCGCACTGCCGAGCAGGACGATCGCGCCGGCCGCGACCGGCGGCACCGGCAGGGCCCAGGGCAGGATCGCGGCGCAGCCGAGCCAGGCGCACCAGGCCTGCGTGAGCCGGCGGCAGTAGCGACGGAGTCCGGATGGAAGCGCTGCGATGCCGATGCGCGCGATCTGTTCGATCAGCGGTGTCCGGCCCGTGCGCAGCGTGCGGCCGAAGAACCAGGCGAGCCATGCGAGCGCGATCGTGCCGACAGCGCGCATGGCCATCGCCGCGTCGAGCGCATCGAGCGGCGGTTCCACTCCAGCTTCACGCCTGTGCGGCTCGCGCGCCGTCGATGAAATCGGCGAGGCTCTGCATCGACGCGAAGATCGTCGGGTTGTCGGGATCGTCGGACTTCAGCTTGACGCCGTAGCGTTGCTGTACGACCAGCGCGATCTCGAGCATGTCGAGCGAATCGAGACCGAGCCCGGCCCCGAACAGCGGCGCCGACACCTCGACCGTGGCGGCGTCGATGTCCTCGAGCCCGAGGGCATCGATGACGAGCGCGGCGAGTTCGCGGGCGAACCCTTCGCGCTCGGGTGCGCTCGGGGGCGTGGCAAGGGGCTGGGCGGCTACGGTCATGATGCTGCTGAAAGATTCGCGTTGATGCTGCGCTGGAGATTCTGAATCCAGCCGTTGTAGTTCTTGTGGATCTTGCCGTCCGCCGCATCGAGGTCGACGCTCGAGCGGTACTTGATGCTGTAGGCGCGTGTCGAGTAGGGGATCTCCACGACGGCCGAGTGTGTGCGAAGATTCAGGGTACCCAGGAGCGTGTTGGGATCCTCGTCCTTCATGACCCAGCCGAGCCCGGTGCCGGCGCGCAGGATCGCGGAGCGGACATCGCTCTTGGACAAGGCCTTGCCCGATGCGGTGGCGACCGGCGCGTCCTCGACGTTCATGATCGGCACCGGCGCGCAGGCTGCCGCGGCGAATGCGATGACGAATACGGCCACGGCGGAGCGGATGCGCATGTTCTTCTCCCTATTGCTTGGTCTGGATTTGCCGGCAGGGCAAGTTTACCGCGTGTACTTCCGAGGGTGGCGCCGGCGTTGGCAAGTTGCCGCAGGCTTCCGACGCACGGCCCGCATTCCCCGATGGTCAGGGATAGGGAAATGGGGTCAGACACCATTTTCCGAAGGGAAAATGGTGTCTGACCCCATTTCCCAGGAGCCTCGTCTGCGATGCGTTTCGATTTCGTTGATCTTCGCCTGATGGTCAGGGTGGCGGAGGCCAGCAGCCTCACCCGCGGGGCCGAGGCTTCGAACATCTCGCTGCCGGCGGCCAGCGCCCGGGTCAAGAACCTCGAGGAACACATCGGCGCGAAGCTGCTCCATCGCACCAGCCAGGGCGTCACGCTGACGCCGCCGGGCCGGGCCTTCGTCCAGCACGCCCGGGCGGTGCTCGACCAGATCGAGCACCTGCGCAGCGACCTGCGGGAATACACCACCGGCCTCAAGGGGCAGGTCCGGGTCTTCGCGAACACCACCTCGCTCTGCGAGTACCTGCCGCCGGTCCTGCGCAGTTTCCTGCAGGCATATCCGGATGCGAACATCGACCTGCGCGAGCGGCCCTCGCACGACATCATCCGGACGGTTGCCGACGGCCATGCCGACATCGGCATCGTGGCCGAGCGGGTGCCCACCGAAGCCCTCGACACGATTCCCTATCGACACGACGCGCTGGTGCTGGTCGCGCCGCGCGGTCACGAACTGACGGCCAATGGCCCGGTTGCCTTCGCGAGCACGCTCGATCACGACCAGGTCGGCCTGGCCGAGACAAGCGGGCTGCATATCTTCCTGCGCCAGATCTGCGAGCTCATGCACCAGCCCCTGCGACTGCGCATCCAGGTGGGCAATTTCGAGGCCGCCTGCCGCATGATCGAAGCCGGCGTGGGCATCGGCGTGTTGCCGGCGTCGGCCTCGCGACGGCATGCGCAGTCGATGGCGATCGACATCGCCCCGCTCACCGACGCCTGGGCGGTGCGCAAGATGCAGATCTGCGTGCGCAACCTCGACAGCCTGCCGATGCTGGCCCGCGCGCTGGTCGATCTCCTCATCGAGGACGCGGCGCGGGCCGAGCCCCGGAAACCGGCGGCGGCCTGATCATGGCGACGGGGAATATGGGGTCAGACACGATATTCCGATGGAATATCGTGTCTGACCCCATATTCCTCCCGGCCGCGGTCGTGACCTCGCTCGCCGTGCTCGCCGCCAGTGCCACCCCGTGCACGGCCCAGGCTCAGGCTCAGGCCGAGGCCCAGGTTTCGGCAAGCGCGCTGGAGGCGGTCACGGTGACCGCCACCCGACCCGAGGCAGCCGGGCTCGGCTTGCCGCTCACGCTCGACACCGTCGGTTCCGAAAGGATCGAGCGCGAGGGGATCGGCGCCGACCTGCCGGATCTGCTCGGCAAGGTGCCGGGCATCATGGTGCGCGATCGCTACAACGACGCCCAGGATCTGCAGGTATCCTCGCGCGGCTTCGGTGCCCGCGCCTCCTTCGGCGTGCGCGGGGTGCGTCTCGTCCAGGATGGCGTTCCGCTGACGATGCCCGACGGCCAGGGGCAGACCGGGCCCTTCGAGCTCGGTTCCGCGGCTCATGTCGATGTGCTGCGCGGCCCCTTCGCGGCGCTGTTCGGCAATTCCTCCGGCGGGGTGATCACGCTCTACACCGAGGATCCGCCGCGCCGGCCGACGCTCGAGTTCTCGGGCGGTGCCGGCAGCTTCGGCACCCGACAGTGGGGTGTGGGTGCGGGCGCCACGGTCGGGGAAGTCGGGTTGTCGCTGCGCCGCTTCGACCGCTGGAGCGATGGCTGGCGCGAGCACAGCGCGAGCCGGCGCCAGCAATGGGGCGCCAAGCTGGTTCGCGAGAATCCCGAAGGCTCGCGCCTGAGCCTGGTCGTCGCGACACTCGACCAGCCGGAAACCCAGGATCCGTTGGGCCTGACCCGGGCGCAGTTCGACGAGGACCCGCGCCAGGCCGGTACCGGCGCGATCGCGTTCGATACCCGCAAGTCGGTCGACCATCGCCAGGCCGGAGTGGAGTGGCGCCAGCGGCTGGCGGGCGGCGACGAGCTCAAGCTGCGCGCCTACGGTGGCGAGCGGCGCATGCGCCAGTACCTGGCCTTCGCCGGCGGCGGCGACACATCCTCGGGCGGCGTGATCGATCTCGATCGCGGCTTCGGCGGCGTGGGTGCGCAGTGGACGCGCGCCAGCCAGCTCGGCGGGGCGCCGATCGCCTACACCCTCGGCCTCGAGTTCGATCGCATGAGCGAGCGTCGCCGCGGCTTCGTCAACGAATCGGGCGTGGCGGGCGCCCTGCGGCGCAACGAGCGCGACACCGTCGACAGCCTGGGCGCCTACGCGGTCGCGCAATGGGATCTCACGCAACGCTGGCAGCTCGCGGGCGGCCTGCGCTACTCGCGGGTGCGCTTCTCGATCGACGATGATTTCATCACCGCCACCAATCCCGACGATTCCGGCTCCCGGACCGATTCGGCCACCCGGGCCGTCGTCGGCGTGCAGTATCGCCCCAGCGAGCCGACGCGCCTGCATGCGGCCATCGGCGGCGGCTTCGAGACGCCCACCTTCAGCGAGCTGGCCTACCGGGCCGATGGCCAGCCCGGGCCCAATCTCGATCTCGAGGCGGCGACCAACACGCACATCGAGATCGGGATCGACACCGTGCTGGCCGACCGGACGATCCTG
>JBAYRO010000053.1:0-19700 GCA_041676645.1 Burkholderiaceae bacterium | reverse complement strand
GCGGATGGCGCTGGTTCGCGCATCGTTCCTGCGATAGGTGGCGTTGGCCGGGATGGGCTGGTTCCAGGGGGAATCGGCTGCGAAGGGGCGCTTGAGGAAGTCCTGCTGCGCCGCCGACTGCTGCGTGGATCCTTGCCCGGACGAGGCTTGCGCCGACGGGGGGGCCGGGTCCTTCGCGTCCGCGGCCTGGCCCTGGGGCGAGGCGGCCTTCGAATCGGCGGGTGAATCGGCGTTGCCGACGTTGGTCGCCTTGGGCGGAATCGTGGCGTTCATCCCCGCCGATCCGACCGAAGTGCCGATCAGGTCCAGCGAAGTGCCCGGTGTGCCGCCGGCAACCGGATTGGTCGGGTTCTCGCCGGTTGCGCCGGCCGAGCCTCCGCCACCGCCGCCGCAAGCCACCATGGCCGCGCATGCCATCGTCATGAACGACAGCGAGAAGATACGTTTGAACCGCGCTTTGGCGTTTCCATGTGCGATTGCGTTCGATGCGTCCGCAACGCGTTGAGTTACTGCTTTCGTCGCCAATTTGGTCTCCAGTGAAGCAGAGGAGTTGCTCACCTGGCTGGGAGACACGACGTGCCGTGAATTTGTTCACGGCAGATTAGCGACGCGGGTGGTAGCGGCCGAGGCTTCAGGTCATGAACGGTCGCGGCGACGGGACTGGCGGCGGCCAGTGATGCTGCCGGCCTACGTACTGGCCGCAGGCGCCATGGTCAGGAGGCGCGGGAAGACATGGACGATGGCGGACGCCGGAAACGCGAATGGCGCCCGAAGGCGCCATTCATCGGCCGGGAGCGACCGCTCGTGCGGTCGTCTATGCGGTTCAGCCGAGCAGGCGTTCGCGTGCCGCGGCGTACTGTTTGGCGAGCATGTCGACCAGCTCGGCGGCCGGGCGGATCTCGTTGATCACCCCGATGCCCTGGCCGCAGCCCCAGATGTCCTTCCAGGCTTTGGGCTTGCCGGTCTCGAAGTTCATCTGGCTCGGATCGCCGGAGGGGAGATTGTCGGGGTCGAGCCCGGTGGCGGCGATCGATGCGCGCAGGTAGTTCCCGTGCACGCCGGAGAAAAGGTTGGAGTAGATGATGTCCTCGGCGCTCGCGTCGACGATGGCCTGCTTGTGCCGCTCGTTCGCATTGGCTTCATGCGTGGCGATGAAGGCCGAGCCGATGTAGGCGAAGTCGGCTCCCATCGCCTGCGCGGCGAGTACCGCACCGCCGTTGGCGATCGAGCCCGACAGCGCGATCGGCCCGTCGAACCATGCCCGGGTCTCCTGCACGAGGGCGAAGGGCGACTGGGTGCCCGCATGGCCGCCGGCGCCGGCGGCGACCAGGATCAGTCCGTCGGCGCCTTTCTCGATCGCCTTGCGAGCGAACTTCTGGTTGATGACATCGTGCAGGACCAGGCCGCCATAGCTGTGGACCGCCTCGTTCACTTCCGGGCGGGCGCCCAGCGAGGTGATGACGAGAGGCACCTTGTACTTCACGCACATCTCGAGATCGTGCTCGAGGCGGGCGTTCGACTTGTGCACGATCTGGTTCACCGCGAACGGCGCGGCCGGGCGGTCGGGGTTCGCCTGGTTATGGGCGTCGAGTTCCTCGTTGATGCGCTGCAGCCATCGTTCGAGCAGTTCGGCGGGGCGCGCATTGAGCGCCGGAAACGAACCGACGATGCCGGCCTTGCACTGGGCGATGGTGAGATCGGGATTGGAGACGATGAACAGTGGCGATCCGATGACCGGGATTCGCAGGCGCGATTTCAGCTCGTGGGGTGTCATGGGCGATGGCTTCGGGTACGGGGTTGGCCGGTGGCGAGGAGCACCGTGAACGTCAGAGGATACACAAAGCCGGGGTGCGGCACGGCCAGGAAGCCGGGATGCGAAACGGCCCGCGCTCCGGATGGATGCGCGGGCCGTGTCCTGGAAGGCCGGAAGGTTCAGGCGAGCGCCGGGGCGGCCTCGGCGGCTGCCGGGGTGCGGATCAGGTAGTCGAAGGCGGAGAGCGCCGCTTTCGCCCCATCGCCGGCGGCGATGATGATCTGCTTGTACGGGACCGTGGTCGCGTCGCCGGCGGCGAAGACGCCCGGGACCGAGGTCTGGCCGCGATCGTCGATGATGATCTCGCCGTGGCGCGACAGCTCGACGGTACCCTGCAGCCAGTCGGTGTTGGGCACCAGGCCGATCTGCACGAACACGCCGGCCAGCGGAACCTCGTGCACTTCCTCGCTCGCCCGGTCGACGTAGGTCAGTCCGGTGACGCGCTGGCCGTCGCCATGGATCGCGGTGGTGCGGGCGTTGGCGATGATCCGCACATTGTCGAGGCTGCGCAGCTTGGCCACGAGGACCGCATCGGCACGCAACTCGGGTGCGAATTCGATCAGGGTCACGTGTTCGACCAGGCCGGCGAGGTCGATCGCCGCCTCGACCCCGGAATTCCCCCCGCCGATCACCGCAACCCGCTTGCCCTTGAACAGGGGGCCGTCGCAGTGGGGGCAGTACGCGACCCCGCGGTTGCGGTACTCGGATTCGCCGGGCACGTTGATCTCGCGCCAGCGGGCACCGGTCGACAGGACCACCGTCCGCGCCCGCAGGCTGCCGCCGTTGGCGAAGCGCACCGTGGCGAGGCCTCCCGGCTCGTCGGCCGGCAGCAGCTCGATGGCCCGCTGCGCGTTCATGATGTCGACGTCGTATTCGCGGACATGCTGCTCCAGGGCGATCGCGTAGGACGGCCCGTCGGTATGCGGGACCGAGATGAAGTTCTCGATCGCGAGGGTGTCGAGCACCTGGCCGCCGAAGCGTTCGGCCGCGATGCCGGTGCGGATCCCCTTGCGGGCGGCGTACACCGCGGCGGCGGCGCCGGCCGGACCACCGCCGACCGCCAGCACATCGTAGGGCGCCTGGGCGTCGAGCCGCTTCGCCTCGGCCTCGCCGTCGTCGGTCGCGAGTTTCGCGAGGATCTCGTCGATGCCCATGCGGCCGCTGGCGAAGAGTTCGCCGTCGAGGTACACCGAGGGCACGGCCATGACGCCGCGGTCTTCGACTTCCTTCTGGAACAGGCCGCCGTCGATGGTGACCACGCTCACGCGCGGATTGATCGCCGCCATCATGTTGAGCGCCTGGACCACGTCCGGGCAGTTGTGGCAGCTCAGGGACATGTAGACCTCGAAGGCGAGGTCGGTGTCGATCGCACGGATGCGCTGGATGACGTCATCCTCGGCCTTCGGCGGATGGCCACCGGCCCACAGCAGCGCCAGGACCAGCGACGCGAACTCGTGGCCGAGCGGAATTGCCGCGAAGCGGATCGCCATCGCGGTGCCGTCACCGCGCAGGGAAAACGACGGCCGACGCTCATCATCGCCGCTGGTGTCGACGCTGACCAGGTCGGAGGATGCCGCCAGTTCGTCGAGCAGTTCGCGCAACTCGCCGGACTGCTTGCCGTCGTCGAGCGAGGCGATGATCTCGACCGGCCGGGTGAGCCGCCCGAGATAGGCTTTCAACTGGGCTTTGAGATTGTCATCGAGCATGAGGTTCCATCCTGTTCATGAAGCGCATGGCAATCGGGCCGGCGATTGCCGGCCCGGTACGTCGGTCACCCTGCCTCGTGGGCGGGCCCACCGGGCGCCGGCGCGGCGCCCGGGGCGATCGCTTGCCGTGCGATCAGATCTTGCCGACCAGGTCGAGCGACGGGGTCAGCGTCTTGGCGCCTTCTTCCCACTTGGCGGGGCAGACCTCGCCCGGGTGCGCCGCCACGTATTGCGCTGCCTTCACCTTGCGCAGCAGGTCCGTGGCGTTGCGGCCGATGCCTTCGGCGGTGATCTCCAGCGCCTGGATGATGCCGTTCGGATCGACGATGAAGGTGCCGCGGTCGGCCAGGCCCTGGTCTTCGCGCATGACTTCGAAGTTGCGGGTGATCGTGCCGGCGGGGTCGCCGATCATCGTGTACTTGATCTTGCCGATCGCATCCGAGCTGTCGTGCCACGCCTTGTGCGAGAAATGGGTGTCGGTCGACACGCTGAAGATCTGTACACCGAGTTTGTCGAACTCGGCCTGGTTGTTGGCCAGGTCCTCGAGTTCGGTCGGGCACACGAACGTGAAGTCGGCCGGGTAGAACACGACCACCGACCACTTGCCCTTCAGCGTTTCGTCGCTGACTTCGATGAACTTGCCGTTCTTGTAGGCCTGGGCTGTGAAGGGCTTGATTTCGGTGTTGATGACGGACATTGATGCTCCTGGTTGGGTGTCTCTGGTAATCGGGTCGGGCACCCTGGCCCGATGCGATAATAATAGCAACTAGCTATTGATGATAAAAATTGTATATTTCAATACTATGAATAGCCTCTTCCTATTCACGATCCGGAAGGGGCTGGCGGCCCCGCGGTCGGTCGGCCATGGCAATGCGACGATCACCGCCCGGCCCGATCTATATGGGGGCGAAATATTGCAGTGCAACCGGCAAGCCCGGCGAGTCCGGCAAGGCGGCGATGCGCGGCTCGCGCGCCGTGGTGGCCGGGTCCCGGACGGAGTCGCCTTGTCAGTGGCGCCCGACCGTCCGAGGAGCGGCGCCCGGCCGCCCGAGGCCTTTCACTTCAGCCTTCGTGGTGCCGGGGCAGGCAGATGATGATCGATGTCCCCCGGCCGGGCTCGGATTCGATCCGCAGCGTGCCGCCGGATTGCCCGACGAAGCCGTAGATCTGGGCCAGGCCCAGGCCGGTCCCCGAGCCCGGGGGCTTGGTGGTGAAGAACGGCTCGATCGCGCGCGCCGCCACTTCGGCGGACATGCCGGCGCCGGTGTCGGCCACGACGATGCGGACATGATCGCCGGCCCGGCCGTCCGGTTCGCGCTCTTCGTCGGAGATGTGCAGGTTCGTCGCGGCGATCGCCAGGCGTCCGCCGTCGGGCATCGCATCGCGTGAATTGATCGCCAGGTTCAGCAGCGCGCTCTCGAGCTGGCTGGCATCGATCCAGGCGGGCCACAGGTCCGGCGGCAGCTCGATCTCGAGCGCAATCCCCTGGCCGAGCGACTGCTCGAGCAGGGGGCGCATGTTCATCACGAGATGGCGGACGTCGACACGTCCCGGCTTGAGCGGCTGCTTGCGCGCGAACGCCAGAAGCCGGCCGGTCAGCAAGGCTGCGCGCTCGACCGCGTCGCGCGCCACCTCGAGATGGCGGTCCACGTTCTCGCCCCCGGCCCGCTGTTCGCGGGTGGCCAGTTCGATGTTGTTGCCGATGATCTGCAGGATATTGTTGAAATCATGGGCGAGACCACCGGTCAGCTGGCCGACCGCTTCCATCTTCTGCGCCTGGTGGAGCTGGGCGCGCGCCTGGTCGAGGAATCGTTGCGCTTCCCGGCGCTCGGTGATGTCGCGGGTGATCTTGGCGAAACCGAGCAGGCGACCGTCGTCGTCGTGGATCGGGTCGATGACCACGCTGGCCCAGAAGCGCTTGCCGTCCTTGCGAACGCGCCAGCCTTCGGCTTCGAACACTCCGTCGCGCTCGGCGCTCGCGAGGGTCCTGGCCGGCATGCCCGCGGCCCGATCCTCCTCGGTATAGAAACGGGAGAAATGCTGGCCGATGATCTCGTCGGCGGTGTAGCCCTTGAATCGCTGGGCGCCGGCGTTCCAGCTCGTGACGATGCCACCGGGGTCGATCAGGTAGATCGCGTAGTCGCGTATCCGGTCGACGAGCAGGTGCAGGCTGTGCCGGCCCAGCGGAGACTGGCCGTTGCGTTCGCGCCGGTTGCGGCGGGTCGGTGGCCCCTTAGCCGCAGGCACCGACGTGGCCGCAGGCGGTGCAGAACTCGCAGCCGTCCTTGCGGATCAGGCTGCGATTGCCGCACTCCGGGCATTTGCGCCCCGGCAGGATCCGATGTGTCAGGTCGGCTTCGCGCTCACCCGCCGGAACCGCGAGGATCCCGGCGTTGGCCAGCGGGTAGCCCCGTTCGTCGAGGATTCCGAGCATCG
Organism: Burkholderiaceae bacterium; assembly: GCA_041676645.1. Taxonomy (GTDB): domain Bacteria; phylum Pseudomonadota; class Gammaproteobacteria; order Burkholderiales; family Burkholderiaceae_E; genus JAMLIN01. The sequence continues at coordinate 13,745 of JBAYRO010000053.1, read as the reverse complement.
CGTAGCGGTGGATGACCAGCCGGGCGATGTAGGCGATGGTCGAAGACCAGCGCTCGGAACGCTCCTCGCCGGGAACCGGCGCGAAGAAATCCCCGTTGGGCTCCGCGTAGTCGAGCAGCTTGCGAAGCTTCATGCCGATCCAGGCCGGATCGAAGACCCGCATGTCGAGGCTGAGCAGCTTGCACAGGCCGTCGAGCACCTTGGGATATTCGCCCGCGAGCCAGATCGCGTATGGCCGGCGCTCGCCGTCGGGCAGGGTGAGCTCCTTCAGGAAGAGCACGAAGTCGTCGCCGGTGACCGCGTTGGCGATGTCCACCGTCCAGGCGAGCGTGCCGTTGGTGCCCGCCCGCGGTTCGCGCAGCCCGATCAGGGCGTCGATCACCGGCGTTGGCGCACCGTCGTCGGCCAGCGCGCCGAGCACGTCGCAGCGATGCCGGACCAGCCGGGCGAAGCCGGCCACCAGGCTGGGCATGTGCTCGGATTCGCCAGCGGGCGGCATCGGCATGTCGAAGCGGTCGTCACCGGTGGTCGCCTCGAGGGCGGCGAGCTTGATGCCGAGCCACTTGCGGTCGGCGGCCCGCATGTCCATCGACAGGGTCTTGGCGACCGCGCCCAGGCCCCGGGGCTGTTCGGCGCCGTTGACCCAGACTTCGAAGGGCACCGCCGGCGGGCCATCGACATGGCCGATGAACACCGCGAAGCGGCCCAGCGGATGGCGGATCGCGTAGGTCCAGCTGGGGTTGCCGTCGGGCAGGGTGGGCCGTCCGGGCCAGCGCAGGCTGGCCAGGGGCGGCGAGGGCGTGTGCTCGAGGCTCACGCGCCGGTCGGCGTCGAGGATGTCGGCGTCCGATCGCGCCGGCGGTCCTTCCCGGCCCGGGGCTTCGAGGACCGAGCCGAGGACGGCATTGGGCCGGTAGGTGGTGATTCCCTTGAGCCCCGCCTTCCACGCCTCGGTGTAGAGATCCTCGAACTGCTCGAACGGATAGTCGGCCGGGACGTTCACCGTCTTGCTGATGGCCGCGTCGATGTAGGGCTGGACCGCGGCGCTCATGGCCATGTGGTCGAGGGCGCGCATCTCGAGCGCGGTCACGAAAGCCGGCGGCAGGACGATGCGCCGGCTGCCGTCCGGATCGGACAGGATCGTCCCGGGCTTGCGGCCGGCGGCCGCCTCGGGGCTTGCCGGCAGGACGTTCTCGTCGGCGCCGTGGCGCAGGCGGAACATCCGGAAGGCGTGGTCCTCGACCGGATAGACCTGGATGCTGTCGTCGGCCATCCGCTTGCGCCGCTGGTAGGTCCAGGAGAACGGCGGCTCGATGCCGTTGGAGGCGTTGTCGGCGAAGGCCAGGGAGATGGTGCCGGTGGGAGCGATCGCCAGCAGGTGGCTGTTGCGGATGCCGTGCTCGCGGATCGCGGCGCGCAGCGCGTCGGGCAGGCGCGAGGCGAAGCCCGGCGTGGCGAGGTAGCGTTCGGCGTCGAACAGCGGGAAGGCGCCTTTCTCGCGGGCGAGCTCGATCGAGGCCGCGTAGGCGGCATCGCGCATGCGTTCGGCGATCCGGGCGGCACAGGCCCGGCCTTCGTTGCTGTCGTAGCGCAGGCCCATCATGACCAGGGCGTCGCCCAGCCCGGTGAAGCCGAGCCCGATGCGCCGCTTGGCCATCGCTTCGGCCTGCTGCTGGGGCAGCGGCCAGGCGGTGACATCGAGCACGTTGTCGAGCATCCGGACCGCCACGCCGACGACTTCGGCGAAGGCGTCGAGATCGATGTCGGCATCGTCCTCGAAGGGGCGGCGCACGAATCGGCAGAGGTCGATGCTGCCGAGATCGCAGCAGCCGTACGGGGGCAGTGCCTGTTCGCCGCAGGGATTGGTGGCCTCGATCCGCTCGCAGTAGGCGAGGTTGTTGTCGGCGTTGATCGTGTCGATGAACAGGACCCCGGGCTCGGCATGGTCGTAGGTACTGGCCATGATGGTCTGCCAGAGCTCGCGTGCCCGCACGCTGCGGTAGACCCATTTGCCGTCGGCGCGGCGCTGAACCGGCTCGTCGCCGTCGCGACCCGGCCGGGCGTCGTGGACCAGCTCCCAGTCCTCGTCGTTGATGACGGCGCGCATGAAGGGATCGGTTACCGCCACGGACAGGTTGAAGTTGCGGAAGGCCCCGCCGTCCTTGGCGCTGATGAATCCCTCGATATCGGGATGGTCGCAGCGCAGCACGCCCATCTGGGCGCCGCGACGGGCGCCGGCCGATTCGACGGTTTCGCAGGAGCGGTCGAAGATCGACATGTAGGACAGCGGCCCGCTGGCGCGGCTGTCGGTGCCCCGGACCCAGGCGCCGGCCGGGCGGATGCGCGAGAAGTCGTAGCCGACGCCGCCGCCGCGACGCATGGTTTCGGCGGCCTCGGCGAGCGCGTCGTAGATTCCGACGGTTCCGTCCTCGCCGCTGATGCAGTCGTCGACCGGCTGGACGAAGCAGTTGATGAGCGTGGCGACGAGCTCGGTGCCCGCCGCCGAATTGATCCGTCCGCCCGGGATGAAGCCGGCGGTCATCGCCTCGCGAAACTCCTCGGTCCAGCGGGCGCGGGCCGGTGCCGGCTCGGCCTCGGCCAGGGCCCGGGCCACCCGGTCGCGTACCTCCTCGATGCTGCGCTCGCCCGCCTTGGCGTATTTTTCAAGCAGGACGTCGGTCGAGATGGACTGCGGGGCAAGACTGGCCGGCCGGGTCGTGGAGCGGGTTCGGGCGGCGGTTTGGTCGGTCATCGGGAGGGCACTCCGGGCATCTGGGCGAAGCGTTCTACCATACACCGCCGCCCGCTTCGGCGCGCCAATTCATGTCAAGAAAATGTCGGTATCCCGACCGATCCGCACGCCCGCTTCCGCAGCCGCCGGATGCGGACGAGCGGACCGGGTCGTGCGCCTATCGCGTCGGCCTTGTCGGCGGCCGCGCGCCCCCGGGGCGTGGCCCGGAACCGGGCCGTGCCCCGGGCGACGTCGGCTTGATCGCAGGCCGGTTGACGACCGGCGGACGCATGCCCGGCGTGGGTTGCGGGCGGGGACTGTAGCGGTTCGGCGTGGGCTGGCGCGGGGGCGTCGGTGCGGTGACGGGCGGGCGCTGCGGGCGATTCACGCCCCCCGGTCCCGGCCGGCCGGGACCGGGGTGGACATGCCCTGGCGGCGGCCGGTGCGGTGGATGGATCCGCGAGGGCGGCGGCCGGGGCACGTGGAACCGGGGCGGCGGCGTCCGGTAGCGATAACTGGGATAGGGATAGTAGTGCGGCCAGGGGTCGACCATGAAGGGCACGAAGGCCGGTTCGCGGACGATCACCACGTTGCCGGCGCTGTCCGTGCGCGCGAGCGGCGCGTCGTAGATCGCCTGCAGCAGCTCGGGGCTGGCGCCGGCGCGGCGCAGCAGGGTGAGGTCGCCGGCGCTTGCCGGGGATGCCAGGCCGCGATCGAAGAGCTCGGCGACGATGTCCTCCTCGGGACGGTTCGATTCGAGCTGAAGTACGATGTCGCCGATGCTCATCGGGGCCAGGACCTCGCTGGTCGAGTAGATCCGTTCCCCGGCCTGGGGCCGGGCGTCGACCTGCGGGCCGGCGCAGGCGGCCATGAGCAGGACCGCGGCGAGAGCCGCGATCGGGCGGGGGCGGGCGGTCGGTCGTGTCAAGCCGTGGGCTCCCAGGAATCGCCGGCGGCATGCCGGTCCGGAGTTTTCAACGTCCGGGAGGCCCCGGTTGTTGACCGGCGCCTGTCCCGCTTGCAGCGGCCGTCGTGGACGCAGGGGTGAATCGATGAGTGCATTGCGGATTGCTGTGATCGCCGGCGACGGTATCGGCACCGAGGTCATGCCCGAGGGCCTGCGGGTACTCGAGGCCGCCGGCAGGCGTTTCGGCATCGAGTTCGACTGGCGCCATTTCGACTTCGCCAGCTGCGAGTATTACGCGCGTCATGGCAGGATGATGCCCGAGGACTGGAAACAGCGCCTCGCCGATTGCGATGCGATCTACTTCGGCGCGGTCGGCTGGCCCGACACGGTGCCCGATCATGTGTCATTGTGGGGCTCCCTGCTGCTGTTTCGGCGCGAGTTCGACCAGTACATCAACCTGCGGCCGGTGCGGCTGCTGCCCGGCGTGCCCTGCCCCCTGGCCGATCGCAAGCCGGGCGACATCGATTTCTACGTGGTGCGGGAAAACACCGAGGGCGAGTACTCCTCGATCGGCGGGCGGATGTTCGAGGGCACCGATCGCGAGATCGTGATCCAGGAATCCGTCTTCACCCGCCATGGCGTCGACCGGGTGCTGCGCTACGCCTTCGAGATGGCAATGCGCCGGGAACGCAGGCTCACCTCCGCCACCAAGTCCAACGGCATCTTCATCTCGATGCCCTACTGGGATGAACGCGTCGCGGCGATGTCGGCGCAGTACCCGGACGTGGAGGTGGCGAAGTTCCATATCGACATCCTCACCGCGCACTTCGTGCGCAATCCCCAGCTGTTCGATGTCGTGGTGGCGTCCAACCTCTTCGGCGACATCCTCTCGGACCTCGGGCCCGCCTGCGCCGGGACCCTCGGCGTCGCGCCTTCGGCGAACATCAATCCCGAGCGCCGTTTTCCTTCGCTCTTCGAGCCGGTGCACGGCTCGGCGCCCGACATCGCCGGCAAGGGGATCGCCAATCCGATCGGCCAGGTCTGGTGTGGCGCCATGATGCTGGCGCACTTCGGCTTCCAGGATGCGCATGACGCGATCCTCGCGGCGATCGAGGCGACCACCGGGGCCGGGCCGCGCACGCCCGACATGGGCGGGACGGCGCGCACGGCCGATGTCGGCCTGGCGATCGCGGAACGCGTCGCTGCCGGCTGAACGGCCCGCGGCCCGGCGTCCGGCGCCGTGGCGAGCGCCGCCCGGCGCGGCCGTTTCGGGTTTCCACGACAGTCCTCGGGCGGCGAGTCGGCTAGAGTGGGCAGGCCAATCTGTCGACCGCATCGATCCGCATTCGATCGCAGCAGCGAGTCGCCGGTTTCATGCTCCATTCGCCGCACCGGGGAGGAAGATGTCCAGGCGACTGCTCGCCTACGCGCTGGCGGTTTGCGTATCGTTGTCCGCGATTCCGGCGGCCGTGTCCGCTTTCCCCGTCGCACCTGTCACCATCGTGATTCCCTATGCGGAGGGCGGGCCGACCGATGCGCTTGCCGAAGTGCTGGCCGCATCGCTGCAGCGCGCATTGCGCACGCGGGTGCATCTCGAGCACGTCGCCGGAGCGGGCAGCACGGTTGGCGCGGCGCGGGTCGCGCGCGCGCGGCCCGATGGCCATACCCTCCTGCTGGCCGACAATGCGATCGCCACCGCGCCGTCGCTGTATCGCAAGCTGCCCTTCGAGCCCTTGCGCGACTTCATGCCGATCGGCCTGGTCGACCGCATGCCCCTCGTGCTTGTCTCGCGTGCCGGCCTGCCCTTGCGCGAGGTCGATTCGCTGGCGTCGTTCATCCGGTCGCAGGGGCGTCGCCTGAGCATCGCCGATGCCGGCAACGGTTCGCCGTCACAGCTCTGCATGCTGCTGCTGGCGGCCGGCACGCGGGGCGAACTCGCGACCGTGAGCTACAAGGGATCGCCACAGGCCTTCGCCGATGTCATCAGCGGCCAGGTCGACATGGTCTGCGACATCGCGAGCCAGGCCCTGCCGCATATCCGCAATGGCAAGGTGCGCCCGATCGCGATCACCGTCGGTCGTCGCCATGCGATGCTCCATGGCGTGCCGACGCTCGGCGAGCTCGGCTTCAGGGACTTCGAGTTCGCGGTCTGGCACATGCTGCTCGCACCGGTCGCGACTCCCCAGGCCGCGGTTGACAAGCTCAGGGGGGCCCTGCAAACTTCATTGCAGGATCCCGAGGTAATCAAACAGTTCGACTCCCTCGGATCGACGGCAGCGACATCCGGGCAGGCAACACCAGCCGCGGCGCGCAACCTGCTCATGCAGGAGCTGTCAAGATGGTCCCCGATTATCCATAAAGCCGGCCTCACGGCCGACTGACATGCGGCGGCAATTTGCCCATAGGGCAGATCTGTCGCGCGCGAGCCGAAACGGCAAGCGCATGGAGCCCGGCCCTGGTGGTCGGGCTTTTTCTTGCGCGCCCGGTGGGAAAATGGGGTCAGACACCATTTCCTCGCGGAAATGGTGTCTGACCCCATTTTCTATGCCGGCCTGACCCGGGGTTCACGATGCTCCCGAAAGACCTTCTGCTCGAGACCTTTCGTACCGCGGTCGCAGCGGCCGACCCGCGCCGCGTGATCGACGCTTGCGTCGGCCCGCTCGCCGGCGCCGGCGCGCGCCGCGTCTTCGTCGCCGGGGCGGGCAAGGCCGCCGCGGCGATGGCGGCGGCATTCGATGCGGCCTGGCCGGCCGCGACGCCGCTCGAAGGCCTTGTCGTTACCCGCTATGGCCATGGTGAGCAGGCCGGCCGCATCGAGGTCATCGAGGCCGGCCACCCGATGCCCGACGAGGCCGGCATGGCGGCCGCCGAACGGATGCTGGACGCGGCTTCGGGCCTCGAGCCGGAAGATCTCCTCGTGGTGCTGCTCTCGGGTGGCGGCTCGAGCCTGCTCGCGCTGCCGGTATCGCCGTTGTCGCTCGAGGGGCTGCGCGAACTCACCGCCGCCCTGCTCGCCAGCGGAGCGCCGATCGACGAGATGAACGTGGTGCGCCGGCATGTCTCGCGCATCCAGGGCGGCTGGCTCGCGGCATCGACCCGGGCGCGCGTGCAGGCCCTGGTGATCTCCGATGTCGCCGGCGATGATCTCGCCGCGATCGCGTCGGGGCCGTGCTCGCCGGATCCGAGCACCCATGCCGATGCCCTGGAGGTGTTGCGGCGCTGGCGGGTCGATGCGCCGGCCGCGGCCCTGGAATGGCTCGAATCCGGTCGGCGCGGCGAGGCGCCGGAGACGCCCAAGCCGGGCGATCCCCGGCTCGCCCGTACAGCCGCGAAGCTGGTGGGCAGCGCGCATGCGAGCCTCGAGGCCGCCGCCAGGCGACTCGAAGCCGAAGGGATCGCCAGCATCGTGCTGGGCGACACCATCACCGGCGAGGCCCGCGATGTCGCGCGCGTCCACGCCGGCATCGTGCGCGAGCTGCTGCGCGATGGCGAACGATCCTTCGGCGAACGCGGCCGGCGCCCGGTCGCGCTGCTCTCGGGTGGCGAATGCACCGTCACCCTGCGCGGCCAGGGCCGCGGGGGGCGCAATACCGAGTTCCTGCTCGCCCTGGCCGATGCGCTCGGGCCCTTGCCCGGCGTCTGGGCGATCGCCGCCGACACCGACGGCATCGATGGTGTCATGGACAATGCCGGTGCGATCATCGCGCCCGACACCCTGCCGCGGTCCGTCGCCGCCGGGCTCGACGCGCGGGCGCGCCTGGACGACAACGACGCCTACGGCTTCTTCGAAGCGCTCGGCGACCTGGTCGTCACCGGCCCGACCCGCACCAATGTCAACGACTTCCGCCTGGTCCTCCTGCAATGAACCACTCCCCATCCGCCGCGTCGCCGACCCGGCTCCCGATCACCCTGCCCGACGACTGGCACCTGCACCTGCGCGACGGCGAGGCCTTGCGCGCGGTCGTCGCCGCCAGCGCCGCCGCTTTCGGGCGCGCGATCGTGATGCCCAACCTCCAGCCGCCGGTGACCGGCGTGGCGCAGGCGCTCGAGTACCGGGCCCGCATCGAGGCGGCGCTGGCCGACGCTCTTGCGCAGGGCGAGCTGTCCGCCGAGGCGGCGGCCGGCTTCCGGCCGCTGATGACCCTCTATCTCACCGATCGCACCGATCCCGACGAGATTCGCCGTGGCGTCGATTCGGGCGCGATCAGCGCGGTCAAGCTCTATCCGGCCGGCGCCACCACCAACTCCGATGCCGGCGTCACCGACATGGCGCGGGTCGCGCCGGTGCTCGCCATGATGGAGCGCCTCGGCCTGCCCCTGCTGGTGCATGGCGAGGTCACCGATCCCGGGGTCGATGTCTTCGATCGCGAGCGTGTCTTCATCGAGCGGGTGATGGTGCCGCTGCGGCGGGATTTCCCGGCGCTGCGCGTGGTGTTCGAGCATGTCACCACGGCCGAGGCCGTCGATTACGTCCGCGGCGCGAACGAGCCGGTGGCGGCGACCATCACGCCCCAGCACCTGCTCTACAACCGCAATGCGATCTTCACCGGCGGCTTGCGACCGCACTGGTACTGCCTGCCGGTGCTCAAGCGCGAGCGGCACCGGCTCGCGCTCGTCGAGGCGGCCACCAGCGGCGATCCGCGGTTCTTCCTCGGTACCGACAGTGCGCCGCATGCGGCCCGCCTCAAGGAGCACGCGGCGGCATGCGCGGGCTGCTATACCGCGCCCCATGCCCTCGAGCTCTATGCGAGCGTCTTCGAGGCGCAGGGCCGCCTCGATCGGCTCGAGGGCTTCGCCAGCTTCCACGGCGCGGACTTCTACGGGCTGCCGCGCAACCGGGAGCGGGTGGAACTGGTGCGCGAGGACTGGGCCCTGCCCGAATCGCTGCCGTTCGGCGCCGATTCGATCGTGCCGCTCGCCGGGGGCGAGACCCTGCGCTGGCGACTGTACCGGTCGGGCGCGCGGGCCGACGCGGGCCTGCGCCGGTCGGACTGAGCCGGACGGGCGACGCTAGCGTCGCGGGGAGCGGGGATCCTGCGCCGGTGCGTAGCGCGCCGGCGGGATGACGATGTCGTAGGCCGCGGCGGTGGCCTCGTCCCCGAGGCCGCTGACCGACACCACGATCCGCAATCGCTCGTGATCCACCGGCCGCTCGGAGCGCAGGTACACCACGTTGCGCCGCTGCGGTCGGGACACGGTGAAGCGATCGGGGTCCGGCGGCGCGCCCGCCTCGTCGAGGGCTTCGACCGACACGACCCGGAAGCGGGTCGCCGCGACGCGCTCCCCGGGCTGCGAGCCGAAGGGGATGGCGATATGCAGCCGCTGGCCCTGGCGCGACAGGATGCTGGCATCGCCGAGGTCGATCGCGCTGGCGAGGCCGGGCATGCTCATCGCGAGCAGTGTCGCGGCCAGGCCGGCGAACCGCCTGGCGCCGGGCGGCTCGGCGCGGAAACGATGCGGGGCGCGGCGACGCATGACTGGACTCCTTCCGGTGTGCAGGAGCGGCGCCGGGCGCCGCGTACCGACCACCAAGCTAAGGCCTGGGCGCTCGCGAGCCAAGGCCGGGCCGATGGGCGGGACGCACAATCGTTACAATTGCCATCGGAAGCGGATCGGACGGCCGCCGGCACCGTCGGCAACGGCGGGGCGGGAGGAAGGTCCGGACTCCGCAGGGCGGGATGCTGGCTAACGGCCAGGCGCGGCGGCGCCCAAATGCCGCCGTGACGGAAAGTGGCACAGAAAACATACCGCCGACGGCCGCGCAAGCGGCCGGGCAAGGGTGAAATGGCGAGGTAAGAGCTCACCGCGGCCGTGGCGACACGGCCGGCAGGCCAAACCCCATCCGGAGCAACGCCGAATAGGCACGCGTGCGGTTCGCCGCGCAGGTCGGCCCGACCGAGCGTGCGGGTAGGTGGCTCGAGCGCACCGGGTAACCGGTCGCCTAGATGAATGGTCGTCGTGCCGGTTCGCCGGCATTACAGAATCCGGCCTACAGATCCGCTTCCACTTTTCATGCAGGCACTCGCGCCGCGTGAGCCCGATTTTCTCGGGTAAAACATTAATTGGCTGTACCAAGCCATTAATTTCCAAGGGAACTTCAGGTTTTCGGTGCAATCCGGAAGGATTTCGTGCGGGCTGATGTAACTCATTGTACTGATTGAATAAACAGTGATTTCGCCTTGACCTTTTCCCGGTAGCCGTCGTACAGTGCCGGACCGGGCCATTCAGTGCCTGTAAGTGGCAATCGAGGCCAAAAACAGCCTCGGAGCGATCGGGTTTCCTACGCAAGGTCGACGGGGAATGTTTCAGGGCAGCTCGGCACAGGCGCTGGATGCGAAGGGGCGGATGACGATTCCGCAGGCCTTTCGCGACGTGCTGCTGCGCGAGCACAGCGGCCAGATCACCCTCACCCGGCATCCCAAGGAGGACTGCCTGGTCCTCTACCCCCGGAACAACTGGCTCCCGATGCGGGATCGCATCAACAGCCTGCCGGCGGCCCATGCACTGTTCAAGCGCCGCATGATCGGCGCTGCCGAGGACATCGATCTCGACGACGGCGGTCGGATGCTGGTGTCCCAGTCGCTGCGCGATTTCGCCGGCCTGGGCCGGGAGCTGACGGTGCTCGGGCAGGGCAACTATCTCGAGATCTGGGATCGGGCGGCCTACTTCGCCTATGAAGCGCAGGCCGCGGCCAATGCGGACTACGGCGTCCTCGCCGACCTGATCATGTAGGCCGGGCATTGAGCGATGACAAGGAAACCGGACCCGATGCCATGCCCGCCGATTCGCCCCACCTGCCGGTCCTGCTCGAGCAGGCCGTTGCCGGTCTCGCGATCCGTGCCGGGGGCGTCTATGTCGACGGCACCTTCGGTCGCGGCGGGCACAGCCGCCGCATCCTCGCCGAGCTGGGTCCGAGCGGCAGGCTGGTGGGCATCGACCGCGATCCCGAGGCCGCTCGCGAAGCCGAGGCGATCACCGATCGGCGATTCCGTTTCCTTGCCTCGAGGTTCTCGGCGCTCGGCGAGCTTCTCGATGCGCTCGGCATCGATCGCATCGACGGGCTCCTGCTCGACCTCGGGGTGTCTTCGCCGCAGTTCGACCGACCCGAACGCGGATTCAGTTTCAGGTCGACCGGACCGCTGGACATGCGCATGGATCCGCGTGCGGGCGTTTCGGCCCGCGAGTGGCTGCTTTGCGCGTCCGAGTCCGAAATCGCAGACGTATTGAGGAGGTACGGGGATGAACGGGCTGCTCTTCCGATTGCAAAGGCGATTGTTGCGCGCCGCGGGGACGCCGGTGCCGCCGCGCTACAGACAACCACAGACCTTGCCCGCCTCGTGGCAGGTGTCCTCGGGCGCCGTGGTGCGACGCGGTCGACGCTGGGCAAGGACCCGGCAACCCGCACCTTTCAGGCTGTACGGGTTTTCGTCAATCAAGAGCTTGAGGAGCTCGAGAACGTCCTGAGGACGGCGGTGGACCGGCTGGCCATCGGTGGGCGGCTGGTGGTCATCGGTTTCAACTCCCTCGAGGATCGACTGGTGAAGCGCTTCATGGCCGAGGAGGCCGGCCGCAATGCGCCGCGTGACCCGGTCCGGGGCGCTGTCCTGCCGGGACATGCGCCCCGACTGCGAATCGTCGGGCGAGTACTTCCGGATGAACTGGAACGCGCGCGCAACCCCCGTGCGCGTTCCGCGGTATTGCGGGTTGCGGAAAGGGTCCAAGACTGATGTTCCGGTCGAGCATGCTCAATGTCCTGCTGGCGGTTGCGCTGGTGATCAGTGCGCTGGCCCTGGTCACCACGCAGTACCGGGCGCGCAAGGCGTTCGTCGGCCTCGAGATCGCCCGTGGCCAGGCCGAGGACCTCGCCGCCCGCCAGCGTCGCCTCGAGGCCGATCTCGCGCGCGCCGCCCAGCCCGCCATGATCGACAAGAAGGCTCGCCGGATCCTCGGCATGGAGTCCCTGCCGGCCGAGCGCACCCTGTACCTGACCCTGCATGCCGGCGAGGGCGCCGCCCGCCTCGCCGAGCTCGATGCTGCCCGCCTGCGCGCGGGCGAAGAGGGAGTGCGCTGATGGCGGCCTCGCTGGCCGCGCGTGCCTCGCGGGCGCATGGCAATCCGCTGCTCCGGGCGCGGATGCCGGAATGGCGCTCGCGCTTCGTCGTCGCGCTCGTCGCGCTGGGCTTCCTCGGGCTGGTCGCGCGCGCTGTCTACCTCCAGCTGTTCAGCCACGACTACCTGCAGCGCCAGGGCGAACTTCGATACGGGCGCACGCTCGAGTTGCCGGCTTCGCGAGGCTCGATCTACGACCGTAACCGGGTGCTGCTCGCGGCGAGCCGACCGGTACGCGGCGTCTTCGCGGTGCCGCGCAACCTGCAGGCGAGCCCGGAACAGCTCGCCGAGCTCGCCCGCCTGCTCGGCATGTCGCAGGCGGCGCTCGAGGAGCGGATCGCCGATCGCGAACGCCAGTTCGTCTATCTCAGGCGCGGCGTCGAGCGCGATGTCGCCGACCAGGTCATGGCCCTGCGCATACGCGGCATCTCGACGCTGGCCGAGTACACCCGCGAATACCCGATCGGCGAGCGCGGCGCCCACCTGATCGGCTTCACCGGCTTTGCGGAGAACGCCAGCGACGGCGAGCAGCTGCAGGGCCGGGCCGGTGTCGAGCGGATGTTCGACGAGCAGCTCACCGGCCGCCCCGGCAGCCGGCGGGTGATCCAGGACGCGCGCGGCAACTTCGTCGAGGCCGTCGGCGACGAGCAGGCGCCGATCGATGGGGCGGACGTGGTCCTGTCGATCGACAACGAGCTCCAGTTCCACACCTACCATGCGATCCGCGAGGCGGCGATCGCGCACAAGGCGAAGGCCGCCGCCGCGGTCGTCATCGATGTCCGGACCGGCGAGATCCTCGCGCTCGCCAACTGGCCATCGACCAATCCCAACGAGCGCAGCGGGCTCGATGTCGCGTTGCTGCGCAACCGGGCGGCGCTCGACACCTTCGAGCCGGGCTCGACGATCAAGCCGTTCACGGTGGCGGCCGCGCTGGAGTCGGGCGAATTCTCCGCCGGGTCGACCATCGAGACTTCGCCCGGCCATATGCGGATCGGCGGCTGGCGGATCGGCGACCATGGCAAGGATTTCGGGCAGCTGGACCTCAGCGGCATCCTCGTCAAGTCCTCGAACGTCGGCACCGCCAAGCTGGCGCTGGCCTTGCCGCCCGAGCGCATGGGTTCGCTGTTCGCGGACCTCGGCTTCGGGCGCGCTCCCGCGCTCGAACTGCCTGGCGCGGCGGCCGGCCGGGTGCGCCCCTACCGCTCCTGGCGGCCGATCGAGCAGGCCACCATGTCCTACGGTCATGGCATGTCGGTGTCGCTGCTCCAGCTCGCCCGCGCCTACACCGTCTTCGGTCGCGAAGGCGCCATCGTGCCGCTCACGCTGCTGCGCCAGGACGATCCCCGGCCCGGCCAGTCGGTGATGTCGCCGGCTACCGCCAGGCGTGTGCTCGGGATGCTTGAGGCGGCGGTGGGCGACGAAGGCGCCGCCCGCTCGGCCCGGGTGCCGGGCTATCGGGTCGGCGGCAAGACCGGAACGGCATACAAGGTCGAGGACGGCAAGTACGTCCGCAAGTACGTCTCGAGCTTCGTCGGCCTTGCCCCGATTTCCGATCCGCGCTTCGTCATCGCGGCGCTGCTCGACGAGCCGCGCGGCAAGCAGCACTACGGTGGCGTCGTCGCGGCGCCGATATTCGCGCAGATCGCGGCGCAGAGCCTGCGCCATCTGCATGTCACGCCCGATGCGCCGCAGCCCGAGCTCGTGATTCCGGCCGACGACGCCCAGGGGAAGCCGCGATGAGCCCGGTGGCAGCGACGCTTGCGCGCGATCCCGTGGAGGCGGGGCGCTGGCTGCGCGGCCAGCTCGGTGCCGACGCCGACCTGAGCGCCGACAGCCGCAGCATCGGCCCCGGTGACGGCTTCCTCGCGATGCCGGGCGAGCGCCATGATGGTCGCGACTACATCGCGCAGGCGCGGGCCCGCGGCGCCGCGGCGATCGCCTACGATCCGGTCGGCGCGGCGCAGCCGTCCATCGATGTTCCCGCCATCGCCGTCCCCG
>JBAYRO010000052.1:0-19904 GCA_041676645.1 Burkholderiaceae bacterium | reverse complement strand
GCGACGATCGATACCCTGGACCAGTCGATCCCGCGGCCGGCCAGCGCATCGAGAAACCGGCCGGGCGTGCTGCCGCCGGGCACGACGAGGCTGGCCGCGCCACGCGCTTCGATCGCATCGGCAAGCCAGCTCGCGACATCCCCGGCGAGGCGCTCGGCGAGTTCCGGCGCCGGACGCTCGATGAAACGCAGGGCGGCCATCGCTACTGGCCGATGCCGCGCCAGCGCCGGTGGTCGTGGTGCATCAGCATCAGGGCATCCTCGGGTCCGTAAGTGCCCGGATCATAGGGCTGGGGCAGCCGCTGATCGGCCTCCCAGGCAGCGGCGATCGGGTCGATCCACGCCCAGGCGGCCTCGACCTCGTCGCCACGCATGAACAGCGTCTGGTCACCACGCACGACATCCATCAGCAGGCGCTCGTAGGCATCGGGCAGTTGCAGGTTCCTGCCGTCGAGCGCTTCGGCCAGGCTCATGTCGAGCGGCACCTCCATCAGGCGCATGCCGCCCGGGCCCGGCTCCTTGATCGTCATGCGCAGGGTGATCCCCTCATCGGGCTGCAGCCGGATCACCAGCACGTTGGCCGGCAGGCGCCTGACGGTCTGGGCGAAAACCGAATGCGGAGCCTCCCGGAACGTGACCGCGATCTCGGAGAACCGGGCGCGCAGGCGCTTGCCGGTACGCAGGTAGAAGGGCGTCCCCGACCAGCGCCAGTTGGCGATGCGCAGCTTCATCGCGACGAAGCTCTCGGTGCGCGAGCCGGTCCGGCCGATATCGTCGGCATACGAAGCCATGCCGCCGCCGGCGCGGTACTGCCCGCGCACCGTGCCCTCGCGAACCTGTTCGGCATCGAAGGGTTCGATCGCGCGGATCACCTTGAGCTTCTCGTCGCGCACCGGATCGGGCGCGAAGCGCGATGGCGGCTCCATGGCGATCAGGCAGAGCAACTGCATCAGGTGGTTCTGCACCATGTCGCGCAGGGCGCCGGCATGGTCGTAGTAATCGCCGCGCCCCGCCACACCGATGCTCTCGGCGACCGTGATCTGGACATGGTCGACGAAACGCGCATTCCACAACGGCTCGAACAGGGCATTGGCGAAGCGGATCGCCATCAGGTTCTGGACCGTCTCCTTGCCGAGGTAGTGGTCGATCCGGTAGAGCTGCGACTCCGTGAAGTGCGCGCCCAGGTGCAGGTTCAGGGAACGGGCGCTTTCGAAATCATGGCCGAAGGGCTTTTCCGCAACGATGCGCGACTCGGGCGTGGTGAGCCCATGGCGCCCGAGCCGATCGCAGATCGGCTCGAAAAGACCCGGCGCGACCGAGAGGTAGAAGACCCGGATGCGCTCGTCGGGCTCACCGAGCCGGTCCGCCAGCTCGACCCAGCCGGTCTCGCCCAGCGCATCGAGCGGCAGGTAGTCGACCCGGGCGAGGAGCCGGGCGAGGCAGTCCTCGTCGACGGCGCCGTCGACATGGGCGCGGATCGAAGCGGCGAGTCCATGGCGCAAGGCCTCGGGCGTGTGCGGCGATCGCCCCAGCCCGATCACGCGGGCCTCGGCCGGCATCTGGCCGGCGACCAGGCGCTTGTAGAGCGCGGGGAAGATCTTGCGGTTCGCGAGATCGCCAGTCGCCCCGAAGACGACGAGATCGAAGGGATCGACCGGAATGGTTCGAGAGGCCATGATGCCGATGATCGCCGCAAGCGATCGGCCGCGTCGAGTGAAACGTCGATGACGAACGGGTCAAGCGCCGCCGGCATGCGCCGGTCCCCGTGGCCACCGGCATGCGCCACCCGCTTTGGCGGTCAGGCCCCGTCGTCGGCCGGCGGGCCGGCCGCGCCCGCCACGAACGGCGCCAGCCGGCGCTGCGGATCGAACAGTGCCCGCGCGCTTTCGGCCGCCGCCGCCAGGGCGGCGCCGAACTGCAGCGGAACGAGGGCGGCGCGCGCGGCGGGATCGAGCCGCTCGCCGTCGATCGCCCCGCCGAGCTCGCGCACGGTCCGGCCCACCGCGGCCGCGAGCCCGCCGTCGCGCACCATCGCGCGGGCGCTCGCCGCATCGGCGGCGCGCAGCGAAAGGCGGCCATCGTGGCCGCCGGCGAACCAGCGCACCCGCAGCCGGCGGGCGGCCACCAGGGCATCGATCCGGCGCCAGGCCTCCACGAGCCGCGCGGGTGGCAGCCGGCAATCCTCGGGCAGGATCGTCGCGGCCGGCCCCGGAGTACGCTGCGCCAGCGCCATTCGCAGGCCATCGACCGCCACCGCGAATCGCTGTGCCTCGGCCCCCGTACCCGCCACGGCGCCGGGCAGGCGCAGCGAGCGCAGTGCCGACGTCGTGCAGTCCGCCCGCAAGCGCTCGAGCTCGGCATCGAGCCGGGCGGCTTCCTCGTCCTCGAACTCCGCCAGCAGGAGCGCCCCGGTCTCCCGCATCGGGCCGAACTGCCCGAGCAGGGTCCGGCCCTCGCCGATCGACAGCGCCGAGGCATCGAACAGGACCAGCATCACCGGCCCGCGCGCGGCGATCGCCGCCAGGCCGGCGAGCCCGTCGGCGAAGGAATCCGCCGCCAGCGCCAGCCAGCGCCGGTGGGTTGGCCGGCGATCGAGCCACAGGCGGATCCGCCGGCTGATCGCGAGGCTGCCCCGCGAACCCGCCAGCAGGCCCGCGAGGTTCAAGGCGGCGCCGGCGTCGCCGACCGCGCCCGGAACCGCCCCGAGCGCCGGGAAGCGAAAACCGAGAGCCGGCGCCACCCGCGCCGGCCAGTCGCGCGCCAGTGTGTCGCGCTCGCGCCCGGCGATCTCGAACAGGCCCGAAACCAGCGCCGAAGCGCGCGCGCTCGACAGTCGCGTCGCGTCGGCGACACCGAAGGGGCCGAATCGCTGCACGGTACCGTCGACCAGCAAGGCCTCGACGGCCTCCAGGCGCGAGCCGATCGAGGCTGCCGCGGGTGCGCGCAGGGCGGCGTCGATTCCGACCAGTCCGCCCAGGGTGGCCGCGGCCCGCCCCGGTGCATCGAGCGTGAGGCGCCAGCCATGCGGCGCAAGCAGCGCATCGAGCGCCGCGAGCGACAGGCCCGCCTGCGCTTCGACAACGCCGGCCTCGCGATCGAACTCGAGGACGGCATCGAGCCGCCGGCAATCGAGGACGAGCGCATCGCCTTGCGTCGCGCCCGGCGAATCGAGTCCGGCGCCGCGCACGGCCACGGGCACGCCCGCCTGCGCCGCGATCTCGGTGGCCACCCGCAGGTCGGCCTCGTCAGCGGGCGCGACCACCGGCCAGAGCGCCGGGCCGGCATAGACCCGTCCCCGCAGCGCCGTGCGCAGGCGGCGACCGAACCAGGCGGGATCGGTCGGCGGCGAGGCATCCGTGGACGGGGCGGTCATCGTCGGCTTGCGGAAGGATCGCCCGGGCCGGCGATCGGTTAAATTGAGGCTTTGATTGTGGCAGGCCTCGCAATGTCCTATCCGTCCCTCGCGCGCCGCACTCGCCGGATCGCCCCGTTTCGCGTCATGGAACTCGTCGGCCGCGCCGCCGCCCGGCAGGCCGCTGGCCATCCCGTGATCCATCTCTCGATCGGCGAACCCGATTTCACCGCCCCGCCCGCCGTGCTCGACGCGCTGGAAGCCGCGGCCCGCGCCGGTCGCAGCCGCTACACCCCGGCCAACGGCACGCCGGCGCTGCGCGCCGCGATCGCGGGCTGGTATGCCGAACGCTTCGGCCTCGACATCGCTCCGGCCCGGATCCTCGTCACGGCCGGCGCCTCGGGTGCGCTCACCCTCGCCTGCTGCGCGCTCATCGATCCGGGCGACCGCGTGCTGCTCACCGACCCGGGCTATCCCTGCAACCGCCATTTCGTCGCCGCCTTCGACGGCGAGCCGGTACCGGTGCCGGTGGGGCCATCGACCCGCTTCCAGATGAGCCGCTCGCTGCTCGAGGCGCACTGGGGCGCGAAGGCGCGCGGCGTCCTGCTGTCCACACCCGCCAATCCGACCGGCACCACCATCGCGTTCGACGAGCTCGGCGCGATCATCGACGCGGTACGCGAGCGCCGAGGCTTCGCGCTGGTCGACGAGATCTACCAGGGGCTCGATTTCTCGGGCGATGTGCACAGCGCCCTGTCGCTGGGCGACGACATCATCGTCGCCAACAGCTTCTCGAAATACTTCAACATGACCGGCTGGCGACTCGGCTGGCTGGTGGTGCCCGAGCACCTCGCCGCGGAATTCGAGAAGCTCGCGCAGAACCTCGTCATCTGCCCCTCGGCGCTGGCGCAGCATGCCGCGCTCGCCTGCTTCACCCCGCAGGCCCTGGAGATCTTCGACGAGCGGCGCGATGCCTTCCGGGCCCGTCGCGACTACATCGTCCCGGCCCTGCGCGAACTCGGCTTCGGAGTGCCGGTGGAACCCGACGGCGCCTTCTATGTCTACGTCGACTGCAGTCCCTTCTCGGACGACAGCGAAGCCTTCTGCAACGAGCTGCTCGAAGCGATCGATGTATCGCTCGTTCCCGGAACCGATTTCGGCGTCAACCAGCCGCAGCGCTACCTACGCCTGTCGTACGCGACGGCGCAGGAGAATCTCGAGGAAGCGGTGCGTCGCCTGCGCGGCTACCTGGCCGGGCGCGGCCGGGGCCCTAGAGCTTGACCGGACTGCCGGCCGCCGCGGCCGGCACCTGCGCATCGACGGCCGCGGCATCGCTGCCGTGGTCGACCGAAAGTCCGCCATCGGGCGCGGCGATCGGTTCCGGGGCATCGTCGACGACGGGCGATTTCGCCGGACTGCCCCTGGCGACGGCGGCGCGCGACGGCGCCGGGCCCGGACGCGCGGCGACATTGTCGGGCGAGACCGCCGCCATCAGCCGGGCGTGCTCGCGCATTACCTTGCGACCGTAGCCGAAGTCGTGGGAAAGCAGCGCGGCCCCGACATAGGACTTGAGCGCGCCGGGCACCGAGCCCTCGCGCGCGATGTAGTCGCGCAGGATGCGCGCGCCGACACGGATGTTGATCAGGGGATCGTAGGCCTTCTCGGTGCCGCCGTAGGGCGCGAACTTGTCGGCATGGACGCGGGCAAGCACCTGCATCAGGCCCTTGGCGCCCTTGGAGCTGCGGGCGCGGGCATTGAAGCTCGACTCGATCGACATCACGGCGAGCAGCAGCACCGGATCGAGCGAGAGTTCATCCGCAACGATGAACGCATAGCGCACGTAGTTCTCGATGTCCGACAGCGCGACCCGGTAACGCTGGGCGATGAAGCGGGCGAGATTGACCTCTTCGGCGCTCAGAGGCCGTACTTCGAGGATGCCGAGCGGGGAATCCCGGCCGAGCGTGATCGGCACCGGGTTGGCGGGCCTGGCCGTCAGGAAGTCGATCGACATCACCGACAGGATCGGTGCGGCGATCGGTCGCAGTTCGATCGCGGGGGCGCGCTCGATGGCCGGATCGACGCTGCGCATGCCGGTCAGCATGGCCACCAGGGCAGCGACACCGACGACCGCGACGAGGCCTCCGGCGATCCGCGTGCGCGCAGCGGCACCGGGAACACTCGCCCCGTCCGCGCGATAAGCATGGCTCGCGTGCTGCATCCGGCCTCCTGTCGACATGCGCCGACTGCCTGGCACTTCGAACGAGTGCTCGTCGATTGCTCTGCGGTCATCATGGCGTCGCCTGCTCCCTGATTCCGGCGACGATGACCCCGGTGGCACCTCACTGAACCCGTCTTGCGGCATCCCGGGATCCGGCCCCGGACCGTGATCCGCACGCTATATTCGGTGCCCCTATCGAATTCATCCGAAGGACAAGGGAATTCTATGGACCGATCGCGAGGCCGGTCAATCCGATTCCACGGACCGAATTCCATCGCCATTTGGAATCACCAGGGAAATTCCCGTGAAATACAGTGATTTACGCGACTTCGTTCAGAAGCTTTCCGAACTGGGCGAATTGCAACACCTTGACAAACCGGTTTCGATCCGACTGGAGATGACCGAGCTGGCCGATCGGGTGCTGCGCGCCGATGGGCCGGCCCTGATGTTCGATGCGCCGGTCGACGGCGAGCGACGATTCGCGATGCCGGTCCTCGCCAACCTGTTCGGCACCCCGCGGCGGGTCGCGCTGGGCATGGGCGCGCAAGGCGTGGAGGAACTGCGCGGCATCGGCGAGGTGCTCGCCTACCTGAAGGAGCCCGAACCGCCCCGCGGACTGCGAGACGCCTGGGACAAGCTGCCGATGCTCCGGCAGGTGCTGGCGATGGCACCCAGGCAGGTGCGCTCGGCGCCGTGCCAGGAGATCGTGCTGGAAGGCGCCGACATCGATCTCGCCTCGCTGCCGGTGCAGACCTGCTGGCCGGGCGACGCCGGCCCGCTGATCACCTGGGGGCTGGTGGTCACCCGCGGCCCGAAGCGCAAGCGCCAGAACCTCGGCATCTACCGCCAGCAGGTCATCGGCCCGAACCGGACGATCATGCGCTGGCTAGCCCATCGCGGCGGCGCGCTCGACTTCCGCGACCATGCCGCGGCGCATCCGCCCGCCGCCGGCCTGCCGCCGCCCTTCCCCATAGCGACCGTGCTGGGGGCCGATCCGGCGACGATGCTCGGGGCGGTGACGCCCGTGCCCGACGCCCTGTCGGAATACCAGTTCGCCGGCCTGCTGCGCGGCGCCCGCACCGAGCTGGCCGCCTGCCTGGGCAGCTCGCTGCAGGTGCCGGCGCGCGCCGAGATCGTGCTCGAGGGCGGCATCCGGCCCGACCCCGACGGGCTCGCCACCCTCGCCAACGCCCGCGCCGCCGGGCTCGATGCCGATTCCGTCGACGCGCTGCCCCCGGGCGCCCGCTGCGGCTGGGAGATGGCGCTCGAAGGCCCGTTCGGGGACCACACCGGCTACTACAACGAGCGCGACTGGTTCCCGGTCTTCACGATCGACCGGCTGACGATGCGTCGCGACGCCATCTACCACTCGACCTATACCGGCCGCCCGCCCGACGAACCGGCCGTCCTGGGGCTGGCGCTCAACGAGGTGTTCGTCCCGATCCTGCGTCGCCAGTTCCCCGAGATCGTCGACTTCTACCTGCCGCCGGAGGGCTGTTCGTACCGGATGGCGGTGGTCTCGATGCGCAAGCAGTATCCCGGCCATGCCAAGCGGGTGATGTTCGGGATATGGAGCTTCCTGCGCCAGTTCATGTACACCAAGTTCATCGTGGTCACCGACGACGATGTCGATGTGCGCGACTGGCAGGAAGTGATATGGGCGATCACCACGCGGGTCGACCCGGCGCGCGACACCACCCTGGTCGAGAACACGCCGATCGACTACCTGGACTTCGCCTCGCCGGTGTCCGGACTCGGTTCGAAGATGGGGATCGACGCCACCAGCAAGCTGCCCGGCGAGACCAGCCGCGAATGGGGCGTGCCGATCACCATGGACCCCCAGGTGACGCGCCGGGTGGAGGACATCCTGCGCGCCGCGGGCCTCGAGGCGGCACCGCCGCGGTAGGCAGAAAGGTCACACGAAAATGGGGTCACGAAAATGGGGTCAGACTCCATTTATTAATGGAGTCTGACCCCATTTTCGTGACCCCATTTTTGTTCGGTCTCACCCGTTCACATAGACATAGCGCAGGAATTCGTCCTGGGCCGCGCGCGAGGCTTCGGCGTGCGGGCTGTTGACCAGCATCGACACCGCATAGCGGCGCCCGGAAGCGGCATCGACGTAGCCAGCGATGGCGCGCACCTCGTCGAGGCTGCCGGTCTTGATCCAGCCGTTGCCGCGCACCGGATGGTCGCGCAGTCGGTAGCGCATGGTGCCGTCGACCCCGATGATCGGCAGCGAAGCGCGAAAGAGGTCCGCATAGGGACTGCCGGCGGCATCGCGCAGCAGCCTTACCTGGGCGGCGGCGCTCATGCGCTCGCTGCGCGAAAGACCCGAACCGTTGTCGAGCACCAGGTCGGGAAAATCGAGGCCGCGCTGCTCGAGCCAGCCGAGCACCGTCATGCGGGCGCGATCCATCGTCGCCGGCAGCTTCATGACATCGGCGGCCAGTTGCAGCAGCAGCTGGCGGGTCATGACATTGTTGCTGGTCTTGTTGACGTCGACGGCGACCTCGGCAAGGGTGCGCGGCGACTCCCACACCAGCCAGGGCTTGCCCTGGGCGGCGCCGGTCTCGACGCGAGTCAGGCCATTCCATTCGCCACCCGACTCCAGCCAGGCAGCCTTGAAGAAGCCATGGATGAACTGACGATGGCTCAGCACCGCGGCGAACATTCCCTGGCGGCCACAGCCACTGGAGTAGCGCCCCGTGACTTCGACGCGCGCATCCTTGTCGTCGCTCTGGTCGACGATCCGCACGCTGCCCGGCCCATGACGGCAGCGCTCGCGCACCAGCCGCACCTTGTTGACGATCTTCACGTCGGCCAGCGGCGGGTCGAGCGCGATCGACAGCCCTTGCTTGCCCGGCGTGAAGACGAAGCGGGTCGACTTGAAGTTCATCAGCGCCGGGAACGGCGTCACGTTGTAGGGCCGGGTGAGCTCGCCGTCGATCGGCTCGAGGCGGGCCTGGTCGAGCTCGTACAGGGAATCGTCGATCACCAGGTCGCCGTCGATGCGGCGCAGGCCCGAGGCGCGCATCCGCGCGACCAGGGCCAGCATGTCCTCGATGACGAGCTTCGGGTCGCCGCCGCCGCGAAGGACGAGGTCGCCGTCGAGCCGGTCGCCATCGAGCAGGCCGGTCAGGTACACCCCGGTGCGCCAGCGGTAGTCCTGCCCGAGCATCCCCAGGGCCGCATGGGTGGTGAGCAGCTTCATGGTCGAGGCCGGATTGAAGGCCCGGTCCTCGTTCCAGCGCGCGAGCGGCCGGCCATCGTCGAGCGAGACGGCCAGCAGGCCGATCTCGTCCACGCTCACGCCGGCTCGGCGCAGCATCGCGAGCACCGAGGGCGGCGCCCCCGCCGCCGGCACGCCGGTCGGGCGCTTGGCGGGCAAGGCGATGGCGGGCTGCTTCGGTAGTTCCGGGATCCCGACCGGCGACGCGGCGGACTCGACCGGCTGCTTGCCGGAGGCCGCGACGAGTTCGACGGACCGCCTGGCGGCTTCGGGATCGTCGGTCCCGCCGGCGAACGCCGGGGGCAAGGCAAGCCATGCCAGCAGCAGGAAGGCGAGGCACGGGCCCCATCGGCCGACGCCCCTTGCCCGGCAACCGGGCTTGATACCGCTCAACATCCGTGGATCCGGTCCTGGCCTATACTGAATCGAGGCGCCCATGCGCGCAGCACCCTGCCCGTGCGCCGCGCCTCGCAGTCCAACTGCGGATTCCGACGCCATGAACAACGAAGTATCCCATGCAGCAAGGGGCTCCCACAGCCACGCCACGACGACCGGACCCGAGGCCGGGCCAGTCGGCGATACGCCGGCGATGACCGGCGCCGCCGGATCGACGGACGCCGCCTTCGGCGCCGGCGAGATCGAGATCGACCCGGACCTGATCGAACGCTTCGGCGGGCGGGCGCCACGCTACACCTCCTATCCCAGCGCGGACCGCTTCCATGCCGGCTTCGGGCCGGCCGACTACCGCGAGGCGATCATCGAACGCGGGGCACGCAGGGACAGTGCGCTGGGGCTGTACTTCCATATCCCCTTCTGCCGCCGTATCTGCTACTACTGCGCATGCAACAAGATCGGCTCGCGCCACCAGGAATCCTCCGCGCAGTATCTCGAGGCCCTCGACACCGAGCTGCGACTGGTCGCCGGCCTGCTGGGCCCGCGCCAGGGAATCTCCCACCTGCATTTCGGCGGGGGAACCCCGACCTTCATGCTCGACGAGGAACTGGCGCGCCTGTTCGGCTTCATCGACCGCCACTTCGACCGCGCCGCCGACGGGGAGTACTCGATCGAAGTCGATCCGCGCACGGTCGACCGGGAGCGCCTGCGCCTGCTGCGCGACATCGGCTTCAATCGCGTGAGCCTGGGCATCCAGGATTTCGACGAGGAAGTGCAGCGCGCGGTCAACCGGATCCAGCCCTACGAGGAAACCCTCGCGCTGATGCAGGCGGTTCGCGAGCATGGTTTTCGCTCGATGAACGTCGATCTCATCTACGGCCTGCCCAAGCAGCGGATCGAGGGCTTCGAGCGCACGATCGAGCGGGTGCTCGCGGCGGCGCCCGACCGGGTCGCGCTCTACCACTACGCCCACCTGCCACAACTGTTCAAGCCACAGCGCCGCATCCACGAGGAAGACCTGCCCGACGCCGAGACCCGCGCCGAACTCTTCGCGCGCGCGGTGGCGCGCTTTCGCGAAGCCGGCTATGTCTACCTCGGCCTCGACCATTTCGCGCGCCACGACGACGAACTCGCGATCGCCCAGCGCGAAGGCCGCCTGCATCGCAACTTCCAGGGCTATGCGGCCCACGATGCCGGCGACCTGCTCGCCTTCGGCGTCTCGGCGATCGCCTCGGTGGGCGACGTCTATGCGCAGAACGACAAGGGCCTGCCGGCCTGGTACGCGCGGCTCGCCGAAGGCGAACTGCCCACCGTGCGCGGCATCCGGCTCGATGCCGACGACCGCATCCGGCGCGAGGCGATCCAGGCGCTGATGTGCGATTTCCGCCTCGACGTGCGCGCCCTCGAACGGCGCCATGGCGTGGCCGAAGGCTACCTGGACGACGCGCTCGAACGGCTGGCCCCGATGGACCGGGCCGGCGCGATCCGGATCGGGCCCGAGGGCATCCAGGTGATGCCGCGCGGCCGGCTGCTGGTGCGCGCGGTGGCGATGCAGTTCGACCGCTACCTGCAGCAGGCGCCCGCGGCCGGCACCTATTCGAAGCTCGCCTGAAGTAAAACGGCCCCCACGCTCGCTGTCGCTCGCTTCGGCCGCGCTCACAGGCGCGGCCGGTCTCGCCGGCGCGAAGCAGTGCTTCGCGAATTCCCGGCTCGACCCCACCCCAGGGGGCTATCAGTGGCTTCGGACGGCCGGGCGCCACTGATGCGACATCGCGCCAGGTCGATCGCGCTAGACTAGCCGCTGACAGGATCCCAACCCGAAGGAGCCGACCGATGCGCTTCGTTGCGATCGGCATCGCGTGGCTGGCCGGCCTCCTCGCCGCGCCCGTCGCGCTCGCCCAGCCCATGATCATCGACTGCTATGCGCCGACCGACTGTCGTCGCGCCGTCGGCGATGCGCTCACCCCGGCCTTCTCGCGCGCCGTCCCGGCGGCCAGCCACCGGCTGGTGATCTTCGGCAGCGTGCATCGCTACGGCGAAGACCGGGCCGCCGCCTACGCGGTCACCGGCGTCAGCGAGCGGGTGGTGCACCAGGGCATCGAGCTGACCCTGATGCCGCTGATGCGCTATTCGGCGAGCGTGCCCCTCGACAGACCCGGGATCACCGAGGCCGACGAGCGTCGCGCGCTCGAGCAGGCGGTGCGCGTCGCCGTCGATCGCATGATGCAGGCCTGCGCCAGGTCGCCGGCATGCGAGGTCCACAAGTCCTACCTGGGTCGCAAGCCATGAGCGCCGACCTGTCCCGGATGCGCAAGGAATACGAGGCCGGCGCGCTCGACGAAGCCGAACTCGGGGATTCGCCCTGGCCGCTGTTCCGCGCCTGGCTCGACGAGGCCGTCGGCCGGCGCGACCTCGTCCCGGAGCCGACCGCGATGACGCTGGCCACCGTGGGGCCCGACGGCAGGCCTTCGACCCGGGTCGTGCTGCTCAAGGATGCCGACGAGCATGGGCTGGTCTGGTACACCAACTACCTGAGCCGCAAGGGGCGCGAACTCGCCGGCAATCCGCATGCCGCGATCCAGTTCCACTGGGTCGCCCTCGAGCGGGTGCTGCGCATCGAGGGCAAGGTCGAGAAAGCCGAAGGGGCGGCGGCCGACGCCTATTACGCGAGCCGTCCGCTGGCCGCCCGGATCGGCGCCTGGGCCTCCGAGCAGAGCGAGCCGATTTCATCGCGCGCGGTGCTGGTCGCCCGCGCCGCGGAGTTCGGACTGAAATTCGGGGTCAGCCCGCCCCGACCGCCACACTGGGGCGGCTACCGGCTGGTCCCCGACCGCTTCGAGTTCTGGCAGGGCCGCACCTCGCGGCTGCACGACCGGATCCGCTACCGCCGCGACGAAACCGGCCGCTGGAATCGCGACCGGCTCGCCCCCTGAAGTGAAACGGCCTAGCGATAGACCAGGACCGGGACCTTGCAGTGGGTCAGGACCTTCTGGGTCTCGCTGCCCAGCAACAGGCCGGCGACGCCGCGGCGGCCGTGCGAGGACATGAAGATCAGGTCGCAACCCTTGCGCTCGGCCATGTCGATGATCGCCTGCCAGGGCTGGTCGTAGACGGCGGTGGCGATATCGCAGGCCACGCCCGCGGCCTTCGCCTGGGTTTCCACTTCGCCGAGGATCTCGGCGGCGTAGGCCCGGATGGTTTCCTCGTACTTGTCTTCCGAGAAGAACTGCGCCGAGGGCATCTCGGCGATCGGCGGCACCCGGAACGGAGGCTGCACGTTCATGGCGACCAGCTCGGCGCCATGCAGCTTCGCCAGCGCGATGGCACCCGTCACTGCCTTGCTGGACAGCTCCGAGCCGTCCGTGGGAACGAGAATCTTCTTGAACATGGACATCCTCCTGGTCGATTGACGGTTCCGCATCCTCGGGCTGTGCCGATCATGCTGGCCTGCCCCATTGTGCCGCCGCCGATTCTCCCGCGTCTTGATAATCGTCAGCAATTCCGGCGCCTGCCGGAAACGGGAAAGGGAAAAAGGGAAATGGGGTCAGACTCCATTTCATCTGAAATGGAGTCTGACCCCATTTCCCTCCCTTAGAATGCGCAGAGACCCGAGCCGTCGGCGATCCGGGGCCCCACGACAGGCAGGAGACAGTCCGCATGAGTTTCAACTTTCCTTACTTCCGGCCGCCCGCCGGCGCCGAGGAGCTGCGCGAAGAGGTTCGCGAGTTCATCGCCCGCGAGCGGGCCGAGGACCGCTGGCGGCGCCAGGGCGATTTCGCGATCCACTACGATCCGGCCTTCTCGCGACGCCTCGGCGAACGCGGCTGGATCGGCATGACCTGGCCCAAGGCCTATGGCGGGGGCGAGCGCAGCATGCTCGAGCGCCTGGTCGTCACCGAGGAGCTGCTCGCGGCCAATGCGCCGGTGGCGGCGCACTGGATCGCCGATCGCCAGAGCGGGCCGCTGCTGCTGCGCTTCGGCACCGAGGAGCAGCGTCGCAAGTACCTGCCGGCCATCGCCACCGGCGAGAGCTTCTTCTCGATCGGAATGAGCGAACCGGACTCCGGCTCGGACCTGGCGTCAGTGCGCACCCGTGGCGTCAAGGTCGACGGCGGCTGGCTCGTCACCGGCCGCAAGGTCTGGACCACCTTCGCCCACAGCAACCACTATGCGATCACCCTGGTACGCACGGGCGAGCGCGAGGAATCCCGCCATGCCGGCCTGACCCAGTTCGTCGTCGACCTGAAGAACACCGAAGGCCTCACGATCCGGCCGATCATCAACATGGCGGGCACCCACGAGTTCAACGAGCTGACCTTCGACGATGCCTTCGTGCCCGACGACGCGGTCGTCGGCGCGCCCGGCAACGGCTGGACGCAGGTGACGAGCGAGCTCGCCTACGAGCGCAGCGGACCGGAGCGCTACCTGAGCAGCATCAGGCTGGCGGAAGCGCTGGTCGCCGCCGCCGGCAAGACGCCCGAACCGCGGGTGCTCGAGGCGATCGGCCGGCTTGCGGCGCGCCTGAGCGCGCTGCGCGGCATGTCCCTCGCGGTGGCGGCGATGCTCGCCAACGGCGAGATGCCCAATCTCGAGGCGGCGCTGATCAAGGACCTCGGCAACGCCTACGAGCGCGAGCTGATCGAGGTCGCCCGCAACCTGCAGCCGGTGCTGCCCGCGATCGACACGGAGTTCGACGAGGCGCTTGCCGAATGCACGATCTATTCACCGTCCTGGATGCTGCGCGGCGGCACCCGCGAGATCCTGCGCGGACTGGTGGCGCGCGGGCTCGGCCTGCGCTGATGGAGACCACGAGATGAACACGACCAACCCGGCGAGCCCGCTGACCCTGTACGACCCGATGGTCGACGATGCCGCCAACCGCCTGTTCGGCGATCTCGGACCGCAGGCCCGTCTTGCCGCCGATCGTGGCGAGCCCGACGAATCGCTGCGCACCGCGGTCGCCGAAGCCGGCTTCTGCGAAGCCCTCGGCGGCCTCGATGCCGGCGACGACTGGCCGGCGGCCGCCGCGATCCTGCGGGCGCAGGGGCGCCACGGCGCCCCGGTCGACATGGCGGACGAGTTGCTGGCCAATGCGCTGGTGGGCGAACCCGACGATGCGGCCTCGGCCAATGCGAGCGACGGCCGCCGGCGGCGCGCCATGGCTCTTTCGCGCTGCATCCAGGCCGGCGGGGCGATGCAGGCGGCGCTCGACATGAGCATCCGCTACGTCGGGGATCGCAAGCAGTTCGGCCAGGCGCTGGCCCGCTTCCAGGCAATCCAGCATTCGCTGGCGATCACGGCCGAGCTGATCGCTGCGGCGGCCAGCGCGACGAACTTCGCGCTCGCGTGCGTGATCGAGGAAGGCATCGACTCCGACCGCAGCACCGCCGCGATCGACGCGGCGACGCTCGTGGTCTGCGATGCGATCCGCTCCACCCACGAGAACTGCCACCAGGTCCACGGCGCGATCGGCTTCACCATCGAGTACGGCCTGCACCACCACACGCTCGACATCCTGCGCTGGCGCGACGACCTCGAGGCCAGCACCGGCGGTGCCATGCGCTGCGCCGAACGACTCGGCGCGGCGGTCGTCGCCGAAGGCGGCCTGTGGCTCGCGGTCACCGACCTGCAGCGCCTCCCCCCGAGCGCCCCATGAGCGCGCCCTGGCTCATCTACGGCGCCGAGATGTCGCCGTATTCGATCAAGGTACGGGCGTACTTCCGCTACAAGGGCGTGCCGCACCGCTGGCTCGTGCGCAGCGGCGAGCGCATGGCGGAGTTCAACGCCCTGGCGAAGCTACCGCTCATCCCGCTGGTGGTCGATCCCGACGGTGTCGCGATGCAGGACAGCACCCCGATCATCGAGGCCGTCGAGGCACGCCATCCGACGCCTTCGATCCATCCCGAGGATCCGGTAGCGGCCTTCGCGTCGGCGCTGCTCGAGGAATACGGCGACGAGTGGGGCAACAAGTGGATGTTCCACCTGCGCTGGGCCCGCGAAGCCGACCAGCTTGCGGGCGCGAGCCGGATCGCGCGCACCCTCGAGCCCGATGCCGACGAGGCGCGCCACCTCGCAATCGCCGCACAGGTGCGCGAACGCATGGTCGGGCGGGTCGGCTTCGTCGGCTCCAACGCCGGCACGGCGCCCATCATCGAGGCCTCGTTCCTCGATGCGCTGCGCCTGCTCGAAACCCACCTGGCCACCCGGCCCTATCTGTTCGGCGCTCGTCCCGCCTTCGCCGACTTCGCGATCTGGGCCCAGGTGCGAACCGCCTTCACCGATCCCACCGGCTACGGCATCGTCGCGAACCGCACACCCGGGGTGCTCGACTGGATCGCACGGATGGAATGGCCTCGCGCCGACGGTCCGTTCGAGGACTGGGCGAGTCTCGAACCGACGCTCGGCCCCCTGCTGCACGCCGAGGTCGCCGCCCGCTTCCTGCCGTGGTCGATCGCCAATGCGGCGGCGCTGGCGGCCGGCCAGGAGGAGTTCAGCGTCGCGCTCGCGGATGGATCATGGACCCAGGCGCCGCAGAAGTATCACGCCCGCTCGCTTGCCCGGCTGCGCGATCGCCATCGCGCCTCGCCCGCGCGTGCCGATGTCGACGCGATGCTGGCGAAGTGGGATTGCCTCACGCCGCTCACGCAGGAAGAGCCCCCGGCCCGATAGCAGCCGGCCCCGGGGGCCTCGCCCCGGGCCCCTACGCCGCGCCCTGCCGGCGTTCCTGTTCCCGCGCCTGCAGGACACGCCAGAGCACCTTGCCCGAGCCCGACTTCGGCAGCACATCGACGAACTCGACCTCGCGCGGCACCTTGTAGGCCGCCATGTGCTCCCGCGCCCAGGCAATGAGGGCATCGGGGTCTACCCGGCCCACCGACTGCGGGCGCAGCACCACGACAAGCTTGGCGGCTTCGCCCCGATAGGCGTCGCGGGTGGCGATGACACAGGCCTCCTGGACATCGGGATGCTTGTAGAACATCGCCTCGACCTCGGCGGGCCAGACCTTGAAGCCGGAAGCGTTGATCATCCGCTTGAGGCGATCGGTGATGTAGAAGTAGCCGTCCTCGTCGACCCGGCCGAGATCGCCGGTACGCAGGTAGCGCCGCCCCTCGAACTCGACGAAGGCCGCCTCGGTGTCCTCGGGCCGACGCCAGTAGCCGATGAAGACCTGCGGGCCGCGCACGATGATCTCGCCCTGTTCGCCGACCGGAACCTCGACCCGGGTTTCGGGATCGATCACCCGGGCATCGACCCCGATGTAGGGAATACCCAAGCACTGCAGCTTGGGCGCATCGGGGGGATTGGAATGCGAGGGGGCCGCCGTCTCGGTGAGGCCATAGCCTTCCGCGTAGTCGAGCCCGTACTGCGCCTTGAGGCGCTCGGCGATCGCCGCCGGCATGGCTGCCCCGCCGCCGCTGATCGAGCCCAGGCTGGAGAGATCGAAGCGCTCGAAGTTCGGGCTCGCCAGCAGGTCGATGATCATCGTCGGAATATTGGTCCAGGCGGTGACCCGGTGCCGCGAGATGAGCAGGCCCGCGAGCTCGCGATCCCAGCGCGGCATCAGCACGACCGTGCAGCCCAGGTAGGCGGGCACGTGCAGGCCGAACAGCATGCCCGTGATATGGAACATCGGCACCACGCCGAGCGTGACGTCGGCGGCGCTGATGTTGGCCCACAGTGCGCTGGCCACGACGTTGTGCCCGATGGTCCGGTGCGAATGCATGCAGCCCTTCGGCTTGCCTGTCGTGCCCGATGTGTAGCACAGCGCCACCAGCTCGTCCGGATCGCCCGCATGGACGGGCGCCCGGTATCCGGCGTCGAGCGCCTCCACCCAGCGCCGCCCCCATTCGGGCATGACCGGATCGGCTTCGAGCCAGGGCCGCCAGGCCGCCGGTGGCTGCTCGTCGGGCGCCAGCGACGCCGGATCGGCATGATCGAGATAACGCGCCACCAGCACCGTCGCCAGCCGGGCATCGTCGGGCAGCCCCGCCTGGGCCTTCTCGAACTCGGGCAGGAGGTCGGCGGCGACGATGGCGACCCGCGCCTGCGGATCCTCGATGTAGTGCGGCAGTTCGTCGGCCCGGGTCATGGGATTGACCGGCACGACCACGGCGCGCGCGCGCAGGATGGCGTAGAAGGCGATGACATGCTGGGGCGAGTTCTGCATGCAGAGCAGCACCCGGTCGCCCGGTGCGACGCCGGCAACCTCGACCAGCCAGCCGGCCAGCGCCTCGGCCTTGTCGCGCACGCCGGCCCAGGTAATGCGCGCACCGAGGAACACGTAGGCATCGCGATCGGGGTAGCGCCGCGCGGTGATCTCGAGGTTGTCCCAGAGCGTGGTCTCGGCCGGCGGAATGCCGTGGGGCACCCGCGCCGGCCACCAGCGGAAATGCGGCCGATCGGCCGGGGCCTGCATGAATTCTTCGGTGCTCATCTTCAGACGATCCGGATCTTCAGTTCGGGAAGCCCGTCGACATGGGCGTGCAGCATCGCACCCGGCTCGACCGGGCCGACGCCTTCGGGGGTGCCGGTGAAGATGAGATCGCCCGGCATGAGCTGGAAGTACTCCGACAGATAGGCGATGGTCTCGGGGATCGACCAGATCAGGTGCGCGATCGAGCTGGCCTGGCGACGCTCGCCGTCGACCTCCAGCCAGATGCCGGCGGTGTCGATGCCGGGGACTTCGCTCGCCGCCACCAGCGAACCCATCGGCGCCGAAGCATCGAAGGCCTTGCCGAGTTCCCAGGGTCGTCCCTTGTCGCGCATCGCCAGCTGCAGGTCGCGCCGGGTCATGTCGAGCCCGACCGCATAACCCCAGACATGGCCGGCGGCCGAGTCCACCGGGATGTTCGCACCCTCGCGCCCGATCGCGACGACGAGTTCGACCTCATGGTGGTAGTTGCTCGTCCTGGGGGGATACGGGATGGAAGCGGTGCTGCCCTCGGGCACCGACACCACGGCATCGGCCGGCTTGCAGAAGAAGAACGGCGGATCGCGATCGGGATCGAATCCCATCTCGCGAGCGTGGGCCGCGTAGTTGCGGCCCACGCAGTAGACACGCCGGATCGGGAAACGATCCCGGGTTCCATTGACCTCGGCCATCGCCGGGTCGGGCATCGGGACGACATTGGCCATTCTTCAGACCTCCCTTTCCGGAAAATGCGCGGATTCGGATTAGAGACGCTCGACGATGGTGACGTTGGCCATGCCGCCGCCTTCGCACATGGTCTGCAGGCCGTAGCGCTTGCCGCGGCGGCGCAAAGCGTGCACCAGCGTCGTCATGAGCTTGGCGCCCGAGCCGCCCAGCGGATGGCCCAGCGCGATCGCGCCACCGTTGACGTTGAGTCGCTCGACGTCGGCGCCGAGGCTCTTCAACCAGGCGAGCGGCACCGACGCGAAGGCCTCGTTGACTTCGAACAGGTCGATGTCGTCGATCTTCATGCCGGCCTTGGCCAGCGCGCGCTCGGTGGCGGGAATCGGCGCCTCGAGCATGATGACCGGATCGTGCCCCAGCACACTCATGTGGTGGACGCGCGCCAGCGGCTCGAGCCCGAGCTGCTTGAGGCCGCGCTCGCTCACCACCATCACGCCGGCGGCGCCGTCGCAGATCTGGCTGGCGGTCGCCGCCGTCAGGCGCCCGCCCTCGGCGATCAGCTTGACCCCGGCGATGCCCTCGAGGGTGGCGTCGAAGCGGATCCCCTCGTCGACCGTGTGCATCTCGTCGGTCGGCGTGCCATCGGCCAGCTTGACCGCGACCGGCACGATCTCGTCGTCGAAGGCATGGGCCTCGGTCGCCTTGCGCGCCAGCTGGTGGCTGCGCAGCGCGAAGGCGTCGAGCGCGGCCTTCTCGAGCTCGTATTTCTTCGCCATCATCTCGGCGCCGGTGAACTGGCTGAAGGCCGGCCCGGGATAGCTCGCCTGGATCGCCGGGCTCATGTAGGTACCGAAGCCGTTCTTGGCCGCGAGGGTGCCGGGCAGGCCCATCGGAACGCGGGTCATGCTCTCGACGCCGGCGGCGATGACGATGTCCTGGGTGCCGGACATCACCGCCTGCGCG
Source organism: Burkholderiaceae bacterium (assembly GCA_041676645.1). GTDB lineage: Bacteria > Pseudomonadota > Gammaproteobacteria > Burkholderiales > Burkholderiaceae_E > JAMLIN01. The sequence continues at coordinate 653 of JBAYRO010000052.1, read as the reverse complement.
GCGAAATGCAGCGCCTGCTGCGAGGAGCCGCACTGGCGGTCGACCGAGGTCCCCGGCACGGATTCAGGCAGCTTCGAGGCCAGCACCGCGTTGCGGGCGATGTTGGTGGACTGCTCGCCGGCCTGGCCGACGCAACCCAGGATCACGTCCTCGATCAGCGCCGGATCGGCGCCGCTGCGCTCGACCAGTGCGTCGAGCACCTGGGCTGCGAGATCGGCCGGGTGCCAGCCCGCGAGCCGGCCACCCTTCCTGCCACCGGCGGTGCGGGCGGCGGCGACGATGAATGCTTCTGCCATGGTGTCCTCCTGGACTTCGATCCGCTGGGTTGTCAACGGCCGGCGGCGATCACGCCACCGTCGACCACGATGGTCTGGCCCGAAACAAAGGCTCCGGCCGGACCGGCAAGCATGACGGCCACGCCGGCGATGTCCTCGGGCTCGCCGAGCCGGCGCAGCGGATAGGCGGCTTCGGCGGCGGCACGCCGCTTCGGGTCCTCGTAGAGCGCGCGGGCGAAATCGGTCTTGATGAGGCCCGGGGCGATGCAGTTGACCCGGATGTTCTCGGGGCCCCATTCGCCGCACAGGTTGCGGGCGAGCTGCATGTCGGCCGCCTTGGAGATGCAGTACAGGCCGATCTCGCTCGAGCCGCGCAGG
>JBAYRO010000051.1:0-20264 GCA_041676645.1 Burkholderiaceae bacterium | reverse complement strand
GCTCGCGGGCCGCGGACGGAAATGGGGTCAGACACCTTTTCCGAGGCGGAAAAGGTGTCTGACCCCATTTCCTCGACGGTTCCATGTTCAGTCCCGCAACGCGAAGACGCGGCGCAGGCGCTCCCCGCGACGCAACAGGGTGAATTCGACCCCGGCGGGATCGAACTGGCGGTCAGCGCTGGCGACCCCCGTGGGCGGCGGCAACATTACCAGGGCGCCGGCATCCTGCCAGTCGTTGCGACCGGCCAGCCAGGCGCGCCAGGTGATGGCATCGACATCGGCGAGCAGCGGCTGCCAGACCTGCAGCGGCGTTTCCTCCTCGGCGCCCGGCCGCCAGGGCCCGAAGCCGCGTTCGATCAGGCCGTCGCGCATGCGGTAGACGATCCGCTCGAAGCGGACCGGCGAATCGACCGGCGCCTCGCGCAGCAGGTCGATGCGCACGGGGCCATCGACATCGTCGCGCACGAAGGCCACCGGACGCCGGCCAAGCGCATCCAGGTGCCGTAGCGGCCATGAACGCCGCAGGTCCTCGTCGAGCTGCGAGAACAGCACCGAGATCGCGCGTGTCTCGTCGGTATGGCGGGTGATGTGCTCCCGGCTCGTCAGTACGGAATCGAGCCCGCGCCAGGACAATACCGCCAGGATCGCCATCAGGGCGACGGCGACCAGCAGTTCGAGCAGGGTGAATCCGGCGACTTTCCGACGGAGCGGCATCACAGGCCCCGCACCGCGAATCCCACGAGGTGGGTGAGCCGATGGCCGTTCTGGTCGAGCACGCTCAGTTCGACCTGCCGGAAGAAGGGGCTCTGGGTGGCCTTCACATCCTCGACGCATTGCAGGACCACGTAACCCTGCGAACAGTCGAAGCGGCGCACACCCAGGGTAGGGAACAGGCCGGCGATGCGGATCTCGCCGAGGCGGTTCTCGGCGCTCCACTGGGCGACGGTGCGGGCGCGCAGGTCATTGCTGCTGTTGCGCAATACCGCCGTCGCCCGCAGCGCGGCCATCAGCGCGATCGCGGTGATCGTCAACGCGACGAGCACTTCGATCAGGGTAAAGCCGCGGCGGCGACGCGCATACATGCCTAGCGCACCTCGAAGTGGCCGAGCCCATTGGCGAGGATGCGGTGTTCGCGCCCGTCGCGGGCCAGCACCAGGACGAAGGGCGAATCGACCGCGTCGCGACCGAACTCGATCACGCGTCGGCCGTCGCCGCGCTCCAGGCTCAGGGTCGTCGGGCCGGCCCATTCGCGGGTGCGCAGGTCGCGATCGTCGAGGATCGGGACCCATTTACCCTGGCGGCGGATCAGGAAGCGATATTCGCTGGCGTCGGCCTCGAAGCGGATGCGCGCACCGCGCACCTGGGCCTCCTCGCGCGCCAGTGCGAGCAGCTGGCCGACACGGTCGGCTTCGAACTGCAGGGACCGGTCGGCGCTGCGCACCGACAGGCCGACCACCGTCATGAGGATGCCCGCGATCAGGATCGCGACCATCAGTTCGATGAGCGTGAAGCCAGCGGCACGCCGGCGCACGCGCATCACCGATTCAGTTGCCAGGATCCGATGTCGGCATCGTTGCCCTCGCCACCGGTCTTGCCGTCGGCGCCGAAGCTGAAGACATCGATATCCCCGTTGATGCCCGGATGCATGTACTGGTACGGATTGCCCCAGGGGTCGCGGGGCGGCGAACTGAGGTACTGCTTCCAGTTGTTCGGGGTCGGCTCGACCGTGGGTCGCTGGGCCAGCGCGGCAAGACCCTGCTCGGTCGTCGGGTACCGGTTGTTGTCGAGCCGGTACTGGTCCAGCGCCTGGAGAATGTTGCCGATGTCGTACCTGGCGGCCGTTACCCGTGCCTGGTCGGGCTTGTCCATGACACGAGGAACGATCAGGGTCGCCAGCACACCGAGGATCACGATCACGACCATGATCTCGATCAGCGTGAATCCGCGTTGAAGGCGCATGCTGCGCTGCATAAAACTTCCCGGGGACGCAATTCCAAGACCCGGTTATGATAGCAGCGCCCCCGACCCGCAATCGGCCGTTCATGCGCCTGTTTCCGTCGGCCGGCGGAGCCCGCCGGGCACCGCGGCTCGTGTCAGTCCTGTTGTTCGCACTGCTGTGCGCCGTCATCGCGTACTGGATGCTGCGCCTGCTCGAGCCACCCGTGCGCATCGCCCCATCGGGCTCGCTCGCGGCCGCCGAGACCATCGCCTCGCTGGGCCCGGCCCAGACCCTCTTCGGTCGTGCCGGGGCGGGCGAAGGCCCGGTCGTCCAGGCCGTTGCCTCGAACTTCAAGGTACTCGGCGTGATCGCCGATACGCAGCGGGGCGCCGCCATCATCGCCGTCGACGGGGGCGCCGCCGAAGTCTTCGGCGTCGGCATGCAGATCGACGACACCCATCGCCTGAAATCGGTTTCGGCCACCGAAGTCGTGATCCAGCGTGGCGCCGAGGAGATCCGCATCGATGCGCCGGCGCAGTCCGACGTGGCCATCCTGAGCAGCGGCCCGGCCCCCGGAGCCCCGGGCGCCGCCGACTCCCGTCCCATGCCACCGGCGCGCCCGCTGCCGCCTTCGGGTGCCGCGGCCGCCGTCCGGGAACAGGACGCCCCCAGGCCGGTGGTGCGCCGCCCGGCCCCTCCGGCGCAGGACAACAACCCGGGGACGCCGGCCGGGAACGACGGCTGAGCTCGCCGCGCCCGCCGGCGGGCAGGGGCGAGGCTGCCAGACTCGGCCGGCCGGCTCCCGCTGCTAGAATCCATCGATGCGCGCCTATCTTGAGCTCATGCGTCACGTGCTGGAACACGGTGAACGCAAGAACGACCGTACCGGCACAGGAACCCTGTCGGTCTTCGGCTGGCAGATGCGCATCCCGCTCGCCGACGGCTTCCCGCTGCTCACGACCAAGAAGCTGCACCTGAAGTCGATCGTGCACGAACTGCTCTGGTTCCTGCAGGGCTCGACGAACGTCGGCTACCTGCGCGAGCACGGCGTCACGATCTGGGACGAATGGGCCGACGAACACGGCGAGCTCGGACCAGTCTATGGCCACCAGTGGCGCTCCTGGCCCACGCCCGACGGCGGGCACATCGACCAGATCACGGACCTGATGGCACGGCTGCGCACCGATCCGGACAGCCGCCGCCTGGTGATCTCGGCCTGGAACGTCGCCGACCTGCCGAAGATGGCGCTGGCTCCCTGCCATGCGTTCTTCCAGTTCCATGTCGCCGGCGGGCGCCTGTCCTGCCAGCTATACCAGCGCAGCGCCGACATCTTCCTGGGTGTGCCCTTCAATATCGCCTCGTACGCCCTGCTCACCGAAATGGTTGCGCAACAGGCGGGGCTCGAACCGGGCGACTTCATCTGGACCGGCGGCGACTGCCATCTCTACCTGAATCACCTCGAGCAGGCGCGCCAGCAGCTCGCCCGCGAGCCGCGTCCCCTGCCGAAGCTCGTGATCAGGCGACGGCCCGAATCGATCTTCGACTATCGCTTCGACGACTTCGATTTCGAAGGCTACGATCCGCATCCGCTGATCAAGGCGCCGGTCGCGGTCTGAAGGCAGCATCGCCATGTCCACGCCACGCGTCACCCTGCTGATAGCCCGGGCACGCAACGGCGTCATCGGCCACGGCAATGCCCTGCCCTGGCACATCCCGGAAGAGCTCCAGCATTTCAAGCGGACCACCACGGGCCATGCGCTCATCATGGGGCGGCTCACCTGGGATTCCATCGGCCGGCCACTGCCGGGTCGCCGCAGCCTGGTGGTGAGCCGCAATCGCGACTGGTCGGCGCCGGGCTGCGAGCGGGCGGACTCGGTGACCGAGGCGATCGCCATGGCGGCGGCGGGATCGCCCGAGCATCCCGGCATCTCGCGCGATGAAGTCTTCGTGGTCGGCGGCGCCCAGATCTATGTGGCGGCCCTGCCCCTGGCGGATCGCATCCTGATGACCGAAGTCGACCTCGAGCCGGACGGAGACGTCCACCTCGATGCGCCCGATCCCCGGCAATGGCGGGCCGTCACGAGGGAATCGCGGACTTCCTCGATCGGCGTCGGTTTCGAGATCGTCGACTACCGACGGATCTGAGCGGCAGCACGCTTCCCGGGATCGGCCCCTTACGATCGCGAGTCCTGCAGTTTCCGGAGCACCGCGATGGTGTCTGCCAGGCTCCTGTCGAGGGGGATCTCCGGCCTCCATCCCAACTCGCGCCTGGCCCGCTCGTTCGACACTGCCCACCGCTTGCCGCTCATCGAAGCGATGAACTCGCTGGTGACCAAGCGTGGCGTACCGAGCGTCCTGTGGTTGAGCCACTCGAAGAACGGACCGAACCGCAGCAGGAAATCGGGCAGCTTGCGGCGACTGAGCGGGATCTCCGGGTCGATCGCGTGCATGATTCGCGCTAGCTCCAGGAAGCTCGGCTGCTCGTCGTTGATGATGGCAAAGCGGCCCGCCTTGCCCGATTCGGCCGCGAGGATGTGTCCCGATACGACATCCCGGATGTCGACCACGGGCATGTTGCTGTCGGGCGCGCCCATCTTCATCCCGCCGAGCATGATGCCGAGGATGGCATCGGTGCTCGGCGTGGTCCGGGTGAACCCCGGCCCGATGATCGCTCCGGGCAGTACCGTCACGAGGTCGACACCCTCGGCCGCGGCAATCCGCCAGGCCTCCCGCTCGGCCTCGACCTTGGCCCTGAAGTAAGGCATGCGCAGGTCGGTGCGCCAATCGTCTTCCGTCTTCGGAGGGTCGCCGGGACCCGCCAGGGGCAAGGTCACCACCGATGAGGTCAGCACCACACGCCCGACCCTGCTCGCAGCCGCGGCGTGAAGCGCCGCGGCTGCTCCGTCGACGCTGTCGCGGATCATCTCCTCGTCGGCGACGCGGCTGCCGGTGAAGTATCGGTACGTGGCGGCCACGTGGAACAGGAAGTCGACGCCACCGGCGGCTTCCGCGAAGCGCTTCGCGTCGCGCACATCCAGGCTGAGCAGTTCGATGTCCGGGACCGGCAACAGCTTCGACTTCGCAGGATCGGAAGCGTCCCGTACCGAGGCGCGCACCTTGTAGCCGCGTTCGAGCAGGGCCCTCACAAGGTTGTTTCCGAGGTGGCCATTGGCGCCGGTCACGAGTGCGGTCTTACCCATGCTGCCCTCGACTGCGTAGCCAGCAGACGCTGCACAGTGCGAACTCTACAAGCATCAGCGACCGATGGCATCCCGGCCGACTGGCCTGCGTCCCGCTTTTTCCCCTCTTGCCCGGCCCCTACCAGAGCCCCATCGAGGCGCCGGCCGCGAGCGAAGCGCCGAGTTCGCGGGCGCCGGCGAGATCGGTCTCGCCGATATGCTTGGGCGCGAGGATTTCCTCCGGCGTCTGGGCATCGGTGCAGACGATGACCGGCTCGGCTACCCGACGCATCCGCCAGCCCAGGGCGATGCGATCGATCTGCCGCGTCGCGCCCTCGCCGTCGGAGCCCGCGCAGATGATCGTCGCATAGGGCCGGCCGTCGATGCGCCCGAGCGCCGGGTAGTAACAACGGTCGAAGAAGTCCTTCATCATCCCCGCCATGGTCGCGAGGTTCTCGGGACAGACGAAGAGCACCGCGCGCGCCGCGAGAAGTTCCTCGGGCCCTGCGCGATCGGCGCGCAGGATCAGGGCTTCATCGCGCTCCACCTGCTCGAGCGCGCCTTCGAAGGCGGCATTGGCGAGCTGCTCGCTGCCGCCGGTCAGTGACCACCAGACGATCAGGAGATTCATCGGCGAACTGTCGCCCGGGAGGGGAAAGTGTGCAAGCAGTGACCCGGCGCAGTTGGCGCCCCCGGCAGGAATCGAACCTACGACCCTCTCCTTAGGAGGGAGATGCTCTATCCACTGAGCTACGGAGGCGTGGCGCCGATTGTAGCAACCCGCCGGCGCCAGCCGGGCCAGCGCACACGCGCAGACCGATCGGTGTCATCCGGGCGGCGACGGCAATGGTGATTCGGCGTCGAACACGAGCAAGGTCGAGGTCGCTGTCGCGCACAGCCTTCCCTGGGCGTCATGCAGGGCGGCTTCCGCGAATGCCACGCGTCGACCGACCGAGATGACCGTGCCGGTCGCCCGGACCGTGCCGCTCTGCTCGTTGAGCCCGCGAACGAACGAGACCTTGAGATCCAGGCTGGTATGCCCCCGATTGGGACCGAGCGTCGAGTGCACCGCGATGCCGCAGGCACTGTCGAGCAGCGTCGAGGCATAGCCGCCGTGTACCGATCCCAGCGGGTTGTAGACGCTGCGATCGGGCTTTCCTTCGAACACCACCCGGCCGCGCTCGAGTTCGACCAGGTCGAATCCGAGCTTCTCGGCCATCGGCGCCCTCAGCTTGCCCGCGAGCATCGCCTGCAATTGCTGGAGCCCGTCGGGCGCATCGCTGGCGCCGGGCGCCTGTCCCTGGTCGGGTGTTTTCCCTTTGTCGCTGTCAACAGCCATCACGTTCACCATGTCTCATGAAAGGGTCGGACCTCGGCGAGGAACGACCAGGCATCGCGCGGCTGATGCGCGAGATGGAAGACCTCGCCGGCGATCGACGCCGGGGAAATGAAGAAGTCGTCCGCGGCCTCGGGCAATCGCTCGCGTTGCCAGGGCACGTCGATCACCGCATCGATCACGAGGTAGGCGACATGGACGCCCTTGGGCCCGAGGTCACGCGCCAGTGATTCCGCGAGGATCCGCTGCGCGGCCTTGGTGGGGGCAAAGCCGGCGAATCCGGCGCGCCCGCGCTGTGCCGAGGTGTTTCCGGTAACGATCAGAGCGCCTTCGCCCGCCTCGATCATCGCCGGCGCCGTCAGCCTGGCGAGATGGAACAATGCCATCGTGTTGATCGCGAAGTTGCGCTCGAGCGTGCCTGCCTCGACCTCCATGAAGGTGCCGAACGCACCGCCCACGGCATTGTGGACGACGACTTTCGGGCTCCCTACCCTGGCGATCGCACGCTCCAGGGCGCCGGCATCACTGACATCGCACGGCAACGCGATCGAGTCGGGAATCTCCTTCTCGAGCGCGGCGAGGCGCTCGGCACTGCGTGCCAGCATGGCCACCCGATAGCCGCCTTCGGCGAAGCGCCGCGCGACGGCGGCCCCGGTACCGGGGCCGACTCCCGTGACAAGTGCAAGTGGCCTGGTCTCGTTCGTCATGCCGCTTTCTCCAGGCGCGCGAGTTCCTCGCGCACGAAATCGAGTCGGTCGTTGCCGAAGAACATCGTGTCGCCGACGAAGACGGTAGGCGAGCCGAACACGCCGCGCTCGGCGGCTTCCTGCGTATTGGCGTCGAGTTGGGCAATCACGTCGGGCGCGTCGATTCGTGCCGCGATGGGAGCGGCGTCGAGGCCCGCGGCCGCGATCCGGGCGAGGATGTCGTCCCTTGTCGCGAGCGTCTTGCCTTCGCTCCCGATGGCTCGGTACAAGGCCAGCGTGACCGCATCGGCAGCATCGGCCGACCCTGCCGCCAGCACGGCGCGCGAGCAGGCCGCGCCGTCGACGTCACGCACATTCGCCGGCTGCAGGGGGATGCCGTAGCGCTGGCACCAGCGCGCCAGGTCCATGCGCGCATAGCGGCCCTTGGCCGCACAGGTAATGGTGGTCGGCACATTGCCGACCTTCTCCATGACCTCGAGAATCCGCATCGGCCGAAATGTGATGCGGACATCCATTTCGCGCAGCTGCGTGAAGGCCAGATAGCTGTAGGGACTGCGGAAATCGTAGAAGAACTCGATCGCTTGCGTCATCGGACGGCTCCTGCGGTGAAATCGAGAAGACGGTGCACGCTGTCGTCCGCAGCCGGGCCGGGGCGAATCCGGACGCGATCGCGTGGCACAGCCTGGCCGGTTTCGGAATCGACCAGCGCGAGCCTGAGCGGACGACCGGTCGTTCGGTCCACCATCTCGACCGGTGCCTCACCGAAGCCGCTCGCATCCCAGCGATCGCCCCATTCCCGCAGGGCGACGTTGACCTTCCAGAGGTCGCGCCCCTTCGGCGTCAGTCGATATTCGTCGCGCGGCGGGCGTTCCTGGTAGCGCACGCGCTCGACGATGCCCGCCGCCGCCAGGTGCCTGAGCCGGGCCGCGAGCGTGGCGCTCGGGATGCCGGTACTGGCGCGCAAGTCTTCGTATCGGCGCAGGCCCAGCGACAGGTCGCGGATCACCAGCAGCGCCCAGCGATCCCCGATCAGCTCGAGCGCCCCCGCAATGGAGCAGCGCATCCCGGCAAAGGATTTCGCCTTCAATTCGGCATCCCAGCAACTTCAATGATTGAAGTCTACATGGAAAAGCGATATCGGCGAGCGTCTCTTTCGGTGCGATGGGATTCGCTGCCTGCTTACCCGGGCGCCGGATCCGTCAGGCGCCCGGCCCCTGCCCGGCCCGCGCCCCATGGTGCTGCGCGAGATACGCCCGGTCGTCGAGCGTCGAGGACAACACCGACAGTGTCATGCCGATGGTCGCGCCGACCATGGTGTCCAGGACACGCTCTGGGATCATGCCGAGATCCGCGCCATCGGACATCGCCAGCCAGGTCATCAGCAAGGCCATGGGGGTGACCAGGCTCTGGCCGAGGCCGTAGTTGGTGCCGATGATCATTTCGGTCGCGACCATCAGGAGCGCGAGCACGATCATGACGGTCCATGGCGTTGGCGCCTGGACCAGGATGAGCCAGGCCAGGAATGCGCCGACAACGGTGCCTACCATCCGCTGCAGCGCCCGGTTCATGCTGATGTGGAGATGGGCGCCCTGCATGACCGCTACCGCGCCCATCGCCGCCCAGCCAGGATGACTGGCGCCGAGCGCATGCGCTGCGAAGGCGGCGATCGCCGCGCCGATCACCATCCGGGCAGCGGCAAGCAGGTGATGGCCCAGAGGGCGGACGGAGTCCGACGGAAGCGGCGCATCGGGACCGGCCTTCTCGCGAATCGCGTCGGTGGCCACGCAGACGGCCCAGGCCAGCAGTGCGACGACACCGGTGGCGACCGCCCGTTCGGTCACCTGGGCGAAGGAATCCACTTGCCCCATCGAGGCGCTTGCCGCGAAGACGAAGATCAGGGCTCCGGGCGGGCCGAACTGGCCCAGGGTGCAGGCGAGGAACAGGGGACCGCAGGCAAGCGCGAGCAGGAGCAACTGGAACTCCAGCGGCGCCCCCAGCCAGGCTGCCAGGGACACGGCGAAGACCGTGAATGTCTGCAAGGCGGTGCAATACAGAACGATACGGCTGCGTTCCGCCCGCGGCGCAAACCGCCCGAAAAGCGCCACCAGCGATCCCAGCGACGCATAGCCGACCAGGTGGGGCCAGGGCGAAGCATGGACCAGCGGCAGCGCGATCAGGGCGGCCAGCGCGGCCTGCACGCCTGCCAGCAAGGCCGCACGCAGCCAGGGTTGCGAGGCCAGCGCCAGACTCTCGCGGATCTGGAAACGGCTCAGCAGATAGCGTGTCGCGCCGGCGCGGCCGACGACAAGCGTCGAACCCGGCGCGAGCTCGGATCGGGAAGCGCGATCGGTTCGGGATGCGCTCATTGCAGCCGTTCCCTTGCGTCGTTCGTCCGCTTCTCCTGCAGCGCCAGCAGGCGTTGGTCGATCCGCTCGAAGTGACCGAGCATCACGGCAATATCCGCGTCGGAGATGTCGGTGAGAATCGCCCGCTCGCCCTTGACCAGTTCCGCGCGGATCTCGCCGACCCGCTTCACCCCGGCGGCGGTGAGGTGGACGAGTCGGGCGCGCGCATCGGATTCATCGACCCGCCGCTCGACCAATCCCTGCCTGCAGAGGATGTCGAGCAAGCGAACGAGGCTGGAGCCATCGATACCGACGCGCGCCGCGAGGTCCTTCTGGGTAATGCCGCCGCCGCTTTCCTGGAGAAGAACGAGCGGCATCCAGGTCGCGTCCGACAAGCCGGCCGCGGCGAGTTCCGCCTCGAGCGTCTGGCGCCAGCGACGAGCCAGCAGCGAAAAGCGAATTCCGAAGCGCGAGCGCGCCGAAGCTTGTTTGGCCATGGTTCACGGCATCATAATTTGATTTGCAATTCAAATTACTTGACTGGAGCAGGTCCCGAGCATCGGCGAACTCGAGCAGTCCGCAACCGCGGCGCCGGCGGCGCTGCCGACGCAGGCGCTCCCGACCCTGGGCTCCGCCTCCTGCGCCGCCCGCCAGCCTGGGGTATGTTGCGTGTTTTGTCGCCCACTACAGGATTTCCGGATGCCCGGCACTTCGCTTTTCGACCCGCTCCAGCTCGGCCCCTTCACGCTGTCCCACCGTGTGGTGATGGCGCCGCTCACCCGGATGCGCGCCACCCGCCCCGGCAACGTGCCCAATGAACTCAACGCCCGCTACTACGGCCAGCGCGCCACCGACGGCGGCCTGATCATCGCCGAAGCGACCCAGGTACTGCCCTCCGGCCAGGGATCACCGGCCACGCCCGGCATCCACTCGACGGCCCAGGTCGAGGGCTGGAAGGGCGTCGTACGCGCCGTCCACGAAAAGGGCGGCAAGATCTTCCTGCAGCTCTGGCATGTCGGGCGCATCTCGCATCGTTCGCACCAGCCTGGTGGCGAACTGCCGGTGTCGTCGTCGGCGGTGGCGCCGTCCGGCAAGGTGCTCGATGCCGACTTCCGGCCCGTTCCCTTCGAGGCGCCGCGCGCGCTGCGAACGGACGAGATCCCCGGGATCATCGACGGCTATGTGCAGGCCACGAGGAACGCGCGCGAGGCGGGATTCGACGGAGTCGAGATCCACGGTGCGAACGGCTATCTCCTCGAACAGTTCCTGCAATCGCGCACCAACCTGCGCACCGACGACTATGGCGGTTCGATCGCCAACCGCGCGCGGCTGCTGCTCGAAGTGACCGAGGCCGTGGTCGGAGCCTGGGAGCCGGAGCGGGTCGGGATCCGGCTCTCGCCCTACGGCATCGCCAACGACAGCGGCGAGGACGATCCCATGCCCCTCTACTCCCATGTCGTCGAAGCGCTCGACACCATGGGCCTTGCCTACCTGCACCTGCTCGAACCGCGAGCCAGCGGCGCTGGCGGACGCGAGGTCGACCACCAGGGCGTACCGTCGGCCGCCGAGCTGTTCCGCCCGATGTGGCGCGGCGTGCTGATCACCGCGGGCAACTTCCGCGCCGACAGCGCCGCCGACATGGTGGCGCGAGGCACCGCCGATGCCATCGCCTTCGGTCGCTTCTTCATCTCCAACCCGGACCTGCCCGAACGCATACGCAAGGGAGCGGAGTTCACTCCATACAACCGCGCCACCTTCTATGGCGGCGGATCGGAAGGCTACGTCGACTATCCGGCGCTGGAGGAAGCCTGACGCGCAAGTGCACTACACTGTCGCCACGACAGGAGACAGTCCGGATGCAGGAACGACGTGAAGACCCGGTGGGACGGGCGGCGTCGTGGACGGTCGGGGAGGTGCTCGCCGCGCAGGCGCGGCGCGTCCCCGATCGGATCGCGATCGACGACGGAAACCGGGTACTCAGCTACCGCTTGCTCGACGAACGGGCATGCCGGCTCGCCAACGGCCTGCGTGCACTCGGGGTCGGACAGGGTTCGCGGATCGCGATCCTTTCCGAGAATCGGGCCGAATACATCGAGGCCGCCTTCGCGGCGGCCCGGCTCGGTGCAATCCTCTGCGCCCTCAACTGGCGGCTCGCCCAGGCCGAGCTCGCACACTGCGTGGGACTGGTCGAGCCGGTCGTGGTGCTGGTCTCGCCCCGCTTCGAGTCCGCCTATGACGCCTTGCAGCGTACCGATGCCGCGAAGATCCTCATCGGCGACGACTACGAACGACGCCTCGCCGCTGCCGACCCCAGCCCTCCCGAGGCGGTCGTCGAGTCCGAGGACGGGCTGCTGATCCTGTACACGAGCGGAACCACGGGAATGCCCAAGGGCGCCCTGATCAGCCACCGGGCCGAGCTTGCCCGCATGGACCTCAGCCGGATCGATCTCGGACTGGAGGAAGGCGACCAGTTCGTCGCCTGGGCACCGATGTTCCACATGGTGTCGATAGAGCATGCCCTGCATGTGCTCGGGCTCGGCGGCAAGGTCTTCATCGTCGACGGCGCGGACATCGAACGAATCGTGGAGCTCGTCGCCACCGAACCGCAATGGTGGCTGGTCCTCATCCCCGGGATGATCGAGCCGCTGGTCGCCGCGCTGCGCGATCGCGGCGTGCGCCCGCGCGGCCTGAAGCTCGTCGGTGCGCTGGCCGACCTCGTCCCCGCGCCGCTGGTCGCCGAGGCATCGCGATTGCTGCGGGCGCCGTACTGGAACACTTTCGGTTCGACAGAAACCGGCATGCTGCCGGCGGCCGGCACCCGGTTCGCGATCGGCGAGGAGCCGGTCGATCTCTCCAAGGCGCACAATTCCCTCTACCTCTGGCGCCTGGTGGACTCCGAGGACCGCGACGTCGCCCGCGGTGAACCGGGCGAGATTGCGGTCCGTGGGCCAACGGTCTTCAGCGGCTACTGGCAGGCCGAGGAAGTCAATGCGCGGGAATTCCGCGGCGGCTGGTTCCACATGGGCGACATGTTCGTCGAGAACGCCGAGGGCCGGCTCGCCTTCGTCGATCGCTCGAAATACCTGATCAAGTCCGGTGGCGAGAATATCTACCCGATCGAGATCGAGCGGGCGCTGATGGCCGACCCCCGGGTGGCCGAGGCCGTCGTCGTCAGGCGCCGCGATCCGGAATGGGGTGAAGTGCCGGTCGCCTTCGTTGCACTGAAGGGCACGACGGTCGATGCCGGGGAACTGGTGCGCGGCTGCCGGGAACGACTCTCCTCGTACAAGCTGCCCCGCGAGATCCGCTTCGTCGGCTCGCAGGACGACTTCCCGCGCAGCACGAGCGGCAAGATCCAGCGCCAGCAGGTCGAGCAATGGCTCGAAGGGGACGCATCATGAACGCCGACACGGCGCGGGACGACGATTCTCCGATCCTGCATCACTATGGATTCTCGCCGTTCGCCGAGAAGATCCGCCTGGCGCTTGGCATCAAGGGCCTGCGCTGGCACTCGGTGATCGCCCCGTCGGTGCTCCCCAAGCCGGAACTCGTCGCGCTGACCGGTGGCTATCGCCACATCCCGGTGCTGCAGTACGGTGCCGATGTCTATTGCGACACACGAACCATCATTCGGGAGCTCGATCGCCGCCATCCCGAACCCGCCATCGACGATCCGGTCCGCCGCGTGCTGGCGACGCCGGTCGAGGCGTGGGCCGAGCGTGACCTGTTCTGGCCGATCGCGCGCTTCGTCAGCGGGATCAATGCCGAGAAGGTCGATCCGCAACTGCATGTCGACCGGGCGTCGCTGCGAGGCAAGCCGGCCCCTTCGATCGCTCGCCTGAAGGCGGTCGCGCAACGGGAGCTGTCGCGCATGCGCCCGCTCCTGCCGATCATCGAGGGGATGCTCGCCGGCGACTCGACCTGGCTGCTCGACGATCGACCCGGCAAGGCCGACCTGGCCGTCTATCACGGCCTCTGGTTCCTGTCGGCGATGCCGATCGACTGCTCGGGGGAACTCGCGCCCTACCCTGCGATCAGGCGCTGGATGGACCAGGTGGCGGCGATCGGCCATGGCAGGCCCGTCGACATGGCGGCGGCCCGCTCGCTGGAGATCGCAAGGACCGCCACCCCCGGGACCCCTGCCGATTCGGTCGATGACGACTCCCTGCCCGCGCTGGGCAGCCATGTCGCGATCCGCCCGGACGACTACTCCACCGCGGCCGTCGAAGGCATGCTCGTGCGCGTCACCCCCGACGATGTCGCCCTGCGACGCGACGATGCCGCACTGCGCGAGGTCGTCGTCCATTTCCCGCGCATCGGCTACGCACTGAAGGAAATCGCATGAGCGAAGGAAGACTTGCCGGCAGGATCGCCGTGCTCACCGGCAGCGCATCGGGGCTCGGCGCCGCGACCGCGGAGCTGATGCTGCGCGAAGGCGCGACGGTCGTCGCCACCGATGTCGATCCGGCGCGCGGCGAAGCGCAGGCGGCGCGCCTCGCGGCGCTGCATCCCGGGCGCATCGAGTTCCAGCGCCTCGACGTCACGCAGGAAGCGCAATGGGAGTCCGTGTTCGCCCATACTGCGGCCCGGCACGGCCCGCCCGGCATCCTCGTCAACAACGCCGGCGTCGCCCCCTTGCTGGTGCCGCTCGCGCAGACCAGCCTCGAGGAATGGCGACGGGTGACGTCCATCAATCTCGACGGCGTCTTCCTGGGGGTCAAGCATGCGATTCGCGCGATGACCGGTCGCGGTGGCTCGATCGTCAATGTCTCGTCGGTCGCCGGCCTGATCGGCGCGCCGCTCAATGGCGCCTACAGCCCGGCCAAGGCGGGCGTGCTGCTGCTCACCCGATCGGCGGCGCTGGAATGCGCATCGCTCGATCCCCCCATCCGGGTCAACGCGGTACACCCGGGCTATATCCGCACCGACATGACCGGCTCGATCTCGGACACGCTCGGCGCCGAGCGCTTCGACAAGCGGATCCGTCGCACCGTGCCGCTGGGCCACATGGGCGAACCCGTCGATATCGCCGAGGCCATCGTCTACCTGGCCAGTGACCAGTCGCGCTACATGACCGGATCGAGCCTGGTCGTCGACGGCGGCTGGACCGCCCAGTAAGGCGGCGGCCCGCACGCCGAGCGCAGCGGCGCCGGAACCAGCGACAAGGCGATCAGTCCGTTCCGTAGTCCAGGTCCGGACGCAGGGCCCGCATGCGCGCGGCCAGATGCCGGGCCGCGCTGTCTTCCGAACGGGCGAGATGCCGGGCCACCGCAACATGGTCGACGTCGATCTTGTGATGGTTCAGCTTCGACTGGCCCTCGATGCGGTCGACCTCGATGTCGATCACCCGGATCATCGCGAGCATCGATTCGCGCTTGTCCGGCTCCATGGTCGCCATCGACCAGGGCTGCTTGGGCAGCCGCGCCTCCGAGACCGCGAGCAGTTCGTCGCCATGCGGACGGTTCTCGCTCGTCGGCCGCAGCCGGCCGATACCCGAGAGATGGACCGCCTCGTAGAGCCAGGTCGAGACCTGGTCGGGCGATTCGTACCAGTCGTTGGACACATAGGCATCGGCCCCGGAGACCACGAGCAGGAAGCGCGTCCGCCCGTCGGCCAGGCCGATCAGCGGATTCTTCGCCGTCAGGTGGAACTGCGCCACCAGGCGCCCTTCGGCCCGGTGGATCGTGAAGGGAACGTGCGAACCACGCGGTCCGTCGGAATCGGCCGCGATCACCACGCCGAAACCGCGCTTTGCCGCGAAGGCGACGGCTTCATCGTCGTTCATCCGGAACGGCGGTCGAATGATATGCATCGCTCAGGCCCAGAATCTCGGAATGCCGAAGGCCGCCACCACGAACACCGAGACGATGAAGATCAGCAGCCATCGTCCGATGGTGTCGGTGAGCGCATGGACCAGGGGGTCGTCATGCATGTTGCCACGCGCCGTGTCGATCCATAAGCGGCCCAGCCAGACCAGCAGCGCCACCATCGCGAGCCAGAGCAGCTTGGGCGTCGCGTAGCGGATCTCGACGTCGGGCGTGCTCACGTACAGGGCGAGAATCAGGACCGCGGCCACCGAGGCGGCCACGCCCATCGGCTGCAATACCTCGATGTCGCCGACCCCGTAGCCACGGCCCGATCCGGTCTGCTCGCCGCGCTCGCGCTCCGAGACGAGTTCCCCGCAACGCTTGATCAGGGCCAGGCTCAGGAAGACGAAGATCGTGAACGCCCGCAACCAGAACGACACCTCGATACCGGTCGCCGCCGCCCCGATCTCGACCCGCAGGGTATAGAGACCGGCGAGCGTCACCACATCGAACATCGGCAGGCGCTTGAGCCAGAATGAATACAGCGTTGTACTGCCGACGTACAGGAGCAACCAGAACAACACCTTGCCATTGATCGACAAGGCGATCAGGCAGGCTGCCAGCAGGATCATCACGGCAGCGAAGAATCCGTGCGAGGGGGCCAGCGCACCGGAGGCGAAGGGCCGCTCGCGCTTGCGCGGATGGCGCCGGTCGGGCTGCATGTCGAGGAGATCGTTCAGCAGGTAGCCGGCCGATGACGCCAGGCACATCGCCAGTGCGGCCTCGAAGGTATACAGCCAGATCGTCGCATCGGTGACCGCGAAGGCGGTCATCATCGGCACGAAAACCAGCAGGTTCTTCAACCACTGGTGGGGCCGCAGCGCGCGGATCCAGTCGCGCAAGCCGCCGCCGGATTCGCGGGCGAACCGGGTATCGGCGCCGTCGAAGCGGTTGGCATGACGGATCACCGACTCCGGCGCCCCGACGACCACCGCCTGGCGCGAGCGGGCAAAGATCGGAATATCCGATTCATCGTTGCCGGCATAGTCGAAGGAGCCGCCCGCGCTCGCCGCCTCGATGGCGGCGAGCTTCTCCGGCCCCTTGAGGTTCCGGCTGCCATCGGATGCAAGCACCGAATCGAAGACACCGAGGTGGCTTGCCACCGACTCGGCGACGGAGCGATCGGCGGCGGTCGCCAGCACGATGCGGCGGCCACTCGCCTTCTCCTGGCGGAGCCACTCGAGAAAATCCTCCCGGTAGGGAAGCGCCTCGGGATCGATCGGCCCGAGGTGGCCAAGGCGCTCCTTGAGCGCCGCCCGGCCCCGGGCAAGAGAGGTGACGCCGATCGCCGTGCGCCACGGCCTCGCTCGCAAGGCGATCGCGAAGCTCTCCCAGAGGGAATCGGAGCGGATCAGTGTTCCGTCGAGATCGACGAACAACGGAGCCGCATCGACCGTCCCGCCAGTCTCCATGGGCTGGGCACCTGCATTCATGCGCGAATTATAGGAAGGGCCGGGAACCAGCGCCCGCCGGCCTTCCTTGCTGTCGGGTTTCGACCAACAATGCTTGCCAGACCGCGACCGGCATGGTCGACGAATCCCGCCGGATCCGAAATCCCGCATTGCGGGACAAACCCGTGGCGGCCAGCCACTCGGCGCAAGATTCCGCCGAGCCGTTCCCCTAGAGTGGTCTGGCCCATGGCCGATCGCCTGTCCCGGGCCACCCCGCCGGACAGCTTGCGATCGACCGACCGACACCGACTCTTCGAAACCAGGCAATGATCGTAGATATCCAGCCGCTGCCGCATTACTTCTCGGCCGAGCACGAGGACCTCCGGGCATCGCTGCGCGACTTCGTCACGCGCGAGATCGCCCCCCACGTCAATCAATGGGACGAGGAGGGAACCTTCCCGCGTTCGCTCTACGGTCGGCTTGCCGAGCTCGGCGTGCTGGGCATCGGCTATGAAGAAGCCTACGGCGGTACGCCGGCCGACATCTTTCATCAGCTGATCGTCTTCGAGGAGCTTGCGCGACCGGGCGCCGGCGGCGTGCCCGCCTCCCTGCTTTCGCACACCATAGGCCTGCCGCCGGTAGCCAATCATGGCAGCGAGGCCCTCAAGCAGCGCGTCCTGCCGCCGGTGCTGGCCGGCGAGATGATCGCCGCGCTTGCCGTCACCGAACCCGGCGGCGGCTCCGATGTCGCGGCGCTCAAGACCACGGCGGTCCGGGATGGCGATCACTACGTGCTCAATGGCGAGAAGGTCTTCATCACCTCGGGCATGCGTGCCGACTTCATCACGGTGGCCGTGCGGACCGATCCGGCGCACAAGGGGGCTGGCGGCGTGTCGGCGCTGCTCGTCGATGGCGACAGCCCCGGGCTCACGCGCACCGAGCTCAGGAAGATGGGCTGGTGGGCTTCGGATACCGCCCATCTGCGCTTCAAGGACGTCCGCGTGCCTGCCGCCAACCTGCTGGGCCAGGAGAACGCCGGTTTCAAGGTTTTCATGAACAACTTCAACGCAGAGCGCCTGGCCATGTCGGCCTCGGCCTGCGCCTATGCCGAGGTCTGCCTGGACGAAGCCCTGGAGTGGGCCCGTGAACGGCGCACATTCGGCCAGCCCCTGGTCGAGCGGCAGGTGATCCGCCACAAGCTGGTGGACATGGCGATGCGCATCAATGCGGCGCGCGGGCAGGTCTACGAGCTGGCATGGCGAGTGCAGCATGAGGTGGGCGATCCGGCCCAGCTGGTGGCGCGCACCTGCATGGCCAAGATCCTGTCGACCCAGGCCATGCAGTTCTGCGCCGACCAGGCGGTGCAGATCCTCGGCGGCATGGGGTTCATGCGCGGCACCCGCAGTGAACGCATCTACCGCGAGGTGAAGGTCATGATGATCGGGGGCGGCTCCGAGGAAATCATGAAGGACCTGGCTGCCCGCCAGCTCGGACTGTAGCGACCCCGGCATCGTCTTCCACCTGTCAACATGGCCCACATCGAGTCCACCATCTCCACGGGTAGCGAAAGCTTCCAGACCAACCGAGAGCACACGCTCGGCCTGCTCGAACGCGTGCGCCGCTACGAGCAGCGCACGCGCGAGAAATCGGCGGCGTCGCGCGAACGCTTCGAAAGACGCGGACAGCTCCTGCCACGCGAGCGGCTGTCGCTGTTGCTCGACCCGGGCGCCCCCTTCCTCGAGCTGGCCTCGCTCGCCGGCCTCGGCCTGGACACCCCGAATCTCGAGAAAAGCGTGCCCGGCGGCGGCGTGGTCGCCGGCGTCGGGTTCGTCAGCGGGCTGCGCTGCATGGTGCTGGCCTCCGACTCCGGCATCGACGCGGGCGCGCTGCAGCCGATGGGGCTGGACAAGCTCCTCCGGGTTCAGGAGCTGGCCCTCGAGAACAAGCTGCCCTATGTGCAACTGGTCGAGAGCGCCGGCGCCAACCTCCTCGCCTATCGCGTGGAGGATTTCATCCGCGGCGGCAACTCGTTTCGCAACCTGGCGCTGATGTCGGCGGCCGGGCTGCCGGTCGTGACCGTCACGCACGGATCATCCACCGCCGGCGGCGCCTACCAGACCGGGCTGTCGGACTACATCATCCTGGTCCGTGGACGCTCACGGGCCTTCCTGGCCGGGCCGCCGCTGCTCAAGGCCGCCACCGGCGAGATCGCAACCGAGGAGGAACTCGGCGGCGCGGTGATGCACACCCATGTCTCGGGGCTTGGCGACTATCTCGCGGAGGATGACCGCGACGGGCTGCGCATCGCCCGCGACGTGCTGCGCCAGATCGAATGGAACCGCGACCAGCCCTCGGAGCGGCCACGCCAGTGGAAGCCGCCGCGCTACGACGCCGAGGAACTGCTGGGCGTCATGCCACCCGACCACAAGCGTCCGGTCGACATGAAGGAAGTCATCGCCCGGATCGCCGACGACTCGGATTTCCTCGAGTTCGGCGAGAACTACGGCGGCGCCACGGTCTGCGGCCACATGAAGATCGAAGGCTGGTCGGTCGGCGTGATCACGAACAACGGCCCCATCGACCCGGCCGGCGCAACCAAGGCGACGCACTTCATCCAGGCCTGCTGCCAGTCCAGAACGCCCATCCTCTACCTGAACAACACGACCGGCTTCATCGTCGGCCGGATCTACGAGGAAGGCGGCATGATCAAGCACGGCTCGAAAATGATCCAGGCTGTCACCAATGCCACGGTGCCCCAGATCACCATCTACTGCGGCGCCTCGTTCGGCGCCGGCAACTACGGCATGTGCGGCCGCGGATTCCATCCGCGCTTCTGCTTCAGCTGGCCGAACGCCAGGACCGCGGTCATGGGCGGCGAGCAGGCCGCCGGCACGATGGTCAACGTGACCGAGGCGGCGATGAAGCGCAAGAACGGCAGTGTCGACACGGCAAGGCTCGAAGCCCTGCGCGAGCAGATCATCGATCGCTTCGACAGCCAGATGAGCGTTTTCACCACCAGTGCGCGCCTGCTCGATGATGGCGTCATCGATCCACGCGACACCCGTGCCGTGCTGTCCACCGTGCTGGCGATCTGTCGCGAAGCCGATGCGCGCGATCCGCAGCGAATGCAGTTCTCGGTCGCCCGGCCCTGAGCCGGCCCGTTTCATACCAGGATCCGACATGCAGTTCACACACGAACACGAACAAATCCGCAGCACCATCAAGCGCTGGATCGCCGAGAAGGTCAATCCGCATGTCGACGAATGGGAGCGAGCGGAGATATTCCCGGCCCACGACCTCTTCAGGCAGATGGGCGAACTGGGCCTGCTGGGTCTGGACAAGCCGGTCGAGAACGGGGGCATGGGCCTCGACTACAGCTATGGCGCGCTTCTGGCCGAAACACTCTCGGACATGGACTGCGGCGCGATCCCGATGGCCATCGGCGTGCAGACCGACATGTGCACCCCGGCGCTAGCCAGGCACGGCAGTCCCGATCTGCG
>JBAYRO010000050.1:0-20384 GCA_041676645.1 Burkholderiaceae bacterium | reverse complement strand
CTGGTCATCACCTTCGACTGCATCCACGACATGACCGATCCGCAGGCGGCGATCGACGAGATCCATCGTCGCCTCGAGCCCGACGGCACCTGGTTCATCAAGGACATCCGCAGCAAGCCCGCGTTCGAGGACAACCTGCGCAATCCGATGCTGGCGATGATGTACAGCTTTTCGCTGTTCACCTGCATGTCATCGGCCATGTCCGAGCCCGGTGGCGCCGGACTGGGAACCCTGGGCTTCAATCCGGAAGTCGCCGAACGGATGAGTCGGCAGGCCGGTTTCACCCGCTTCCGGATGCTCGACTTCAAGGATCCGGGCAACCTCTATTACGAAGTCCGGCCCTGAATCCGGAAGCCTGCATGAACCTGCCGGATGCCGGACTCCTACCGATCGTCCTATCAACAGGACTCTGAATCGGGATTTTGCTATCTTTTCGCCACATCGTTCCGAGTTTAAGATTGATTCAACATCGAATCCTTATGGAGGAACACGCAATGGCAAAGGTTCTCGTTCTCTACTATTCCTCGTACGGCCACATCGAAACGATGGCCGAAGCAGTCGCCGAAGGTGCGCGTGAAGCGGGCGCGACGGTCGACATCAAGCGCGTCCCCGAGCTGGTCCCCGCCGAAGTCGCCAAGGCTTCGCACTACAAGCTCGACCAGGCCGCGCCGGTCGCGACGATCGACGACCTGGTGAACTACGACGCGATCATCGTCGGCACCGGCACCCGCTTCGGGCGGATGAGCTCGCAGATGGCGAACTTCCTCGACCAGGCGGGCGGGCTGTGGGCGCGCGGCGCGCTCAACGGCAAGGTCGGCGGCGCGTTCACCTCGACCGCCACGCAGCACGGCGGCCAGGAGGTCACCCTGTTCTCAATCCTGACCAACCTGATGCACTTCGGGATGATCACGGTCGGCCTGCCCTACAGCTACCAGCCGCAGATGAGCCTCGACGAGATCGTCGGCGGCAGCCCCTATGGTGCGACCACCATCGCGGGCGGCGACGGTTCGCGCCAGCCCTCCGAGATCGAGCTCGGCGGCGCCCGCTTCCAGGGCAAGCTGATCGCCGAGACCGCCAACAAGCTGTTCGGCTGACCGACACCGACTTCGGATTCGACCGCAGGGCAAGGCGGGGCGCCGCAGACAGTGCGGTTGCACGGCAAGGCGCCCCAACGCCGCCATGCGGTCGAAGGCGGAGTCGGATCAATCCTGGCCGAGCGCTTCGAAGCGTTGTGCCAGATGTTCGAGCAGCGCACGCACCGAGGGCAGCAGGCCGCGACGCGACGGGAACACCGCGTGGACGATCTCGCGCTTCGGCAGCCAGGCCGGCAGGACGCTGAGCAGGTCGCCACGCGCGATGTCCTCGGCAACCACCATCCCGGGCAGCTGGACGACGCCGATACCGGCGATCGCGGCGGCCCGCAACGCGCCCATGTTCCCGGTCACCAACCGGGGCTGGTGGCGCACGGTCGTCGCCTCGCCGTCGGCACCATAGAGCTGCCAGGCGTGATCCTGCTGCGGCGGGCCCAGCGCCAGGCTCGGCAGGCCGGACAAGTCGTCCGGACTGGCTGGTGCGTCGTGTCGCTCGAGCAGGGCCGGACTGGCGACAAGGCGCTGCGCGCGCTCCGACAGGATGCGCAGCACCAGGTCGCTGTCCTCCAGGGGAGGCGGACGCACCCGGATCGCGATGTCGATGGCTTCACCGACGACGTCGACCCGTCGGTTGGTGGCATCGAGATGGATGTCGACCTGGGGATGCCGGGCCATGAACTCCGCCACCATCTGGCCGACCTGCGCTTCGACGAGAGTCACGGGACAGCAGACCCGGACGATGCCGCGCGGCTCCGAGCGATTGCGCTCGATCACTTCCTGGGCGGCCTCGGCCTCGATGAGCATCGCCTTGCAGTGCTCGTAGTAGTCCTGGCCGATCTCGGTCACCGAGAAGCGCCGGGTCGAGCGCTGCAGCAGGCGCACGCCGAGGCGCTCCTCGAGCAGGGCGAGGCGCCGGCTGAGTTTCGACTTCGGAACGCCGAGCGCGCGACCGGCGGGGGCGAAGCCACCGTGCTCGACGACATGGACGAAGTAGTAGAGGTCGTTCAGGTCCTGCATGGCCATGGCATGTTCGTTCCAGGGACGGAACGCTCCATCTGAATCGGACGGTCTGGTGCCTGCATTGTTCACCAGTTATGGTCCGTACAGGCCCACGCATTGCTGCGGGACACGGAAACAAGGAGAAGGACATGGGACTTCTGGTCGATGGCAAGTGGGTGGACAAGTGGTACGACACCAAGTCCACCGGCGGGCGCTTCGAGCGCAGCGAAGCGCAGTTGCGCAACTGGATCACCCCGGACGGAAGCGCCGGACCCAGCGGCGAGGGCGGCTTCAGGGCGGCGGCGGGCCGCTACCACCTGTACGTGTCGCTCGCCTGCCCCTGGGCGCATCGCACCCTGATCTTCCGCGCGCTCAAGGGACTCGAGGACATGATCGGTGTTTCGGTCGTCAATCCCCACATGGCGGAGAACGGCTGGTCCTTCGCGCCGGCGCAGGGCGTGGTTCCCGATCCGGTCGGCGCGGCCGACTACCTGTACCAGGTCTACCAGCGCGCCCGGCCCGACTACAGCGGCCGGGTGACGGTGCCGGTGCTCTGGGACCTGGAGCGCGACACGATCGTGAGCAATGAATCGGCCGAGATCATCCGGATGCTCAACACCGCATTCGACGGCATCGGCGCGAAGCCCGGCGACTACGCGCCGGACGATCTGCTGGCCGAGATCGACGCGATCAATGCGCGTGTCTACGACGCGGTGAACAACGGCGTCTACAAGGCGGGCTTCGCCACCGACCAGGCCGTCTACGAAGGCGCGGCGGCCGAAGTATTCGAGGCGCTCGACGAGCTCGAATCGAGGCTCTCGGGCCAGCGCTACCTGCTGGGTGATCGCATCACCGAAGCCGACTGGCGCCTGTTCACCACGCTGGTGCGCTTCGATGCCGTCTACCACGGGCACTTCAAGTGCAACCTGCGCCGCCTGGTCGACTATCCTGCGCTATGGGCCTATACCC
Source organism: Burkholderiaceae bacterium (assembly GCA_041676645.1). Taxonomy (GTDB): domain Bacteria; phylum Pseudomonadota; class Gammaproteobacteria; order Burkholderiales; family Burkholderiaceae_E; genus JAMLIN01. The sequence goes on along the minus strand of JBAYRO010000050.1, from coordinate 17,325 downwards.
GCGAGCTGTACCAGTGGCCCGGCGTGGCCGCCACCGTGGACTTCGACCATATCAAGCAGCATTACCATGGCAGCCACCCGACGATCAATCCCAACCGGATCGTGCCGCTCGGACCGGTGCTGGACTTCGAGGCGTCGCACGGACGCGGCAGACTCGCCGGCTGAGCCTCACCGTCCTCCCTTCACATCCCATCGCTCCAGGAGAGAACCAGGCATGTCGAAAGCCATCCGCAAATCCCTTCGCCCGCTCGCCGTCGCCGTCTCGATGGCATCGGCCCTCGCCATCGCGGGCCCTGCCCAGGCCGAGCCGGCCAGCTACGAGATCGATCCGACCCATACCTTCGTGTACTTCGAGGTGGTCCACTTCGGGACCTCGACCGTGCGCGGACGCTTCAACGACGTGGCGGGGACCATCATGCTCGACCCGGCCGCGGGCAAGGGCAAGGTGGACATCACGGTCGACGCGCGCTCGATCGACTCGGGCGTGCCCGACTTCGATGCGCACCTGAAGACCGCGGACTTCTTCAACGTCGAGCAGACGCCGACCGTTCGCTTTGTCGCCGACCGCTTCGAGTTCGATGGCGACGAGCTGGAGGACGTACACGGCGAACTCACGCTGCTCGGCAAGACCCTGCCGGTCACCCTGGAAGCCGAACGCTTCAACTGCTACCACCAGCCGGTGCTCAAGGCCGACATGTGCGGGGGCGACTTCGAGACCACCATCACCCGCAGCCAGTGGGGCATGAACTGGGGGATCGAGATGGGCGTTCCCGACAAGGTCGAGGTCAGGATCCAGATCGAAGCGGCCAGGCAGTAGGCTCGCTGCCCCTTCACCTACGCTTTCACCTGCGCTTGCATCGGCCCGGATACGGGCGGGCAACCGACTCCACGGGGCCTTGCCGGCGACGACCACGTCGACGGCAGGCCCCGTTCTTGCTGCTGTTCGCCTCCGTTACTCCCTCCAGAGAACCTCAAGAACAGTGCGGAGGTACCCCATGCACAAGCCCAGGTTTTCGCCTCTTCTTGCACCCGTCGCCCTGGTCCTTGCCGCATCGCTCGCATCGTGCGCGCAGATGGGCGGATCGCGCGGCGACGCCGCCCCGGTCGGCGACACGACCTTCACCGCCTGGCCGACCGATGCGCCCGGTGTTCGACGCCACATCGAGGTCCACGACCTGCCCGACGCGACCATGACGGGCACCGATCCCGAGGCCTCGGTCGCGCAAAGGGTCACGGTGGTCGATCGGCCGCAGGGCGCCTTGCCCACGGTCCCGAGGGGGTTCGATGTGCAGGTGTTCGCCACCGGCTTCGAGCAGCCGCGGGTGCTGCGGGTTGCACCCAATGGCGACATCTTCCTGTCCGACTCCGGCGCCGGACGCGTGCTGGTGTTCCGGGCCGGCGCGAACGGCCCGGCCGCCCGGGCCGAGGTGTTCGCCGATGGCCTGGACCGGCCCTTCGGGATCGCCTTCGTGCCACCGCGCGACCCGCAGTATGTCTACGTGGCGGCGGCCGACCAGGTGGTGCGCTATCCGTACCGACAGGGCGCCATGAAGGCCGGCGGCCCGGCCGAAGTGATCATCGACGACATCCCCACCACGCGGCACTGGACGCGGGATCTCGCCGTCTCGCGCGACGGCCGGCGCCTGTTCCTTGCCGTCGGCTCGGCATCCAACCTTGGCGCCAGCATGCCCGACATGACCGCCGAGGCGATCCAGCGGCATGAAGCCAGCCACGGCCGTGGCGCCGCCTGGGGCGACGAGCAGAATCGCGGTGTGGTGCGCGTGTTCGACCCGGAGGGAAGCAGCATCAGCAACTACGCCACCGGATTGCGCAACTGCTCTGGCCTGGTGATGCAGCCCGGCACCGACAGGCTCTGGTGCGTGATGAACGAGCGCGACCATCTCGGCCCGCACCTGGTTCCCGATTTCTTCACGCAGGTGGAGGACGGCGCGTTCTACGGCTGGCCCTGGTACTACCTCGGCAACAACGAGGACCCCGCCTGGAAGGGAGCGCGGCCGGATCTCGTGGGTGATGTGACGATACCGGACGTCCTGATCCAGGCGCACTCCTCGGCGCTGAATGCCGCGTTCTACGACGGCGACGCCTTCCCGGCCGCCTACCGGGGCGACGCGTTCCTCGCCCTGCACGGCTCGCACAGCCGGCCTGAGCGCACCGGCTACAAGGTGGTGCGCGTGCTGATGGACGACGGCAAGCCGACCGGCGAATACGAGGACTTCATGACCGGCTTCCTGGTGGACAACGATCATGCATGGGGACGGCCGGCCGGTGTGGCGGTCACCCGCGACGGCGCCCTGCTCGTGAGCGACGACGCCAACGGCACGATTTACCGGGTCACGCACCGGTAGGCGAGGCACCCGGGCAGGGCCTGCGCAGCGGCCTCAATAGGGAGGGGGTTTGCGCATGCGCTGCTCGCGGGTCGCCTCGGTCCACCATGCCAGGTCGTCGGCAAAGCGCCCGAACGCCCGGTCGAGCGAGGCACCAGCCGCCCCGGTGGGGCGGCCTTCCTCATCGAGCGTCTGCCCGATGGGGCCGACCGCAAGGGTGCTGGAGATCACCGCCATGCCCATCTCGGACAGGATGCCGTGCCAGGCGGTGCCGGAGCGCACGCCCGAGAATCGTCCCGCCGAATAGCTGGCCACTCCCGCCGGGCGCCAGAACCATTCCTCGAGGAAATGGTCAGTGAGGTTCTTCAGGCCCGGCTGCGGGCCCCAGTTGTACTCGCCGGTGACGAAGACGAAGGCGTCCGCGCCGCGGATCTTGCCGGCCAGCGCATCGAGCGCAGCCGGCGCTTCGCCCTTCGGATACTCCTTGTACATCCGGTCGAGCATCGGCAGGCCGATCGCGCGCGCATCGATGAGCTCGGGTTCGGCGCCGCGAGCCGCGAAGCCGGTCATCAGGTAGTCGGCCAGGCGAATGCCCATCCGGTCGGAACGGTAGGAGCCATAGAGCACCAGGATCCTGTCTGCCATGCTTCGCTCCGGTTCAGGGCGCCGCCCGCTCCAGCGCGCCGCGCAGCGCGGCCCGGCAGTCGGCGACCATGGTCTCAAGCAGCTGGGCGCAACTGGGGATGTCGTCGATCATCCCGATCACCTGGCTTGCCCAGACCAGGCCGGCGTCCGGATCGCCGCCCTCGAGCCCGGCCCGACCGCGCGCGCCGGCAACCAGGTGCTTGATGTCATCGTAGCTGGCGCCGCCCGGGCGCCGCTCGATCGAAAGCACCTCTTCGGAGACCGCGTTCTTCAGGACCCGGCCGGTATTGCGCAGGGTCCGGAAGATCAGCAGCGTGTCGCGCTCGGTGGCGTTCACCAGCGCCTGCTTGATGCCATCGTGGATGGGCGCCTCGCGCGTCGCGCAGAAGCGCGTGCCCATGTTGACGCCGTCGGCGCCCAGGGCGAGGGCCGCCGCCATGCCGCGGCCGTCGGCGATGCCGCCCGACGCGATCACCGGCACCTCGAGCGCGCGCACCGCGATCGGGATCAGCACCAGGCCCGGCGTATCGTCCTCGCCCGGATGACCGGCCGCCTCGAAGCCGTCGATGCTGACCGCATCGACACCCCGGCGCTGCGCGCTCAGGGCGTGGCGCACCGCGGTGCACTTGTGCACGATCTTCACGCCCGCGGCGCGAAAGCGATCGAAGTACTCCTGCGGGACATTGCCGGCCGTCTCGACGACCGGCAGGCCGCTGCTGGTGACGACATCGACGTATTCCGAGTACGGCGGCGGGCTGGCCGAAGGCAGCATCGTGAGATTCACGCCGAAGGGCGCATCGGTCATGGTGCGGCAGCGGGCGATCTCCGCGGCCAGCGCCTCGGGCGTGGGCTGGGTGAGACCAGTGAGCAGGCCGAGCCCGCCGGCGTTCGACACCGCCGAAGCCAGCTCGGCGCGCCCCACCCACTGCATGCCGCCCTGGATGATCGGATAACGGATGCCGAGCATCTCGGTGATTCGGGTTTTCATGTGCATTGCTCCGTTCGATGCTCAGACGGCGGTCAGCTCGAGCCGACCGACTCGCCGCAGATCGACGCGCTGTCTCGCCAGCCAAAGGTCGTGGGCATCCTGCATGGCGAGCCAGCTTTCGGGAGACCGGCCGAGCGCCTTGGAGAGGCGCAACGCCATCTCGGGGCTCACCCGGGCACTACCATTGAGTATGCGGCTGAGAGTCGATGCCGCGACATCGAGCTTCCCGGCGAGTTCGCGACCACTCACGCCATGAGGCTCGAGGTAGACATCGGCAATGAACTCGCCGGGGTGCGGAGGGTTGTGCATGGTCATCAGTGATAGTCCTCGTAGTCCAGATCGCGAGCATTTCCGTTCCGAAACTCGAATGTCAGACGCCAGTTGCCGTTGACCGTGACGGACCAGCGTGCGGTCTGCTGGAATGCGGGCAAGTCGCCCATCAGCCCGAGGGCTCAACCTCATGGACAGCGCCTGGCTCGCAACAGTGTACCGATACCGAATATAAAGATATACTTCGCGCGCATCTTTAACCGCAGCGAGGACCCGAGTCATGAGAGAAATCATCCGTCCGAGAACCGCAGAACCCGCAATGAGCAGCGAAGCGATCCACGCGACCGTCGATGTGCGCACGATCGCCCCGCATGAGCGTCACCCCGTGATCTTCTCTTCCTTCAATGCCCTGCCTGACGGAGCCGCGCTGGAGCTGGTCAACGACCACGATCCCGCGCCGCTGCACCGTCAGTTCAAGTCGCACTTCCATGGCCTCTTCACCTGGGATTACCTCGAGCAGGGCCCGGAACTGTGGCGGGTGCAGATCGGCAAGGCTCCCGGCAACTGCTGCGGCAGCTGCAGCTAGATGACGGAGCGCGGTATCGCGCTCTGGCAACTGGGTTTCCGCCCCTTCTACCTGCTGGCAGCGATCTTCGCGGTCCTGTCGGTCGGTACCTGGGCGGCCCAGTTCGCCGGCCATCTTCCCTACGCGGGACACGCCGGCCCCTACTGGCACGCCCACGAAACGATCTTCGGCTACACCTTCGCCGTCATCGCCGGCTTCCTGTTCACGATCGTGCACAGCTGGACGAACCGGCCGACTCCGACCGGGGCCCTGCTGGCGATGATCGTCGGCCTGTGGCTGCTGGCTCGCGTACTGGTGTTCACGCCCTGGAGCGGCGCGCTCGCCGCTGCCAACCTGGCGTTCGCGTTGGCGGCCACCGCCGGCATCGGGATTCCGCTGTGGCAGGCGCGCAATCGGCGCAACTATGTCTTCATCGGGCTCATGCTGCTGATATCGGCGGCGCTGGCCCTGTTCCATCTCTCCGAGCTCGATGTCATCGCGCTGCCCTCATGGGCGGGCGTGCAGCTCGGCATGGATGTCGTCCTGCTGATGATCGCGGCGGTGGCCGGCCGGGTCGTGCCGATCTACACCAACAAGGCCGTGCCGGGCGCGCACGCGAGGCGCTCGCAGAACATCGAGCGCCTCGCGATGGGCGGCCTGGCGGTGCTGCTGGCGGCCGACCTCCTCCAGGCCTCCGGCCCCGTGCTCGCCGTGCTGCTCATCGCGCTGGCGCTGGTGCATGGCTGGCGACTCTTCCTGTGGGATATCCGCAGCGCCCTTCGCGTGCCACTGCTGTGGGTGCTCTACATCGCCTACGCCTGGATTCCCGCGCATCTCGTGTTGCGCGCGATGGCCGAGCCCGGCTGGGTGGCACAAGCCCTGGCAATCCATGCCTTCACCATCGGTGCGATCGGCGGCCTGACGATGGCCATGATGATCCGCACCGCCCGCGCCCACACCGGCCGCGCACTGACGGCCGATCGCTACGATGTCGCCAGCTGCGCCCTGCTGGCGGCAGCGGCCGCCCTGCGCGTGTTCTGGCCGCTGGTCCAGCCCCAGCATCATGTGCAGGCCATGCTTGGCTCGGCGGTGCTATGGTCGGCGGCCTTCGTGCTCTTCATCGCCCGGCACGGGCCCGCCCTGGTGCGTCCGCGCCTCGACGGCCGGCCGACGTGATGACGGTACGGGAGGGTATTTCCGACATGGCGTGAACCCGATGATCACAGGCCTGACCAAGCTGCTGCTGTTCCAGATGCTCGGCGAGGCGCTGGCCTGGCTCCTGGCCGCGCCGATTCCCGGGCCTGTCATCGGGATGATCCTGCTGTTCCTCTACCTGCTCGCGCGGGGCGAGCGCGAATCCGGGCTGATCGGATTCTCGTCGCGCGCCCTGCGGCATCTGTCGCTGCTCTTCATTCCGGCGTCGGTCGGCGTGATGGCCCATCTCGAACTGATCGCCCGCGAATGGCTCGCGATCAGCGTCGCACTGGTCGCGAGCATGCTGGTCGCGATCATCGTCACCGCGTACGTGGTCCGGGAGACAACGAGGGATGACTGAACCGGTGACGCTTCTCGAGCACCTGGCCCGCATGCCGCTGACCTGGCTGCTCGCAACCCTGCTCGCCTACCGGATCGCGCTGCGTGTCCAGCAACGGGCGAACTTCCACCCCCTGGCGCACCCCGTCGCCGTCGCGACCCTGCTGCTAGTGGCAGCCCTCGTCGCGGCCGACATCGACTACCAGACCTACTTCGAGGGCGGCCGCTTCATCCACCTGCTGCTCGGGCCGGCCACCGTCGCCCTGGCGGTGCCGCTCTACCAGCAGCTCGAAACGGTTCGCGGCCGGTGGTCGAGACTGGTCGCCGGCGCCCTGCTGGGTTCGGCTGCCGCGATCGTCACCGCCGTCGGCCTGGCCTGGCTGCTGGGCGCCTCCATGCCGACGCTGGTGGCGATGGCAACCAAGTCGGTCACCATGCCGATCGCCCTCGCCCTGACCGAGAGCATGGGCGGACTGGCGCCGGTCACCTCCACCCTGGTCATGTTCACCGGGGTACTCGGCGCCGTACTGACGCAGGTCGTGCTCGGCCGCCTGCGCATCATCGACCCGGTCGCCACCGGCTTCTCGCTGGGAGTGGTGGCGCACGGCATCGGCACCGCCCGCGCGATGCAGTCGGGCCATCGGATGGGCGCGCTCGCGGGGCTCGGGATGGGCCTTGCCGGCCTGCTCACGGCCGTGCTGCTGCCCCTGGTCCTGAAGCTGGTGGACCCGGCGGGTTAAGCGTACCGGAGAGGGTCAGGCGTGCCGAAGGGCGCTGCCCTTGTGCGCAGCGACATGGTCGGTCTTGTCGCTCTTGATCTCGTACTGGGGATCGTCCTCGGTCGCGCGGCGCTTGTGGCCCTTGTAGTCGAAGTCCCGGGTGTGGATTTTCGTAATGGTTCCAGAAACCCGGCCGGCCTCGGAATTCCAGGTCACGTGATCACCGACCTTGAATCGTTTCGTCATTTCGCGATTTCCTTCTCGTCCAGTCTGTAACGATACTCGCGCTGGCCATGGCATCACACCGAGGGCATGCGCTCGAGCATGCGCGCTGACTTGCGCAAGCCCTCGAGGATGCCGGTCGCGACCCGTTCGGGAAATTCCTTCGGCAGCCGGGCAGCCACACCGTCGATGGCACCCGGCACCCGCTCGAGTACATCCCGGATCAGGTCTTCCGCGCTGTCGCGATGGAAGTACCGGGCAGCCGTGATGTTGAAGTGCCGACGCTGCACGTCCCTGAGGCGGTAGTGCTTGTGCTTGCCGACAAGCCCCATGGCGAGTCCGGCCTTGTGCCAGGAATACTGTGCGCCGCCATCGCCCTCCACCGGCCAGATGGACATCACATCGTAAAGGGGCGTGAGCGCGTAGCGCCCCTGCGGCAGCAACCTCAGGCTGAAGTTCTTCGCATGCCCGTCGGGCGCGGCGAGCATCCAGAAAAGCAGCTGTGCCTTCAGGACCGTTGCCAGGTCATGTTCCGCACGGACGGACCCCACGAGCACCCCGGCGATGTCGGCGAGGCCCGGGCCGCCGTCGCTCTCGTACTTGAGATGTGGCGGCACGCCCCTGGCCTGGCAGAAATCCTCCTGTGGCAGGCGCATCCACCAGGTCCCGGACGGATGCAGTTCGCGGTCGAAGCGCTCGATGCCGAGAACCTTCTGATTGCCGAAGCGAAGCACGACGGTAGCTGGCACGGGAAGCCCGAACTCCGCCAGGAGCTGCATGCAGAGCCACTCGTTCTCGACCGAGGTGCTGAAATCGGCACGCCGTTGCCCGACAAGGCCCAGGGGCAACTTCAGGATATGGGTCGTCGGCGTTGCGCCATGCGGGCGCATCCAGCGGCCTTCATGCCACAGGAGGGCCGTCTTCTCCTGCGCGCCTGCAATCGAGATGCGCAGGTCATCATGCGAAGCTCGCTCACCAGGGGCGGCGTCCGTACCGATGCGGGCGAGAAGCCGCTCGACATCCTCATCGGTCAAGGCCTCCGCCTCGATGCGCTCGACATTGCCGGGGATATCGTCCTCTCCGAGCAACTGGACGGCTCCGACGCAGTCGCGCCCGATGGCCTGGAGAAGCTCGAAAGCGTCGATTCCCCGTGTCTTGAATCGCGTCGCAATGCGACGGCGAATGGGCTCGCTATCCGGCAGCAGGTTCTCGAAGTAGTTCTGCACACGCTCGCCCTGCAGCGGCCGAGTCCCGGTGAAAGGGAGCGAGAGGGATAGCGGGCGTCCTGCCGGCGACGCTTGCCAGGCCGGGTCGTAGCGCAATTCGACCGGCCCGCGCGACGGGAGGGTCCAGGTACCGACGCGCTCGCCATTGGCCCAGATGGAAAGCGACCGAGCATGTGATCTGCGACCCATCACCAGGGCGGGCGCCGGGCGTCGTCGGGCGCGCTCTTCGGCTGCAACAGCATCTCGAGATCGAGGAGCGACAAAAGCAGCAGAAACTGATCCAGGCCAAGGGAACGGGGATCGGCTTCCATGTCCGATACGCGACTCTGGCTCACCCCGAGCCGTGCCGCCAAGGCGGCCTGCGTCAGGCCCGCCGCCTTGCGGGCCGCCTTGAGCATGGGCCCGAGTTGCTCTGGAATGGCGACGACTTGCTTCATGAGGTTCTTGCCACTCAGCGGATGCATTATAGGTGATACTGGTAAATGCAATTTACCAGTACAGCTGATATATGGCAATTACCGATGACACCGGTATGGCCGAAGTCCGGACGCCCGACTCATGCCCCCAGGTCGACGGCTCCTTCGGTGCCTTCGATCAGTGGACGCGTTCGTAGAGCGTGACCACGGCGGCGCCGCCAAGACCGATGTTGTGCTGCAGGGCGAGGCGCGCGCCGTCCACCTGCCGCGCATCGGCCGCGCCGCGCAACTGCTCCACCAGCTCGGTGCATTGCGCCAGCCCGGTGGCGCCGAGCGGGTGGCCCTTGGAGAGCAGGCCGCCCGAAGGATTGGTCACGACCTTGCCGCCGTAGGTGTTGTCGCCATCGAGCACGAATTTCTCGGCGCCACCCATCGGGCACAGGCCGAGCGCCTCGTAGGTGATCAACTCGTTCTGGGCAAAGCAGTCGTGCAACTCGACCACGTCCACATCCGCGGGACCGACGCCGGCGGCTTCGTACACCTGGCGCGCTGCCTCCCGGGACATGCTGAAGCCGACCACCTCGCGCATGTCCCTGGCGCCGAAGGTCTCCGGTCCGTCGGTGGCCATGGCCTGCGCCTTGATGCGCACACGGGTGTCAAGGCCATGCTTCCTGGCAAAGGCTTCACTGCACAACACCGCCGCGGCGGCGCCGCAGGTGGGCGGGCAGCACATCAGCCGCGTCAGCACCTCGGGCCACATGACCTTGGACTGCAGCACCTCTTCCTCGGTGACGACGTCGCGGAACACCGCCTTGGGGTTCTTCGCGGCATGGCGACTGGCCTTGGCCCGGATGCTGGCGAAGGTCGACAGACGGGTGCCGTACTGCTGCATGTGCGCCATGCCGGCGCCGGCGAAGTAGCGCAATGCCAGAGGCAGCTCGAGCTCGCTGGCGAGCTCTTCGGTCGCCTTGTCGAAATGCTCGAACGGCGAGGCGCGATCGACGAAATGCGTCCCCAGTGCGCCCGGGTTCATTTCCTCGAAGCCCAGCGCCAGCGCGCAATCGACGGCGCCGGACTGCACCGCCTGCCGTGCCAGGAACAGCGCCGTGGAGCCGGTCGAGCAGTTGTTGTTGACGTTGACGATCGGGATCCGGGTCATGCCCACGTCATAGAGCGCCCGCTGCCCGGCGGTCGAATCACCGTAGACGTAGCCGACGTAGGCCTGCTGGACTCGTTCGTAGTCGATACCGGCGTTGGCCAGCGCCTCGCGCGTGGCATTGGCGGCCATGATCGGGTACGGATCGTTCCTGCCCGGTTTGGCGAAGGGAACCATCCCTACCCCGGCGACGTAGACGTCCTGGCTCATGTCATCCTCCTGATGGTCTCGCGGACTCCATGATAGTCCGGCGGGCTGTGCGCTCAGGTGCTCGACGCCCATGAGGTGCCGGTCGCCCTCGGAGGCCTCTTCACCGTCCTCGGCAGGAGGATCGATGACCACCATCGAAACCGGCTGGGGCGCCTCCTGTTCGATTGGTCATTTTCATGGCGCTCATTCTTGATGCCATTTCTCCAGAGCCTGCGCTGGCGACAGGATCTGGAACCCCCGGTCAGCCGGTGGGAGTTCCAGTAAATCCTTGTCGCCACTGATTAGCCATTCGGCCTTCCCATGCAAGGCCGTGTGGAGAAACACATCGTCACCGGGATCGCGACTGTACGCTGGTATGGCAGCCGTGGGCAGATCAACCCATTGAGCAGCGGCAGCGAAGTCATGCAACAGCAGGCGCCGACGATCCATATCCAGATAACGGTCAAATTTTGGACGCCAGAGCCTGGTTTCAAGTTCCTCGAACGTTCCGCGTGAAAACACCAACGTAGCGTGTTGCAAAAGACAATCCACGATCTGCGCAGGGACAGACCGAGGCGACAACGCAGCACTGATCAGGACGTTGGTGTCAATGACAGCGCGCTCAATCCTCATCGGCCAGAAGCTGTTCCAGCTTCTTGTCCGTCAAGCCCTTGCCGGCAGCTTCTTCGGCACTTTGCTTCAAGGTGCGTCGCAGCCGATCCGCATAGAACTCACGCATTGCGCGGTAGTCCTCCGCAGATACCATGACGCCCACAACCCGGTTGCGCCGCGTGACCTGAACCGGCTCGCGTTGCACCCGGTCGATCAGTTCACCGAATCGAGTTTTTGCCTCATTGGCGGTAAAGGTCTGCATCCCGGACTCCTTGTGCAAGTCTGCGAGCCATCCTACCTCAATCGTTCGATTCGTTCAAAAAGCCCGAATGAGTCGATTCGCCCATTGCCTTCGAGCGCGGCCCCGTGTCGGCATCTTCTGAACCGCTACTTGACGCGATCAATCCGCCCACGCCGGCATATCGCTTTCGTATCCCGGCGGCGCCGTCTTGCCTGGAACCAGGCCGGTCAGCCTGGCTATTCCACCTTGCGTAGACGATCACCTTCGCCTTGGAGTCGTACCGGAAGAACAGCCGAAACCGTCTTCCGATCCTGGCCCGCCGCCAGTGGCGGTGGGCCGGTCCCAGGGTGTTGCCCTGACGGTACTCGTCCCGCGCCGGATCAGTCGGCACGGTCTCCAGCATCAACTGGCTCAACGCCCGGAACAGCTTGACGTTGGCGTTCGACCCGGACCCTTCCGAATCGTTCTGCTCGGCGCGCAGCACGGCGGCGTGGAGCTTGCGCAGCTGCTCGACCACGCACTCGTGGAACAGCAGTGTCCAGCCGTGCCGCTGCATCAGAGCGCCACTTCGCCGCCGATCTCCTCATCCAGGTTCACGCTGTGGCCGGCCTGTTCCAGCATGGTGCGCGCCAGGTCCTCCGGCAGGCTGCGGACATGGCGCCCCGCCTGGATGTCCCGGGCCAGCAGGTCCAGGAACGCCCCGATGGCCGGATCCTCATGCTTGGCCTCGACGCGCGTGACCACCACCTGGCCGTCCTCGCGCAGTTCGAAGTGCAATTTCCTTACAGGGTCGATTGAAGGAGGAACTCGACCAGAATCGGTGCCGATTCCGACCAAAACCCCGAAGAATGGCGCGCCCGGCTGGGATCGAACCAGCGACCCCTGGCTTCGGAGGCCAGTACTCTATCCGCTGAGCTACGGGCGCGTACCGTGAACCTGCGGGCGAACCCCACACGTTCCGAGTCGGCGATTGTAACCGGGAACGGTGGCGAAACCGAATCACCCGGACGTCGATGCCGTGCGGGCCCGCCCGCTCGGCCCCGGCACTGGGCCCGCCCGCTCGGCCCGGGTGTCGGCTTCAGCCTTCCGCGGGCGCAAGCCGCCAGAGCGAGACGATCTCGGCGCCGCGGGCGCCGGCGAGTGGATCGCCCGGATCACGGCTGCGCCTGTGGCGCGGCCGAATCTCGTCGCGGCCCAGTACCCTGAGCCCCGCTGCGGCGATCCGCCCTTCCAGTTCACCCTCGGCCCGCAGGCCAAGCCGCTCGGCGAGGTTCGACATCAGCAGCCAGCCCTCACCACCCGGCTCCAGGTGCGCGGCCAGCCCCTCGAGAAAGCCCGAGAGCATGCGCGAATCGGGGTCGTACACGCCCTGCTCGAGCAGGGTGGTGGCCTTGCCGGGCAACCAGGGCGGATTGCACACCACGAGGCCGGCCCGGCCCGGCGGATAGCCGTCGGCGGCGAGCAGCTCGATCCGGTCGGCCAGGCCGAGCCGGCCGAGATTGTCGGCGGCGCAGGCCAGCGCCCGGTCGCTGTTGTCGGTGGCGATGATCCGCCCGATGCCGCGCCGGGCCAGCAGCGCGGCAATGACGCCGGTACCGGTGCCGATGTCGAACACCGGCGCCCGGGCGCTGGCGGCGGGCAGCGGGGCTGCCACCAGCAGGTCGAGGTATTCATGGCGCACCGGGGCGAAGACGCCGTAGTGCGGATGAATGCGGGCGATCTCGCCATCGTCATTGGGCCCGAGCGCGGGCAACTCGATGCCGCGCCGGCGCCACTCGAAGGCGCCGACGGCGCCCAGCAGGGCGCGCAGCGGCACGAGGCCCGGCGCGTCGAGCTCGCCGAAGGCCTGTTCGGCGGCGGTGCGCAGGTCCGGCGCACGGCGCAAGGGCACCGACCAGCCGGGCTCCACCGGAACCAGGATGGCGCCCAGCTGGCGGGCGCGCCGCGCTTCGGCGAGCCGCCAGCGATGGAAGGCCGCCGGCAGCGCCGGATCGGCGCGCGCGGCATTGCGTCGCTCGCGCGCCTCGAGCCGACGACCGAGCGCATCGACGAGCTGGCGGGCGTTGTGCCAGTCGCCGCGCCACGCGATGCCGGTTCCCTCCGCCACCAGGCGCAACGCGGCATCGGCCGCGAGGCTGTCGTCGGCTTCGATCGTGCGCGCCGGGGGCGGTCCGAAGAGGTCCGCGCGCCAGCCGCTGCTCACCCCTGAATCGTCCATCCGTCCGGCGCCGCCGGCGGCCGCGGCTTCGAGCGCGAACGCCCGCCCCGCGCCTGCAGCGGCTCGGACTTCGCGAGGTGACCGAGCTCGGGCCGGGCGACGATGAGCAGCGCATTGATCTGCGCCACCAGCCAGCCGACGGCGAACCAGGCGCCGGGCTCCTCCTCGACCAGGGACTGGTAGCGGGACCTCGCGACGAAAAGATCATTGAGCCTGCCCATCCGCTCCTGGATCGCCTCCAGTCGCTCGAGGTAGCGCCCCACCGCACGGCGCCGCAGCACCGGCGCGAAGAACTCGACCGCATAGCGCTGGCGCTTGATCCGCTTGCGCAGCGAATGCAGGGCTTCCTCGTCCAGCGTATCGAAGCGCTTCCAGTCGGCCGCGATCCGGCGGTGCCAGCGCCGCAACCGGCGCTCGGCCTGGTCGCGCAGCTCGACCGGGACATCGCCCGCGGCGGGCGCCGCGGCGAGTCCCGCCCGCCAGGCGATCCAGGCAAGCAGGAGCTGCTGGGCTTCGGTCGCGCCGACCGCGGCCACGGGATCGGGCACGTCCTGCGCGGAAGGCATCGTCAGGCGCGGCGCGCCGGCCGCCTGCAGTTCCACCGCGACGCCGGCCTCGAGGACATCGTCGTCACGCGATTCACCAAGGACCGTGAAAAGCCGGCGCAGGTCGTCGACGAGATCCGGCGGCGGCGCCGGCGTCCAGTCCGCGAAGCAGCGCAGCGCGCTGCGCAGCCGACGGATGCCGACGCGAGTCTGGTGGACATGGACGACCCGCTTGTCAGCGTCGCCCTCGACCAGGCCGATCATGTTGCAGCCGACCTGCGCGAGGCATTCATCGAGCACTTCGCCGAGCGCCTGCGCCGCGCTTGCGTCGACCGGATAGTCGAGCGCGCGGGCCTTGCGCACCGGCGCGAGCGGGCTGCCATCGGCCAGGGCATCGCCGCGCTCGGCCTTGCTGCGCGGATCGAAAACCAGGCCGAAGCGACGGCACCAGCGCGAGGCGAGCTCGACCATGGGCACGACCCGGCCCGAAACAAGCTCGAATTCCAGTTCGCGGATGCGCGCGACGCGCTCGCCGCCGAGGACGCGACCCTCGTCGAAGGCGATCTCGACCGTGGCGCCGCGGGTGCGCAGCCTTCGCAGGGTGCGCCAGACCTCGGTCCGGAAGCGCACGTCGACCTCGACGCCCTCCGCGCGCGCCTGCTCCAGGATCGCGATCAGTTCGTCGCCCACCTCCGTGCCGGCATGCAGCGAGGCGTCCGGCGTCGGACCGGGCCGACGGACCTCGTGCTCGAAGCGCTCCAGCGGGTTCGCGCTCCCCTTCTTCAGCGTCTGGACCCAGCGGCGGCCTTCGCGACGCAAGCGCCAGGCGATGCCGGCACGCGCCAGCCGCCGGTCGGCCGAATCCATGTAGGCCGCGACCATCCTGATCCGGGCGGGGGCGTCGGACGTCGAGCCGCGCGCCATTTCGGTCGCCACGCGCGCCGCCTGGTCCTTCGGCACCTGGAATTTCAGTTCGATCTCGATCGGCAGACTCATGGGACGACAACCTCGCTATTCATGTATTCAGGATCCCAGGGCGCTCCATACCGCAAGCAGCCCGACACCGGCGAGCAATGGCAGCGATACCGCGCGATGGCTGCCCGGCGAGCCATGGAACAGGCGTCCGCCGAACCAGGTCGCGATGAGCATCGTCGGCAGCAGGATGACGAAGAGCGCCGCGCTCTCGCCGTCGAAGCGACCGGAGAGCAGCGCATCGGCCAGCGGTCCGAGCGTCATCAGGCTGAAGGCGGCGGTCATCGATGCCCGCGCCGCCTGCGGCGTGAACGCCCCGCGCAGGTAGTACATGGTCAGTGGCGGCCCGCCCATCGCGAGCAGCCCGTGCAGGATCCCCGAAGCCATGCCGGTGGCGGCGGTCTCGGCGCCCGAGGGCCGCGGCCGCGGAGCGGCACCGGCGCGCCACAGGATCAGGGTCGCGCCGACCGTCACCGCGCCGATGATCAGGCGCAGCGGGCGCTCGTCGAGGATCGCGAGCACCCAGTTGCCGAGCATCGCGAACGGCACCGCCCAGAGCACCAGCGCGAGCACGCTGCGGCGGTCGATGTCGTACCAGTCCGAACGCAAGGTCTGCAGGTTCGAGAGGAAGGTCAGCGCGAGCACCACCGGAACGGCGCGCGAGGGCGCCATGACCAGGGCCATCAGGGGCACCGCGAACATCGAGAAGCCGAAGCCGCTGAAGCCGCGCATCAGTCCGGCGGCGGCGATGATGGCAGTAAGAAGCGCAGCCTCGGCGAGCGAGGGCATCATCGGGCCGGCGCGGCGATGCGCGCCGGCCTCGACCCGACGATATCGACCGGATGCATGGGCGGATCACGAAAGGCGAAAACAGTGATTCTCGCCGATTCGCCTCCGTCGCCGCGCGCGAGCCCTTGCTCAGGCGCCGGCCCCTGCAAGCTCCAGGGCGGTCGCCTCGATGATGTCCGTCATCTCCAGGCCGTCACGCCAGTGCCGCGGAATCGCGCCGACGCCGTGCACCGCGCCCAGCAGCTGCCCGGCGATCGTGCCGACGGTGTCGCTGTCGCCGTCGATGTTGACCGCGGTGACGATCCCCTCCTCGAGGGTCTGGGCCATCCGCAGGCAATACAGGGCCATTGCGGTGGCTTCGTCGGCCGTCCAGCCTTCGCCGAGCTCGTTGAGCACCCGGGCATGCACCTCGGTGCGCCCGGCGCCGGCCGCGAGATGGCCGCGAGCGGCTTCGCAGGCGTCCTCGACCTCGGCGAGCACGCGGCGGATCTCGGTATTCGCCGGATCGCCGACGACGCGCTGGTGGAGCATCAGCTCGGCTTCGGCGGCCCGCCGTCCGCTGGCGAGCAGCATGGTCAGCGAGGCGAGATAGGCCGCGCATTGCTGCGCCGCGCTGTGGCCGTGGGTCAGGCTGGCGCTGGCCGCGCCTATCGTCCAGGCGCTGTCGATCGCACTGGCCAGCGCGGTCGGATCGCTGCGCAGGCGCGCTTCACCGAGACGGCCGGCGATGAACAGCCCCACCGGAGCGACCCGCATCACCGCGCCACTGCCCTTGCCCTGGTTGACGGCCGGTTCGTCGAAGGCCTGCATCTGCTCGAGCGAGGACAGGCAGGTGAGCCCCGGCGCGCGACGCCCGCGCATCGCCGGCAGGCTGGCGAGCCGGGATTCGGGATAGCCGAGGGCTGCCGTCTCCGGACCGTCGAGCCGGGCGCTGAGCGCGCTGCGCGCGCCCTGGCCGAGCAGCCAGTGCTGGTAGGCGATTCCCAGGCGTGGCAGCGCTTCGGCCAGCGCCGAGGAGCCCGTCGGCTCGATGTCGGCCGGAATCGCCTGCAGCGCTTCGGCGGTGAACAGCGCCATCTGGGTGTCATCGGTGATCGCGCCGCGGCGACCGTGGGCGACATCGAAATCGATGATGCCGGTGCGACCGTAGCGCACCCGGATCGCCTCCTGGCTGTTGAACTCTACGGGCGCGCCGAGGGCGTCGCCGATCGCGCCGGCCAGCATGCTGCCGACGAAGCGATCGGTCCAGGTAGCGGCCTCGATGGCCCGCGGCGTGCCCGCCAGCGGCGCCAGCAGCTGCGGCCGGTAGTCGATCACGAAGCGTTCCTGGGCACGGTTCTCGAGCGCGCCGGTGCGCGCTTCGCGCACCCAGCGGATCGCCTCCTCGCCGCCCAGGCCACAGTCGCGCAACAGCAGGCCGGCCACCAGGCCGACGCGGCCACGGCCGCCGCGGCAATGCAGGAGCACGCGTTCGCCACGACGCAGGCGGGCGAGCACGTCGCGCGAAACGACACGCCAGCGTACGAGCCAGCCGGCGTCGGGCACCGACGCGTTGACGATGGGCAGCCACTGGTGCTCGATGCCGCCGGGGATCGCGGTGGCGAAATCCGGCACCCCGAGCTCGCGGGCCTCGTGTGGCTCGAGCAGGGTCAGGATGAGGCTCGGCCCCCAGGCG
>JBAYRO010000049.1:0-20974 GCA_041676645.1 Burkholderiaceae bacterium | reverse complement strand
TATCACGTCGAACACAAGCACTGCCTCGTCCCGGACTACGTCTGAACGACGCCGAACAACGCAAGAGCCTGGTTGAGAAATGGTTGAACTCGAAATCGACGGCAAGAAGGTGGAGGTGCCCGCCGGCAGCATGGTGATGCATGCCGCCGAGGAACTGGGGCTCTATATCCCGCACTTCTGCTATCACAAGAAGCTGTCGATCGCGGCCAACTGCCGGATGTGCCTGGTCGAGGTCGAGAAGGCGCCCAAGCCGCTGCCGGCCTGCGCCACCCCGGTCACCGCCGGCATGAAGGTCCATACCCGCTCGCCGCTGGCGATCGAGGCCCAGAAGGGGGTGATGGAGTTCCTGCTCATCAACCACCCGCTCGATTGCCCGATCTGCGACCAGGGCGGCGAATGCCAGCTCCAGGATCTCGCGGTCGGCTACGGCGGCTCGGGATCGAGCTACCGCGAGGCCAAGCGCGTCGTCAGCCAGAAGTCGATGGGCCCGCTGATCTCCGCCGAGGGTATGACCCGCTGCATCCATTGCACCCGCTGCGTGCGCTTCGGCCAGGAAATCGGCGGCATCATGGAACTCGGCATGGTCAACCGGGGCGAGAACGCCGAGATCCTGAGCTTCCTCGGCCGCTCGGTCGACTCCGAACTGTCCGGCAACATGATCGACCTCTGCCCGGTCGGTGCGCTCACCAGCAAGCCGTTTCGCTTCGCGGCGCGGGGCTGGGAGCTCACCCGGCGCCGTTCGGTCGCCGCCCACGACGCCCTGGGCTCGAACATCATCGTCCAGGTCAAGCTCGACCGGGTCCTGCGGGTGCTGCCACTCGAGAACGAGGAGGTCAACGAATGCTGGATCTCCGATCGTGACCGCTTCTCCTACGAGGGCCTGAACACCCCCGATCGCCTGCTCGCGCCGAAGATCAAGCAGGACGGGCAGTGGCAGGAGGTCGACTGGGAGACCGCGCTCGCCTATGCCGGCCATGCGCTGGGCGGTGTCGCGTCGCGCCATGGCGCCCGGCGCATCGGCGCGCTCGCCTCGCCCAATGCCACCGTCGAGGAGCTCTACCTGCTCCAGAAGCTGATGCGTCGGCTCGGCTCGAACAACATCGATTTCCGCCTGCGCCAGGCCGACCCGGGCTTCGACGGAGCGATCGGCGCCGCGCCCTGGCTCGGCATGCCGGTGGCCGAGGTCGACAATCTCTCCTCCCTGCTCATGGTCGGCATGGTCCTGCGCAAGGAGCAGCCGCTGCTGTCGGCGCGGGTTCGCCAGATCGCCAAGAATGGCGCCGCGATCTCCAGCCTGCACGGCTTCTCCCAGGACCTCCTCATGCCGACCCGGGCGCAACTGCTCAGCGCCCCCGATGAATGGGTCGACCGCCTGCGCGACATCCTCGCGGCGGTGCGCAAGTCCGGTGGCCCGGATGCCGGCGCCGCCGGCGCCAGCGACGAGGTCGGCCAGATCGCCGCATCGCTGGCCGCCGAGGGCAAGGCCGCGATCTGGCTCGGCATGGGCGCGCTCGCGCATCCGCGGGCGGGCGACCTGCTGCGGATCGCCGGCGAGATCGCGCAGGCCTGCGGCGGCGTGCTGGGCGTGCTCGGCGACGGCGCCAACGCGGTCGGCGGCTATCTCGCCGGCGCCACGCCGGCGGCCACCGGCGCGCTGGCGGCCACCCCCCTGGATGGCGCCGGGCTCGGCGCCGCGGCAATGCTTGCCGAGCCGCTGGCCGGTTACCTGCTGCTCGATGTCGAGCCTTCGCTCGATACCGCCGCCGGGACCGGCGCGCTGCGCGCCCTGGCCGGCGCCGACACGGTGGTCGCCCTGAGCACCTACGAATCCCCCGAACTGCTCGAGGTCGCCGACTGCCTGCTGCCGGTGGGCCCCTTCACCGAGTCGGCGGGCTGTTTCGTCAACCTCGAGGGGCGCGCGCAGTCCTTCAACGGGGTGGTCCGCACCGCCGGCCAGGCGCGGCCCGCCTGGAAGGTGCTGCGGGTGCTGGGCAACCGGCTCGAGCTCGAGGGCTTCGACCAGGTATCGGCCGAGGAAGTCCGCAAGGAAGCCCTGGCCGGCGACATCGCCAGTCGCCTCGACAACGCCGCCCGCGGCGAAGTCGGCGCCGGCGCGGCCGCGTCGGCCGAGCTGCTGCGCCTGGCCGAGGTCCCGATCTACTGGACCGACGCCCTGGTGCGCCGCGCCGAAAGCCTGCAGCGCACCGCCGATGCGGCGCCGCCGGTGGCGAGCCTGCATCCCGCCACGGCCGAGCGACTCGGGGTGGCCGACGGCGATTCCGTCATCGTGACGATGGGCGCCGAACGTGTCGAACTGCCGGCGCGCATCGACGCCGGCCTGGCCGAGCGCGTGGTGCGCGTTCCGGCCGCCCATCCCCTGACGGCCGCCCTCGGGGCGCTGGTCGGACCCGCCACCGTCACCCGGGCCGCCAGCGCCAGCTAAACGGACGATCTCAATGGACTGGATCACCTCGATCAACGATACCGGCGCCGGGCTGCTCGGCGGGGCCTGGCCGGTCGTCTGGAACCTCGTCAAGATCCTGTGCGTGATGCTGCCCCTGCTCGGGTTCGTGGCCTACCTGACGCTCTGGGAGCGCAAGCTGATCGGCTACATGCACCTGCGCCTGGGACCCAATCGGGTCGGCCCGGGCGGCCTGCTGCAGCCGATCGCCGACGCCTTCAAGATGATGTTCAAGGAGGTCATCGTCCCGAGCGCGGCCAGCCGCGGGCTGTATCTCCTCGGGCCGATCATGACGATCATGCCGGCGATGGCCGCCTGGGTCGTGATTCCCTTCGGCCCCGATGCGGCGCTCGCCAACGTCAACGCCGGCCTGCTGCTGCTGCTGGCGATCACCTCGATCGAGGTCTACGGCGTGATCATCGCCGGCTGGGCCTCCAACTCGAAGTACGCCTTCCTCGGCGCGATGCGGGCGGCCGCCCAGATGGTCTCCTACGAGCTCGCCATCGGCTTCTGCCTCGTCGTGGTCCTGATGGTCTCGGGCAGCCTCAACCTGACCGAGATCGTCCTCGGGCAGACCACCGGCTGGTTCGCCGACCGCGGCATCAACTTCCTGTCCTGGAACTGGTTGCCGCTGCTGCCGATCTTCGTGGTCTACGTCGTCTCGTCGGTGGCCGAGACCGCGCGCCATCCCTTCGACGTCGTCGAAGGCGAATCCGAGATCGTCGCCGGCCACATGGTCGAGTACTCGGGCATGGGCTTCGCGATCTTCTTCCTCGCCGAATACGCGAACATGATCCTGCTCTCGGCGCTTGCCACGGTCATGTTCCTGGGCGGCTGGCAGGCGCCGTTCGCCTTCCTCGAATTCTCCTTCCTGCCGTCCTGGCTCGTGGGCTGGTGCTGGCTGTTCATCAAGACCTGGTTCGTGGTCTCGCTGTTCGTCTGGTTCCGTGCCACGTTCCCGCGCTATCGATACGACCAGATCATGCGGCTCGGCTGGAAGATCTTCATTCCAGTGACGCTGGTCTGGCTGGTCGTGGTCGCGATCTGGATGCAGACGCCACTGAACATCTGGCAGTAACGGGGTCGACAAGTTCATGCAAGCGGTCAAGGATTTTCTCTCCAGCTTCATGTTGCTGGAGATGCTCAAGGGCATGAAGCTCACCGGGCGGTACCTGTTCGCGCGCAAGGTCACGCTGCAGTTCCCGGAAGAGAAGACGCCCATGTCGCCGCGCTTTCGCGGCCTGCATGCGCTGCGCCGCTATCCGAACGGCGAGGAGCGCTGCATCGCCTGCAAGCTGTGCGAGGCGGTGTGCCCGGCGCTGGCGATCACCATCGAGTCCGCCGAACGCGAGGACGGCACCCGGCGTACCACCCGCTACGACATCGACCTCACGAAGTGCATCTTCTGCGGCTTCTGCGAGGAATCCTGTCCGGTCGACTCGATCGTCGAGACGCACATCCACGAGTACCACGGAGAAAAACGCGGTGACCTCTACTTCACCAAGGAGATGCTGCTTGCCGTCGGCGACCGTTACGAGCAGGAAATCGCGGCCAGCCGGGAGGCGGACGCCAGGTACCGCTGACCTGCGCGGAGCATAAGAACCCATGAGCGCATTGACCGCCCTTTTCTACGTGTTCGCCGCGATGGCCGTCTTCGGGGCCCTGCGCGTCATCACCTCGAGAAACCCCATCCATTCGGCCCTGTACCTGGTGCTGACCTTCGTCAGCGTGGCCGCGATCTGGATGCTCCTCAAGGCCGAGTTCCTCGCCATCGTCCTCGTCCTCGTCTACGTCGGGGCGGTCATGGTGCTGTTCCTGTTCGTCGTGATGATGCTCGACATCAACATGGACTCCGGCGGCAGGGGCTTCTGGCGCAGCTCGGTGGCGATCTTCGTCGGCATCGCGGTGGCGCTGCAGCTCGCCGCGGTGCTGTTCCTGCATTTCAAGGGCGTGTGGATCACCGATGCGCCGCCGCTGCCGGCCGACTACAAGAACACCGAAGCGCTCGGCTCGGTGCTCTACACCGAGTACGTCTATCCCTTCGAGCTTGCCGCCGTGGTGCTGCTGGTGGCGATCGTCGCGGCGATCGCCCTGACCCTGCGCCAGCGCAAGGACGTGCGCTACAACGATCCCTCGAAGGCGGTGCGCACCCGCGCCGCCGATCGCCTGCGTGTCGTCGAGGTGGCGCCGGTGGTCCGGGCCGAGGCGGCGCCGGATGCGCCGGCAGCCGACGCGGCCGATGGAGGCCCCGCCAAATGACGCTCAGCCTCGCCCATTTCCTCGCGCTCGGCGCAATCCTGTTCACGCTGTCGGTGGTCGGGATCTTCCTGAACCGGCGCAACGTCATCGTCATGTTGATGTCCATCGAACTGATGCTGCTCGCGGTGAACATGAACTTCATCGCGTTCTCGCATTTCCTCGGCGACATGGCCGGGCAGGTGTTCGTGTTCTTCATCATGACGGTGGCCGCCGCCGAATCCGCCATCGGCCTGGCCATCCTGGTCGTGTTGTTCCGCAAGTTCGATACGGTCGATGCCCAAGAGCTCGACAGCCTGAAAGGATAAGAGGGGAATGAAGACCGCCTATCTGCTGGCCGCGTTCGCCCCGCTCGTCGGTGCCATCGTCGCCGGCCTGTTCGGTCGCCAGGTCGGCCGCACGGGCGCCCACCGGGTGACGATCGCCGGGGTCGCGATCTCCTTCATCGCCTCGGTCTGGACGCTGTTCGACGTGCTCCAGGGCAATACCTTCAATGGCGCCCTCTACACCTGGGCGGCGCTGGAGAACCTGTCGATCGAGGTCGGCTTCCTGGTCGACCCCCTGACCGCGACCATGATGTGCGTGGTCACCTCGGTATCCCTGATGGTGCACATCTACACCATCGGCTACATGGCGGACGATCCCGGCTACCAGCGCTTCTTCTCGTACATCTCGCTGTTCACCTTCTCGATGATGATGCTGGTGATGGCGAACAACTTCATGCAGCTGTTCTTCGGCTGGGAAGCGGTGGGCCTGGTCTCCTACCTGCTGATCGGCTTCTGGTACACGCGCCCGACCGCCATCCACGCCAACCTCAAGGCCTTCCTCGTCAACCGGGTGGGCGATTTCGGCTTCATCCTGGGTATCGGCCTGGCGGTGGCGTACTTCGGCAGCCTCGACTACATCGAGGTGTTCGCCCAGGCGCCCGAGCAGGCCGGCACGCAGCTGAGCCTGTGGGGCGACGCCCAGTGGTCGCTCATGACCGTCATGTGCCTGTGCCTGTTCGTGGGCGCGATGGGCAAGTCGGCCCAGTTCCCGCTGCATGTCTGGCTGCCCGATTCCATGGAAGGCCCGACGCCGATCTCGGCCCTGATCCACGCCGCCACCATGGTGACGGCCGGCATCTTCCTGCTGGCCCGGATGTCGCCCCTGTTCGAGCTGTCGGATACCGCGCTGTCCTTCGTGATGGTGATCGGCGCGATCACGGCGCTGTTCATGGGCTTCCTGGGCATCGTCCAGAACGACGTCAAGCGGGTGGTCGCGTATTCGACGCTCTCGCAGCTGGGCTACATGACCGTCGCGCTGGCGGCCTCGGCCTACAGCGTCGCGATCTTCCATCTCATGACGCACGCCTTCTTCAAGGCGCTGCTGTTCCTGGGCGCCGGCTCGGTGATCATCGGCATGCACCACGACCAGGACATGCGCAACATGGGCGGCCTGCGCCGGTTCATGCCGATCACCTGGATCACCTTCCTGATCGGTTCGCTGGCGCTCATCGGCACGCCGTTCTTCTCGGGCTTCTACTCGAAGGACATGATCATCGAGGCGGTCCGCTATTCGACCATCCCCGGCTCGGGCTTCGGCTACTTCGCGGTGCTCGCCGGCGTCTTCGTGACCGCGCTCTACACCTTCCGCATGTATTTCATGGTGTTCCATGGCGAACCGCGCTGGGGCAGGGCGCAGCACGGCCATGACGACGCCCACGATGGGGAGCACCATGGCCTGGGCCCGGACGACAAGCCGCAGGAATCCCCGCGCGTGGTCACCGTGCCGCTGGTGCTGCTGGCGATCGCATCGGTCGTGAGCGGCGCGATCGCGATCGGCCCGATGCTGTTCGGCGACTTCTTCGGCGATTCCATTTACGTCGACGACAGGCATGTCGCCATGGCGACGCTCGCCGAGCACTGGCACGGCTGGTTCGCGCTCGGCATGCACGCGCTGCAGACCTGGCCGTTCTGGCTGGCGCTCGCCGGCGTGGTCACCGCCTGGTTCCTCTACCTGGTCAAGCCGGGTGTGCCGGCCGCGATCGCCAGCGCCTTCGGCCCGGTCTATCGCCTGCTCGACAACAAGTACTACCTGGACCGGTTCAACGAGATCGTTTTCGCGGGCGGCGCACGCCTGATCGGCCGGGGCCTGTGGCGCGGCGGCGACCAGACCTTCATCGATGGCCTGATCGTCAACGGCAGCGCCCGCCTGACCGGCTGGTTCTCGGGCGTGCTGCGGCTCACCCAGACCGGCCATCTCAACACCTACGCGATCACCATGATCATCGGCGTGGCATTGCTGATGCTGTTCGTGATCCTGCCCCTGCTGCGGGGCTAAAGAACAGGCGACGATCCGACGATGACAGTGTTTCCCTATCTCAGTGCGGCGATCTGGATTCCGATCCTGTGCGGCGTCCTGGTGCTCGCGATCGGCGCCGATCGCAACGCCGGCCTGGTGCGAGGCATTTCGCTGATCGGCTCGGTGGCGGGCTTCCTCGTGACCCTGCCGCTGGTGTTCGGCTTCGACCGCTCGAGCAGCGCCCTGCAGTTCGTCGAGAAGCATGTCTGGATCGAGCGGCTCGCGATCAACTACCACCTCGGCATCGACGGACTGTCGGTCTGGTTCGTGGTGCTCACCGCGTTCATCACCGTCATCGTCGTGGTCGCGGCCTGGGAAGTGATCCAGGACCGGGTCGCGCAGTACATGGCCGCCTTCCTGATCCTCTCCGGGCTCATGGTCGGTGTCTTCGCGGCGGTCGATGGCCTGCTGTTCTACATCTTCTTCGAAGCCACCCTGATCCCGATGTACATCATCATCGGCGCCTGGGGTGGGCCCAACCGGGTCTACGCCGCCTTCAAGTTCTTCCTGTACACGCTGCTGGGCTCGCTGCTCACCCTGGTGGCGCTCATCTACCTCTACACGCAGTCGGGTTCGTTCTCGATCCCCGACTGGCACCAGCTGCCGCTGTCGATGCGCGAGCAGACCCTGATCTTCATCGCCTTCTTCCTGGCCTTCGCGGTCAAGGTGCCGATGTGGCCGGTGCACACCTGGCTGCCCGACGCCCACGTCGAGGCGCCCACCGGCGGTTCGGTGGTGCTGGCGGCGATCATGCTCAAGCTGGGCGCCTACGGCTTCATCCGCTTCTCGCTGCCGATCGCGCCGGATGCCAGCAACGAGTACGCCTACCTGATCATCGCGATCTCGCTGGTGGCGATCGTCTACATCGGCCTGGTCGCCCTGGTCCAGACCGACATGAAGAAGCTGGTCGCGTACTCCTCGATCGCCCACATGGGCTTCGTCACCCTCGGCTTCTTCATGTTCAGCACGCTGGGCATGCAGGGCGCGATCGTGCAGATGATCTCCCACGGCTTCGTCTCGGGCGCGATGTTCCTGTGCATCGGCGTGCTCTACGATCGCCTGCATTCGCGCAACATCGCCGACTACGGCGGGGTGGTGAACACCATGCCGAAGTTCGCCGCCCTGTGGATGCTGTTCTCGATGGCCAACGCCGGCCTGCCGGCCACATCGGGCTTCGTCGGCGAGTTCATGGTCATCCTCGCCGCCGTCGACTTCAACTTCTGGGTGGGCCTGGCCGCCGCCTCCACCCTGATCTGGGCGGCCGCCTACTCGTTATGGATGTACAAGCGGGTCGTGTTCGGCGCTGTCGCCAACGAAAAGGTCGCGGCGCTGACCGACATCGGTCGCCGTGAGTTCTGGATGCTGATGTCGCTGGCGTTCTTCGTCATCGCGATGGGCGTCTATCCGAAGCCCGTCACCGACGTGACCAACGCCTCGGTCGATGCGCTGCTCAAGCACGTGGCCGTCTCGAAGATCAAATGAACCTCATGGACAACACCAATCTGCTCGCAGCCCTGCCGGAGATCGTGCTCCTGGTGGGGGCCTGCCTGGTGATCATGGCCGACGTCCTGCAGTCCGAGACGCGGCGGATCTCGATCGACCGGCTGGCGCTCGGGGTGCTGGTCTTTCCCTTCATCGCGACCCTCTGGCAGTTCGACTGGCCCACCCAGTACGCCTTCTCGGGCATGTATGTGCTGGACGACTTCAGCAACCTGCTCAAGCTGTGCAGCTATGCGGCGGTGGCGGCCACCATCGTCTATGCGCGCAACTATGATCTCGACCGCGGCCTGCGCCGGGGCGAGTTCTACGGGCTCGCGCTCTTCGCGCTGCTCGGGCAGATGGTGATGATCTCGGCCACCAGCCTGCTCACCATCTACATGGGCCTGGAGATGATGTCGCTGTCGTTCTACGCGATGTGCGGCCTGCGCCAGGACGGCACCCGCTCCGTCGAGGCGGCGATGAAGTACTTCGTCCTCGGTGCGCTGGCCTCCGGCTTCCTGCTCTACGGCATGTCGATGCTCTACGGCGGCGCCGGCGACCTTTCCCTGGCCGGCATTGCCCGCGCCTTCGACGATGTCCAGACCAACAGCGGCGTGCTGATGTTCGGCACCGTGTTCATCGTCGCCGGGCTCGCGTTCAAGCTCGGCGCGGTGCCGTTCCACATGTGGCTGCCCGACGTCTATCATGGCGCGCCCACCTCGGTGACGCTGTTCATCGCCGGCGCCTCCAAGCTCGCCTCCTTCGCGATCGCCTTCCGCCTGCTCGTGGAAGGCCTGATGGGCGTGGCGATCGACTGGCAGCAGATGCTCATCGTGCTGGCCGTGCTGTCGCTGGCCATCGGCAACGTGGTAGCGCTCGCGCAGACCAACTTCAAGCGGATGCTGGCCTACTCGACCATCTCGCATGTCGGCTTCATCCTGATGGGCCTGCTCTCGGGCGTGGTTCCCGGCCGCGACGACGTCGCCGCCGCGGCCTACAGCTCGGCGCTCTTCTATGTGCTGATCTACGTGCTCACCACGGTGGGTACCTTCGGCCTGATCCAGATCCTCGCGCGCAAGGGCTTCGAGTGCGAGGAGATCACCGACCTGCGCGGGCTGAACCGGCGCAGCCCGCTGCTTGCCGGCGTGCTGCTCATCCTCATGTTCTCGCTGGCGGGCATCCCGCCCACCGCCGGCTTCGTCGCCAAGCTGACCGTGCTCGAGGCGGTGATCGACGCCGGCCACGTCTGGCTCGCGGTCTTCGCCGTCATCCTGTCGCTGGTCGGCGCGTTCTACTACATCCGCGTGGTGAAGATGGCCTACTTCGACGAACCGGTCGGCGACGAGCCGCTCACGGTCGCCGCCGACGCCCGCGTGCTCTTCGGCCTCAACGGCGCGGCGGTGCTGCTGCTGGGCATCCTGCCGGGCGGACTGATCGCTGTCTGCCTCGAGGTGATACGCCAGGCGATGGCGGGCTGAGGACCGGTGAGCGGACCCCCTCCCATTTCATCGGGCTCCGAGGGCAGGGGGGCCGGTCGCCGCGACCTGAGCGAACCCACGCTTGCCGAGGAGATCGTCTACGAGGGCAAGTTCCTGCGGGTGCGGCGCGACGTCGCTCGCACCCCCGACGGCGGCGAATCGGTTCGCGAGTACATCCTGCATCCGGGCGCAGCGGCCATGGTGCCCTTCGACGCCGACGGACGCATCCTGGTGGAATGGCAGTACCGCTACCCGAGGCGTGAGCACTTCATCGAGATTCCCGCCGGCAAGCTCGATCCGGGTGAATCCTTCATGGATGCCGCGCGGCGCGAACTGGTCGAGGAGACCGGCTACGCCGCCACCGAGTGGGCGCCGCTCACCACCATCCATCCCGCCATCGGTTTCGCCGACGAACAGATCGAGATCTTCCTTTGCCGTGGCCTCGAACGCCGGGTGCAGCAGCTCGACTACGGCGAGTTCGTCGATGTCGAGTTCGTCAGCCTCGGTTGGCTGGTCGACGAACTGCGCGCCGGCCGGCTCACCGACGTCAAGACCCAGATCGCGGTCCACTGGGTCGAGCGCATCGTCAGCGGAGCCTGGCCCTGGCCGCGGTTCGAGCGTTTTGCGGCGGGATAGAATCTCCGGACCGAAACATCGGGCCCGGCGCGCCGTGACGGGCAGGGCAGGGCTGGGGGCGACAGGATGCAGGAAGCGTGGCCGAGTGGTTGAAGGCACCGGTCTTGAAAATCGGCAACGGGGCAACTCGTTCGTGGGTTCGAATCCCACCGCTTCCGCCAATAAAAACAACCACTTAGCGTGGTTTCTCTCGGGACGCTCGTCCAGGTGATATCGCATCTAAACATGGGTAAAGAACTATCCAATAGAGCCGATAACGAGTAACAAACAGCTCAGGAAGACATGTCCAGTATTGATGCCAGGGTGCTGAACGGGTAGAATATGACCCATTTATTCAGTAAATGGGTAAAGAAATGGCCAAGGCGACACCATATCCTCTCGACGTACAGGTTGCGCTGCAGCGCCTCGGGGAGAATGTTCGCGTAGCGCGCGTTCGGCGCCGGATGAGCCAGGAAGTGCTCGCCCAGGCATGCGGCATCTCACGCAAGACGCTCTACTCCCTCGAGTCGGGCGCCCCGGGTGCGACCACTGCCACGGTGTTCACCGTGCTCTGGAAGCTCGGGCTGCTTGGCACCACGCAGGCCCTTGCGGACCCGGATACCGATGAGCACGGGAAAATTCTGGAAGCTGCCCAACGACCTACCCGGGTGCGCCATTCCGTTGCCCTCGACCATGACTTCTGACCCATGGCGACCAGGGAGCGTTCCTGCTACGTCTATATCCAGCTGCCAGGCAGCCTCGAGACCGTGCCTTGCGCTTCGCTCAAGGTTCGCGCGCTCGGTGCGGATCGTTTCGAAGGCACCTTCACGTATGGCAGGCGATATCTCGAACGGCCCAACGTCGTGGCCCTGGACCCGTTCCACCTGCCCTTGTCCACGCGGGCGCAACGGTTCACGAAACTCAAAGGCATCCCCGGCGCGGTTCGCGACGCAAGTCCGGACGCCTGGGGGCGACGCGTTATCCAGGCCAGGTTGCAGCGACCGGAAGCGGACATCTCCGAAATGGAATACCTGCTCCATGGCCCGGACGATGGTGCGGGCAACCTGAGCTTCGGCCATGCGGTGACGCCGCCGGCACCACGGCGCCCGTTCAATCGCACGCACCAGTTGCCGGCGCTCATCGAAGCTGTCGGGCGACTCGAGCGAGATGGACGCCTTCCCCAAGAGGTGCTCGAGAGCCTCGAACCCGGGACGAGCATGGGCGGCGCCAGGCCGAAGGTGTCCGTCGAGGACAGCGACCGAATATGGCTGGCCAAGCTCCCGGAGAAGTCCGAGCGGCACAACTTGCAGCGTATCGAATACGCCACCCTGGAGCTTGCGCGCGCTGCGGGGCTTCGCGTGTGTACCACACGCCTCGAGCGTGTCGGCTCGTTCGACGTTCTGATGCTCGAGCGCTTCGACCGTGAATGGCAGCCCGATGCAGGAGCCTATCTACGCCATGGCTTCGTCTCTGGCTTGACCGTGCTCGATGCCGATGACGGCTACCAGGGGCGCGAGCGCTGGTCGTATCCCTTGCTGGCGGACGAACTGCGACGATGGTCGGACAAGAACGCCGAAGATCGTCGTGAGTTGTTTCTCCGCATGGTGTTCAACGCCATGGTCACGAACAACGACGACCATCCGCGCAACCACGCGCTCCTGCACACACAGGGCGGCTGGCGTCTGTCGCCGGCATATGACATCGTGCCGACGCCGCTGGTCTCGCTCGAGCGACGCGACCTCGCCCTGGAGGTGGGTCGATTCGGCCGGGCTGCGAGTCGTTACAACCTCGTCTCCCAGAGCGAGGTATTCGGGCTGACACGAGATGCGGCACGTGCCCTCATCGAGGAGATGACGCAGGTTGTTCGCGGCTGGCGCGAGTTCTTCATGGCGCGTGGGGTGGAGCCGCGCAGCATCGAGATGCTCGAGCCCGCCATGCTCTCCATCCCCTTCTTTCGGGATACGCCACTCGACGCCGTCTGAGGCGTGCCTTCGCGAGTCCAGGACCGGACCGCGCACTCGAGCCTGTGTACCGCCTCGGGCGCGCCCGCAGGCGAGGGTCTCGGTGGCAGCAGTGGTTCAGCGCAGGTACACCGCCTCGAAGCGCGCCAGCGGGGCCATGCGTGCGCGATTGAGCGTCAGGCGATCGCCCTTGCGCGAATAATTGTCCGCGCGGCGCAAGACCTCATGGAAGGCGCGCTCCACGTCCATCCCCGCAGGGCAGGCCATCATGGTGGCGGCGAGATCGCCGAAGCGGATTCGGGAAGTCGCCTCGTCCAGGGTATAGGGTCCACCGAAGCGGTTGCAGCCGCCGAAGCCGTTCACTTTGCCGCTCTCGGCGTCGAGGATCATGTACGGCTCGCGATCGAGTTTCGGCACCGGCTGGCCGTTCAGTTCCACCAGCTTCCAGTATGTCCCGGTCGGGCTGTCACCGAGCTTGTCCAGCACGTAGTTCTCCGCAAGGGCGCCGGTGATGCGCGAACCGTCGAGGGCGAGGTGCCAGATCCGGTTCTCGCCCACGAAATACCGCGTGGGCGGGTCGCCCGCGAGGATTACCGTGTTGCCGGCCGCGTTCCAGTCGAAGCTGCCCCGGGTGGTGAAGACTTCCTCTCCCTTGCCCAGGTAGCGGCGCTGCGTGCTGAAGGTCTCGTCGTCGGCCAGGACGACGACGGTCTCGATCCCCTCGCAGTCGGCGCAAGGCAGGATGCCCCGATAGGCGCCGGCCCAGTCGAGGGAGACACGCGCGTTGTGCGCCGGGTCCGGGTTGGCGGGAGTCGATGTCGTGCAGCCGCCTGCGGCCAGGGCCGCGACCAGGGCCAGGGCCCAGACCAGGATCGGGATCGATTTGGTGTTCATGGTTTCGCTGCCATCGTACTGCATGTCGGTGCCGGAACCGGACGAGTGGCCGGGACCGCCCCCGGCGGGAACCGACTTCGATCCGCGCCCGATCATATGCTATCAACAGGCGATGCAGGCGCTTCGAGCCACTCTGGAATCGCGACAGATCCCCATCTATTTCTGCGCCGTGGCGGCAGCGGTCCTCGTCGCCTTGCTGGTTCCGGGCACCGCGGCGCTCGAGGGCTTCATCAATCCGGCGCTGGCGCTGATGCTCTACGCGACCTTCCTGCAGGTTCCGGTGGCCGGGCTGGGGAGGGCCTTCGGTCAGGCGCGCTTCCTGGCGGCGCTGCTGTCGTCGAATTTCATCGTGATCCCGTTGCTGGTCGCGCTGATCCTGCGCTTTCTGCCGGCCGATCCGATGCTCCGGCTCGGCGTGCTGCTGGTGCTGCTCACGCCCTGCATCGACTATGTGGTGGCCTTCGCCCACCTCGGTCGTGCGGATTCGCGGCTGCTGCTGGCGGCGACGCCGATCCTGCTGCTGGTGCAGATGCTCCTGCTGCCCGTCTACCTGGTGATCTTCCTCGGGGAGGATGCGGCGGAGCTGGTGGCGATTGGCCCCTTCCTCCATGCCTTCGTGTGGCTGATCCTCGTCCCGCTGGCGCTTGCGGCGCTGACGCAGCGATGGCTCGCGCGCAGCCCTGCGGGGCAGGGCGCCGGCGCCGTCTTCGACCTGCTGCCGGTCCCGGCCACCGCCCTCGTGCTGTTCATCGTCGTTGCGGCGGTGCTGCCGCGACTCGGGCCGGCGATGGATGCTGCCCTGCGGGTCGTGCCGGCCTACATCGCGTTCGCCATCCTGGCTCCCGTCGCCGGGTGGTGGACGGGGCGCGCGATGCGGCTCGATCCGCCGGCGCGGCGGGCGATCGCCTTCAGCAGCGCGACCCGCAATTCGCTCGTGATCCTGCCGCTGGCGCTTGCGGTGCCGGGTGCGATTCCCCTGCTGCCGGCGATCATCGTGACCCAGACGCTGGTCGAGCTGCTGGCCGAGATCGCCTATGTCCGCATCATCGGCGCGCTGCCCTTGCAAGCGCGCGGGATTTCGCCATAAGCGCCGCGCATAAGCAAAGACACAATCCGTCGTTGCCGCGGCGCCGGGCCGGTCCCAGACTGCCGTCCTCATGAAGCTCAGTTTCAACGCCGTGGCCAAGAGGTTCGGTGGCCTGCGGGTCATCGATGATTTCACGCACGAGTTCGCCGAAGGCGAGCTCGTCGCGCTGGTCGGGCCGTCCGGTTGCGGGAAGTCCACCCTGCTGCATCTCGCCGCGGGCCTGGAAGCCCCGACGGGCGGCGCCGTGCTCGCCGACGACAGGCCGGTCGCCGGCCCGCATCCCGAGCGCACCCTGATGTTCCAGGAGAACGCGCTCTTTCCCTGGCTGACGCTCGCGCAGAACGTGGCGCTCGCGCTCGAGTTCCAGAAGCTGGACAAGCGGACCGCCCGTACCCGCGCGCTGCGCTGGCTGTCGAAGGTCTCGCTCGACGGCTTCGCCGACTACTACCCGCACCAGGTCTCGGGCGGCATGCGCCAGCGCGCGGCGCTCGCGCGCGCCTTCATCGCCGAACCCCGGGCGCTGCTGCTCGACGAACCCTTCGGTGCGCTCGACGCGCTCACCCGCATGACGCTGCAGGATGCCCTGCGCGAGCTGATCCGCGAGCAGGCGCCCACCGTGCTGCTGGTCACGCACGATGTGGACGAGGCGATCTTCCTCGCCGACCACATCCTGGTGTTCAGCCCCCGCCCGGCCACCGTGCTGAAGGCGTTTCGTCTCGGGCAACGGGAACGGACCCACGACCTGTCCGCATTCGCCGACGTGCGAAGCGAGATCCTGCGGCTGCTCGGCATCGAGGCGCAGCGGGTCGAACCATCAATCACCCCCCTCGGAGCAACAGCATGAAGGCAGCACGACTGCTCATCGCCGCGCTGGCGGCACTGGCCATCGCGGCGCCCGCCGCGGCGCAGGACAAGTTCAAGGTCGGATACCTGCGCGTGATGGACGACGCCCAGGCGATCCTTGCGCACAAGGCCGATCTCTACGCGAAGCGCGGGGTCGATGTGGAGCTGGTGGAATTTCAGTCCGGGACCGACCTGATCAAGGCGATCGTCGGCGGCCAGCTCCAATCGGGGGTGCTCGGCTTCACCAATGCGATCGCCTGGGCGTCCCGCGGCGCGGACCTCAAGGTGGTGGGCGGCGCCCAGCACGGCTATCACGCGATGATCGTGCGCGAGGATGCCGGTATCGACACCATCGCCGACCTCGAGGGTCGGACCATCGCCTCGCAGAGGGAAGGCAGCACCGCCGATACCGTGCTCAAGGGCGTGGTGTTCAAGCAGGCGGGCCTGGCGTCGTCGGACGTCAACGTCATGGGCGTGAGCCCGCAGGTGGCGGTGCAGTCGCTGGTCGCGAAGCGCGTGGACGGCGCCTTCCTGTTCGAGCCGCAGGCGAGCATCGCCAAGGCGATCGCACCGGTCAAGGAGATCTACGAGATCGGCGAGGTATGGCCGTTCCCCTGCATGGTGGTGATCACCTCGGGCGATGTCCTGGCCAGTCGCAAGGAG
Organism: Burkholderiaceae bacterium; assembly: GCA_041676645.1. Classification (GTDB taxonomy): domain Bacteria; phylum Pseudomonadota; class Gammaproteobacteria; order Burkholderiales; family Burkholderiaceae_E; genus JAMLIN01. Next base: position 4,894 of record JBAYRO010000049.1, on the reverse strand, counting down.
GATCTCTGGAAGACGCTCGATGCGCAGAAGGATGCGATCGACATGCTGCAGCAGCGCCCCGAGGAAGCGGCGAAGTACATCGCCGACGAGTTCATCGCCGAGCCCACGCTGCGCACCCTGGACGGCACCGAGCTGCCGCGCGAGGCGATCATCACCGATGCGATCCGCACCCAGGTGTTCAATGCCGCGCTCACCGACGCCGAGCGCTCGCGGATGCAGGAGATCGCCGGGATCATGCAGGAGAGCGGGGCGCTCAAGACGCGCGACGGCAGCCCCTTCGATGTCGAGGCCATCCTCGACCTGAGCTGGCAGCAGGAGCGCCGGCTGTGAGCCAGGGCGCATCTGTGAGCCAGGGCGCATCCGCAAGGCACACGGCACACCGGGCCGGGGCCCGTCGATAGATGAGCGATCGTTCGAACCTGGCGGCCGGACAGCTTCGCCTCGGGGGCCCGCGCCGCAAGACGGCGATGGTCCTCGCGGTGCTGTTCATCCTGCTGCTGTGGCAGTTTGCCGCCTGGTCGCTGCCGGACTTCCTCATGCCCGATGTGCATGTGGTCTTCATGCGCCTGTGGGAGGAGATCGGATCGGCCGATTTCCGGGCGGCGCTCGGCGGCAGCCTGGCGCGCCTGGGCACCGGCTACGGCGCGGCGCTCGTTTGCGGCGTCGTCTTCGGCCTGCTCGGCGCGGTGATGTACTTCTTTCGCGAGGTGATGAAGTTCGCGATCGTGATCCTGCAGTCGATTCCCTCGATCGCCTGGGTGCCGATCTTCCTGATCCTGATGGGCTTCGGCAACATGCCCATCGTGGTCGTGGTGGCGATCGCGGCCTTCTTCCCGGCGGCGCTCTCGGTGATGAACGCCACCGAAAGCGTGGAGAAGGTCCATGTCAGCGCGGCCCGGGTGATGGGCGCCTCGCGCCTCGACCTGCTGCGGCGGGTGTACCTGCCGGCGGTGATGCCCGAGCTGATCACCGGCGCCCAGCTCGCCTTCGGCAATGCCTGGCGCGCGCTGATTTCAGCGGAGATGCTGATCGGCTTCGGCCAGGGGCTCGGGCGGTCGCTGTCCTATGCCGGGGAAACCGCCGACATGGTCGGCGTGATGACCAGCATCCTCGCGATCGCGATCCTGGCGCCGCTCATCGACCAGCTACTGCTCGAGCGCCTGCGGCACCGGGTCCTGCGCTACCAGTACGTGTAGTCCGATGAACAGGGAAGGCCCGTTCGCGTCGCCGCCCGTTGGGGGCGGTCCCCGGTCCGCCCGGGCACGGGGGTGGCAATGGCTTCGCGCCGCCGCAGCGCTGGGCCTTGGCGCCTTCCTTGGCGCGGCGCCGATGCGGGCGATGGCCGAGCCGCTTGCCGTCGCGCTCGACTTCGTGGTGCCGGCGCACCAGGCTGGCGCGAAGTACCGAACGCCCGCCACGATCGACACCGCGCTTGCGCAAGACCTCGCCCGGCGCCTGGACCGGCCACTGGCCCCGGTGGACGCCGGGGCGGCGAAGCTGGCGATCACGACGCTGGCCGACGGCGGCGGGAGACCGGCGTCGACGACGATCATTCCCCTGGACTACCGGTCCGCGCCCATGGCGATCATGCGAACCGACAGCAGCATCCGCCGCTGGGCGCATCTGCGCGGACGGACGGTCTGCCTCGCGGCGGGTGGCGGCCATCGCGGCGAACTGGGCGATCGCCACGGCGCGATCGAGATCGTCCATGCATCCCTGACCGAGGCCCTGGTCGCCTTGCGCATCGGGGAGTGCGATGCGATGGTCCACGACAGTCCGATCCTCGAGGAACTGCTCCGCTTCCCGGAGTGGAAGAAGTTCTCCCGCCGGCTGTCCGCCCGGCCGGACAGCACGCTGGCGCTCATGGTCCCGGACGGCGATCCGGAGATGGTCGAGCGCGCCACGGACATCGCCGATGCCTGGCGCAGCGACGCCTTCACCGACGCGCTCGTCGAGCTGACGGCGCGCGATGTCGCCTTCGAGGTGTATGTCGAGCAGGAAGTGCCCGACTGCCACTGATGGGGCCGGATTCGGGCAGGCTTCTGGCAGTTGCCGGGCAGGCGCTTGCGCCTGTCATCCCCCGCCCGGATCATCACGTTGATCGCGCGGGGCAGGGCGTTACGGCCAATGTACGCGCTCCGGACATGTCGAGAAAGCGAAGGGGGCACCAGGACACATGACGATCGGAATCAATCGCGTGATCGCCGGCCTGCTGATAGCGGTCGGTGCGGCCACCGCCGGCTGGGCGGTGGGCAACGGCCTCGAACGCTTCCGGATGGCGGATCGGTGGATCACCGTCAAGGGGCTTGCCGAGATGAACGTGGCGAGCGACTTTGTCGTCTGGCCGCTGTCGTTCCGGCGCGCAGGCAACGAGTTCGGCGAGGTCCAGCAGGCGCTGGCGGCCGACCGCGACAAGGTGGTCGCCTTCCTGGCGCAGGCCGGGATCGAGGAATCCGAAATCGAGATCCGGCCGTTGCAGGTCACCGATGTCTACTCGCGCGAATACAGCCAGCCCAACCAGCCGTTTCGCTATACCGGCAGCGGCGAGGTCAGGGTGAAGTCGCCGCGGGTCGCCGAGATCGCGAAGGCGGCCCTGGGCGTCGATCCCCTGATCCAGGCCGGCCTCGCGATCCAGAGCGACATCGGGCCCAGCTACCAGTTGCGCGGCTTCAACGAGGTCAAGCCGACCCTGCTGTCCGAAGCGACCCGCAATGCGCGCGAGCAGGCGACCCAGTTCGCCGAGGAGGCCGGTGCCCGGCTCGGTGCGCTGAAATCGGCCAACCAGGGCGTCATCCAGATCAGCGGCGACGGCAGCAGCTACGGCGACCACAGCGCTTCGCAGACCAAGCGGCTGCGGGTGGTGAGCACCTTCGTCTACGAGTTGCGCTAGCGAGCCGGCTGCGCCGGGCCGGGCCGCTGGGGCCGTGGCGGCGCCGTTCTCGTCGTCCGGTACGCCGCGTTCATCGGGGCCCGCGGGCATGGGTCGCCGCCCGCGGGCACAATGGCAGCCATGAGCAAACTGATTCCGATCTCCCGTCGCAGCCTGCTTGCCGGCGCCTGCGCCAGCGCTTCGGTCGGCCTCCTCGGTGGCATGAGATGGCCGTGGTCCTCGGACAGGGGCGGTGACGACTACCCCAGGGGGGCGAAGGAGCCGTTTCGCTTCCTGTCGCCGGACTCCGTCTGGAACCTGCCGGTGGGGGCGGGCGCGCGCTTTTCATCGGACGTCGATGGCGCGACCCGCCAGATCCGCAGGCTCGATGGTGGGCTCGACCTTGCCGAGAATGCCTGGACCGTGGCCCTGTGGCATGCGCGCGAATCCGACCCGATGCAGACGGTCGTGGTCAACGCCGGTCCCACGGGCAAGAACGACCGGGTCCGGATCCGCATACCGGCCGACGCGACCGCTTCGCCGCCCTTCGAGGGCGACGCCGATTCCCACATGTCGGTGGTCTCGCCCGACGGCAGGCTGATCCATGAATTCATCGGCGCATACAAGGTCGGCGAGCGGACCTGGGGCGCGGGCTGCTATGTGCCGATGCCGATCGACGGCCCCGGCATCGAGCACATGACCGGCTTCGAGATCGAGGACTTCCGCATCGACGGAATGCTCGGCTTCGGCTCGACACGCGCCTACGGCGGATCCTCCACCGCCGGGCTGATCGTCTCGGGCGAGCTGGAGCAGGGCATCGAGCACATGCTGGCCTTCGCCGCGCATATCGACGTGCTCACTTCACCCTGGGTCTGGCCGGCCACCCGCGACGACTGGCATTCCAACTACCCCAACAACGGCGGCAGCGCGCAGGTCAGCCTGGGCATGATGTTCGCCATCCCGCCCGAGGTCGACCTGCGGGAGTTCGAGCTTGGCCGACGCGAGTACCATGTGCTGCGTGCGATGCAGACCCATGGCCTGATGGTGGTCGACCGCGGCGGCCGGAACTGGTCGGTCTACATGGACTACACCGCGCGCGACGAGGCCCGCGGCTTCGATGTCGATGCGATCTCCGAAGTCATGTCCAGGCATCTGGTCCGGATCACCAACATCACGCCGGCAACGCCCAAGGGCGGCGACTGAGCGACGGGTCAACCGGCAGGCGCGCGCAGGCGTTTGGACGGCTCCCCGATTTCCACGAGGCCCATGCCCATGCTTCGATCCGTATCCTCCCTTGCCGCCGTCGCCGTGCTCACCGCCGCAAGCCTCGCCCTGGGCTCGCCGGCGCGCGCCAACGAGGAGCCCGGCAAGCCGCCGCTGCTCGGAATCTCGGCCGATGCATCGCGCGAAGTCGCCAACGACGAGATGAACGTCGTGATGCGCGTCGAGCGCCAGAGCGAGGACCTCGCCACCGCCAATCGCGATGCGCTCGGCCGCATCAACGCGCTGCTCGAGAAGGCGCGCGATGTCGAAGGCATCGAGTCGAGCCTGGCGGGGGTCGGATCGAATCCCATCCATGCCGAGTCGCGCCAGGAGGACGGCAAGACCGAGCGTCGGATCACCGGCTGGCATGTCCACGCCGACGCCTCGCTGAATTCGCGCGATGTGCAGGCGCTCTCGAAGCTGATCGGCGAACTCGGCGAGGATGCGCGCATCCTCTCGGTCGGCTTCTCGGTGTCGAAGGAAACCCGGGCCAGGGTCGAGGAGGAACTGCTGGTCGAGGCCTCCCGGGCCTTCAGCGAGCGGGCGGCGACGATCGCCAAGGCGCTCGGCTACGCCGGCTACGAGATCGAGCGCATCAACGTCGGCACCGCGGGCATGCCGAGGCCTTATCGGCCGGTCGCCCAGGAAGCGATGATGAGCATGAGGGCGGCCGCCGCGCCGGACTTCGCCGATTCGGTCGGTGAATCGACGCTGAGCGCCAATGCCAACGGCCAGGTCTGGCTGCGCCGCTGAGGCGGTCCC
>JBAYRO010000048.1:0-20982 GCA_041676645.1 Burkholderiaceae bacterium | reverse complement strand
CTGGGCGGAACCGGGACGAAGCCCTGGCTCGGGGGAGGCGGCGGCGACGGCATGGGCACGAAGCCCTGGCCCGGAGGCGGTGACGACGGCATGGGCACGAAGCCCGGGCTCGGGGCGGGCGATGGCGGCACCGGGACGAAGCCCGATGGCGATGCCGGTACCGGGGCGAGTTCGGGGGGCGCCGGCATCGGGGCGAAACCGGAAGGCGCGGGCGTGGGCGCCGGCACCGGCACGAAGCCCGGCGACGACGGCGCATCCATCGGCGCTGGCGTCGGTGCCGGCGGCTGGCCCGGCGCCCAGGGCTGGGCGGGCGCCGTTGGATCAGCGGGCGCCAGGGGCTGCGCTGGATGACCCGCCGGCTCACCCGGCGCCGGCCAGGGAGCCGGCTCGGGAGCCGGTTCGGGCGCCGGGATCCGGGCCGGCACGAGCATGCCGTTCTCGTAGACGGAGACGGTCGAGATGCGCAGGACGCGCGGATCGACCGGCACATCGACACGCAGCCAGCCGGTCACGCCGTCGATCTCGATCTGCTGGTGTCCGAGGACGAGTTCACGGGCAATGCGATAGGCATCGATGCCCAGGGCGTAGAGCCGCTGCAGCTCGAGATGGGGAATCTTCTCGGAGCGCGGGTAGATGGCGACCGTCGGATGCTGTCGCTCGACCTGCCAGGGCATCTCGACGATATGCAGGCCGTCGAGCAGTGGATTGGCGAGCAGCTCGCCGGCCTTGGTATCGGGAATCGCACCGACGTCGAGCCGCGAAGTCCCGTACAGCGGGGTCTGCGGCCCGAGCGCTTCGCGCAGCACCGGCACGGCATCGGGCGATAGCGCGATGAAGGCGGCATCGACATGCACGCCCGCGAGGACGCGGGGCAGGTCGTAGAGCATCCGGACATCGAGCGCGAGCATGTCGTAGCTCTCGCCACCGAGATCCCGCCATGCATCGAGAAAGGCGCCGGCGCTGCGTTGTGACAGCGACGAAGCCTGGTCGGCGATCGCGATCGCCCGCGGCACCAGGCCGGCGGACTGCCGCAGGGCCCGGTCGATCGCGAAGCGCGCGATCTGGGCGCCCTCGTCCTCGATCGGCAGGCCGAACTGCACGCAGCCGGGCGGCAGGAGGTAGCCCGGTTCGGGGACATTGAGCGTCAGCACCGGCAGGGGCAGCGGCTCGACCTCGGCGAGCCGATTGACGCCCCCCCGCGTGATCGGACCGATCGCGATCGAATAGCCGCGGTCGGCGATCCGCTGCAACAGGCCCTGGAGATCGGTGCGCTCGTCGTCGACGCCAAAGGATTCGACCATCACCCCAGCGCCATCGAGCTCATGCGCCGCCTGCACGCCCATCAGCACCGCATCGGCGGCGCGCCGGAAGGGGCCTTCGTCATCGGGCAGCAGCAAGGCGATGCGGGTGTCGCCCCGGCCGAAGCGGGTCGCCGCGCTTGCGGCGGTGCTGGCGAGCGCCGACAATCCCGTCACGCCCGTGCCGCGCGCGGCGGCCATGACCGAAGCGCCTGAACCCAGGATCCGAAGTAGCGAACGACGCTTCATGAACGAGAAACCCTCCGGGCGGCTCGAAGCCGGATTATATGTAGTCGCCACGCCGATCGGTCATCTGTCCGACCTAAGCCGGCGGGCCGCCGATGTCCTGCGCAATGCCGACCTGGTGGCCGCCGAGGACACCCGCACCAGCCGCGTCCTGCTCGATTCCATCGGCGCTTCCACACCGATGATCGCCGCCCATGAACACAACGAGCAGGCGGCGGCCGAGGAAATCGTCGCGCGCGCAGCCGCGGGAGAGGCGATCGCCCTGGTCTGCGACGCGGGGACGCCGGGCATCAGCGATCCCGGTGCGCGGATCGTGCGCGCCGCGCGCGCGGCCGGCATCGCGACGCGTGCGATCCCGGGACCTTCGGCGGCGGCGGCAATGGTGTCGATCGCCGGACTGCATGCGGAGTCCTTCCGCTTCGTCGGCTTCCTGCCGTCGAAGGCGAAGGCGCGCGCCGAGCGGATCGCGACATGGCGTGATGCCGACGATGCCGTGGTGCTGTACGAATCACCCCACCGGATCGCCGCGACGCTCGCGGCAATCGCCACCGTGCTTGGCGCCGACCGCCGGATCGTGATCGGGCGCGAACTGACCAAGCGCTTCGAGGAATCGATCGCGCTGCCCGCCGGCGACGCCACGGCCTGGCTGGAGGCCGACCCGAACCGTTCGCGCGGCGAATTCGTGATCGCGATCGATGCGGCGCCCGCCCGGGCGGCCGCGCCCGAATCGGCGGTCCGCATCGAGATGCCGCTCGATACCCTGCTCGCGACGCTGCTCGAGCACGCCCCGCCGAGCCGCGCGAGCCGGCTTGCCCATGCGCTCACCGGACGGCCGCGACGGACCCTGTACGAGCGCCTGCTCGTGCTGGCGGAAGACGCGTCACCGGAGGACTGAATACGCGGTTTCACTGCGCCGCCTCGCGACGCACGGTGAATGGCTCGATGCGGGCCTCGGCACGGATCCGCGCGGCGGCCTGCTCGGCCCGCGCGAGATCGACCCAGGGGCCGGCCTGGACCTTGTACTGGCCGTCCTCGGCATGCAGCGAAAGCGCATCGCCGAGCCAGTCGAGCCGACGACCGAGATCGGACAGGACCGCCATCGCGCTGTCGTGTGAGCGGAACGCCCCCAGCTGCAGGTAGAGGGCGGGATCCAGCGCCTGCGACGCGATGGCGGGCGAGGCATCGGCCGGCGCACCGGTGCTCGCTCGCCTCGCGGTGGGCGCAGACACGTGCTCGGGTTCGGGCCCGACCCGCACGAAACCCGATGGCGATGCCTGGGCACCGGCGGCATTGACCATGGGCGAAGCCACCCGCGCGGGTTCGGCGCCAACGAGCACGAAGCCGCGCGGCACCCGGGGCGGATCGTCGGCGGAGGACGCTGCGGCGGATTCGGCCACGGGCCCGGCGGACGACGCTGCCAGGGCCTCCTGCCCGGCGCTCGGTGCAGCGATGGCCGACGTTGCGATCGGTACGGTCGAGTCGGCCGTGGCCACGGGCGCGACCGGGGCCGCCGGCGGCGCGGCGGCGACGACCGGTTCCTGCGCCGCGGGTCCCTCCCCGGGCAATATCAGCTCGACCCGCACGCGCGCATGGCCGTCCTCGATGAAGTCGAGCTTCTTCGCGGCGGTCCAGGAAAGGTCGATCAGCCGGTTCTTCATGAAGGGGCCGCGATCGTTGACGCGAACCACCACCGAGCGCCCGTTCGACAGGTTGGTCACCCGGACGTAGCTCGGCAGCGGCAGGGTGCGGTGGGCGGCGGTCATGGCGTACATGTCGTAGCGTTCGCCGCTGGCCGTCGCATTGCCATGGAACTTGCGCCCGTACCAGGATGCGACCCCGGTCTCCCGATACGGGGCACGCGCACGCATCGGAATGTAGCGCTGGCCGAAAACCTCGTAGGGCCGGGTGTTCGCAAGACGGATCGGTTCTTCGCGCGGCACCGCGTCGGCGATCAGGGCGACATCGGCCGGCTCGTTCCGGCCGGGGCCATCGTCCATGTAGTAGCCGCCGCCCGAGCTGGCGGGAGGACCGCCGCGCGGACCGGCGCATGCGGCGACGAACAGTGCGAGCGCCGCAAGCGCCGCCAGTCGGGCTGCGCGGCGCGGCGACGAGGCGGACAGCCGGTCGAACGACATGGACATGGAGCAAGTCCTCATTCAGGGGCCCGCCACCGCGTCGCGGCGCGGCTTGCGGGGCGCGCGCGCGAACAGCATGTCGTAGAGCGGTCGCGGCACCATGCGCAGGATCGCTCCGACGATGCCCATCTGCCAGGGAATCACCACGAAGCGGCGGCGACGTTCGATGGCATCGATGGCGCGGCTGGCGAACGCATCGGCATCGATCAGGAAGGGCATCGGATAGGGATTGCCACGGGTCATCGGGGTGCGGACGTAGCCGGGAGCGATCGTCACCACCGTGATCGGCGAGCGGTGCAGTTCGACCCGCAGGCTCTCGAGGTAGGCGATCGCGCCGGCCTTGGAAGCGCTGTAGGCCCCGGCGCCCGGCAGGCCGCGAAATCCCGCCACGCTCGCGATGCCCACCAGCGTGCCGGCGCCGGCCGCGCGCATCGCCGGCAGGAAGCCGGCGAAGGTATCGTGCATGGCGCACAGATTGGTCGCGACGATTTCCTCGAACTGCGCGGCATCCCCGGGTTCGCCGGTCAGGGTTCCCACGCTCACCCCGGCATTGGCGATGAGGACATCGGGTGCCCCATGTGTCGCGATGAAGTCCCGGGCGGCGGCGGCGAGCGCCTGCCGATCGCGCACATCCAGGACCATCGGCACCACGCGCACCGCGGGCGGATCCTTGTCGGCGCCGATCCGCGTGCCGGCCTCGAGCCCGCTGGCCAAGGCATCGAGCGCCGCGGCGCGCCGGGCCATGACCCCGATCACCAGCCCGCGCCCCTGGCCGATGCACCGCCGGGCGTACTCGCGAGCGAGCGCCGCGCCCAGCCCGCTCGACGCGCCGGTGATGACGACGCGAAGTGGTCCGCCGCGGTCGCTCATCGGCCGCCGGTCAGCGCTGGCGCGCGGCGACCCGCTCGTTGGCGATCATCTTGTCGACTAGGTCGAGCGCAGCCTGGCTCGAACCGGCCAGGGAGGGCGCGGTCAGGTACTTGCCGGCCACTCCGATCATCGGCACCCCGTCGACCCCGAAGTCGTTCATCTCGCGCGTTCCACGGGTCATCGCCGTGCGCACCCCGAAGGACTTGTACTGGTCGGAGAAGACCTGGCGATCGAGGCCCTGGGCCACCGCCCAGTCGATGATCTCCTTGTCCGAATCGAGCCGGCGACGCTCCTCGTGCAGGGCCCGGAAGACACTCGGGCCGAGCCGGCCATCCTCGCCCATCGCCACCAGGGTGTAGTAGAGCTGCTGGTGCTTGCGCTCGCCGAAGGGCACATGGACCTGGCGGAAGACGACATCGTCGGGCAGCTGGGCGGCCCAGCGCTTGAGCACCGGCTCGAAGCGGTTGCAATGCGGGCAGCCGTACCAGAAGAACTCGACGACGTCGATCTTGTCCTCGGGCGTGTCGATGCGGACCGGGCCTACCCGGCGATAGCCCTCGCCCTCCGGGGGCAGGGCCGGCTGGGCGTGCGCCGAGGGCAGCTCGACTCCGGCCAGGTGGGCAAGGGCGATGGCCGGCGGCAGGGTGATCAGGTGGCGACGCAGGGAAATCATCGGGCAATCCTGTCGGTAGGAGTTCGGAGGCCGGTTCGTTCAACCACCGAGGGCTTCGGCCGGTTGACCGGACGGATGGCCGCGGGACCCGTCACTGCCGGTCCCGCCGGTAGGCTCAGCGACGTCGCACGACCGACGCCTCGATGCCGCTCTGGGCCAGGCGAGCACGGACATCGTTCATCGTATTGAGGTCGGCGTAAGGGCCCACTCTCACGCGAAACATGGGCTGGTCGTCGACCTGCGCCTCGACCACCCGCGCCTCATAGCCTATCAGAGCGAGCTTGGCGCGCATTCCCTCGGCATCGTCCTGATCGCGGAAGGCGCCGGCCTGGAGCACGTAGCTGCTGGCGGCCTCGGCGGTTCCCGGCGGCGCGGGCGAGACCGGGGCCACCGGCGAAGGGGCGGCCAGCGAAGGCGTCGGCGCGGCCACCGGGCCGGGCGCCGAACGACTGTAGAGCGGAGCGTTCGGGTCGGGCGTCTCGGCCTCGTTCCGCGGCGCCTCGAGCCGGTCGGCGGTGCGCTTGGCCTTGTTCAGGAACGGAACCGGCGCCCGCGTCACGAACACCGCCACCACCACGGCGATGGTCAGCCCCACGATCAGTCCCGTCATGAAACCGAGCAGCGTGCCACCGGCGCTGAAGCGACGCGCCTTGCGGCGGCGGGTTTTCCTGGTAGCCATTACATCCTTTCAGGGGTCGATACCCCGAGCATCCCGAGTCCATTGCGCAGGACCTGGCGCACCGCCAGCAGGAGCGCGAGCCGGGCGCGGCGCACCGCCTCGTCATCGACGAGGACGCGCTCGGCATTATAGTAACTATGAAGATCGGACGCTAAGTCCTTGAGATAATAAGCAATAGAGTGTGGCGCGAGATCCTCGGCCGCGCCCGAAACCACATCCGGCCAGGCCGCGATCCGGGCCATCAGCCCGTATTCGCGGGGATGCACCAGGGGCTCCAGGCAGGCATCGGCCAGGGCCGCCTCGGGCGTACCGCCTTGCGGCACGACGCCGCCACCGGCAATCCACTGGGCGAGCACCGAGCAGATCCGGGCATGGGCGTACTGGACGTAGTAGACAGGGTTCTCGTCGTTGCGCGCCAGCGCGAGATCGACATCGAAGACGAATTCGGCATCCGCCTTGCGCGAGACCAGGAAGAAGCGGACCGCATCGCGGCCCCGGCGCAGGGCTTCCGCATGGCCCGGGTCGTCGGGGGCGATCGCCACGCCGGCATCGGGCGAGGAAACGCCGCCGGACCATTCGACCAGGTCGCGCAGCGTCACGTAGGCGCCGGCGCGCTTGGAGATCTTCACCTCCTCGCCGCCGCGCATCACGGTCACCATCTTGTGCAGCACGTACTCCGGGAAGCCGGCGGTGATGCCCAGGCCGAGTGCCTGCAGGCCGGCGCGTACCCGTGCGATGGTGCCGTGGTGGTCGGAACCCTGGATGTTGATCGCCCGCTCGCAGCCACGCTGCCATTTCTCGACGTGGTAGGCGACGTCCGGCACGAAATAGGTGTAGCCGCCGTCCGACTTGCGCATCACCCGGTCCTTGTCGTCACCGAAATCGGTGGTGCGCAGCCACAGCGCCCCGCCCTCCTCGTAGGTGACGCCGGCCGCGCCGAGGGCAGCGACCACCCGGTCGACCCGACCGGTCTCGTAGAGCGAGGACTCGAGGAAGTAGCTGTCGAACTCCACCCCGAAGGCGCGCAGGTCGAGATCCTGCTCATGGCGCAGGTAGGCGACCGCGAAGCGGCGGATCGCCTCCAGGTCGTCCGGATCGCCGGCGGCCTCGACCGGCGCCATGTCACGGGCGCCGGCGGTCTCGCGCGCGAGATAAGCCTGCGCGATGTCGCCGATGTAGTCGCCGCGATAGCCGTCGGCGGGAAAGCGCGGATCGTCGGGATCGATCGAACGGGCGCGCGCCTGCACCGACAGGGCGAGGTTGCGGATCTGGGCGCCGGCGTCGTTGTAGTAGAACTCGCGCGCCACGGACCAGCCGGAGAACTCGAGCAGGGCGCAGAGCGAATCACCCAGCGCCGCCTGGCGGCCATGCCCGACATGCAGCGGGCCGGTCGGATTCGCCGACACGAACTCGACCAGGACCTTGCGCCCGCGGCCGCCACCGTCGGCGGCCGTCGACGCACGGCCGAACGCAGCACCGTCGGCGAGCACCCGACCGACCACCTTGCGCCGCGCCTGCGCCGTCAGCCGCAGGTTGATGAAACCGGGCCCGGCGACCTCGGCCGCATCGAGCAGGTGACCGCCGTCGGCGGCGAGCAGCGCATCGCGGATCGCCTGGGCGAGCTCACGCGGATTGCGCCGCGCCGGCCGGGCGAGCTGCAGTGCGATGTTCGATGCGAGGTCGCCGTGTTCGGGCTGCTTCGGCCGGTCGAGCTCGATCGCCGGCAGCTCGGCCGAGGGATCGTCGAGCACGTGTGCGGCCGCATCCCGCACGAGGGCAGCCAGGGCCTGTTTCTGTTCACGCAACATGATGGGGCCGCATTGTACTTGCGTAAAAAATGGGGTCAGACACGATTTGCTTCAGCAAATCGTGTCTGACCCCATTTTTTCTCAGCCGATCGCCGCCGCCGATCCGGCGCGCTCGCGCAGCACATGCTTCTGGATCTTGCCGGTCGAGGTCTTGGGAATTTCCTCGAAGCGGACTTCGCGCGGGCACTTGAAGTGCGCCAGCCGCTCGCGGCAATGCGCGATCAGTTCCTCGGCGCTGGTCTGCGCACCGGGATGCAGCTCCACGAAGGCGAGCGGCGTTTCGCCCCATTTCGCATCGGGCCTGGCGACCACACCGCAGGCGAGCACCGACGGATGGGTGTAGAGCGCGTCCTCGACCTCGATCGAGGAGATGTTCTCGCCGCCCGAGATGATGACGTCCTTGGCGCGGTCCTTGATCCGGACATAGCCGTCGGGCTCGAGCACGCCGAGGTCGCCCGTATGGAACCAGCCGCCGGCGAAGGCCTCGGCGCTCGCCTGCGGGTTCTTGAGATAACCCTTCATGACGATGTTGCCGCGGAACATGACTTCGCCCATGGTGGTGCCGTCGCGCGGAACTTCCTCCATCGTCGCCGGGTCGATCACGGTGCAGCCCTGCTGGACCGCGTAGCGCACACCCTGGCGGGCGTTTTTCGTAACCTGCTCGGCCAGCGGCAGCTCTTCCCATTCCTCGTGTTTCGCACAGGCGGCGGCCGGGCCGTAGACCTCGGTCAGGCCGTAGACGTGAGTGACTTCGAAACCCATCCGGTCCATGCCCTCGATCATGGCGGCCGGCGGCGCAGCACCCGCGACCATCGCCTTGACCTGCCAGTCGATGCCCTCGCGCAGCGCCGCGGGCGCGCTGATCAGGGTGGAATGCACGATCGGGGCGCCGCAATAGTGGCTGACCCGATGCTCGCGCATCAGGCCGAAGATCAGGGCGGCGTCGACCTTGCGCAGGCAGACGCTGGTGCCCGCCACGGCGGCCAGCGTCCAGGGGAAGCACCAGCCGTTGCAGTGGAACATCGGCAGGGTCCAGAGATAGACCGGGTGGCGCGGCAGGTTCCAGGCCACCACATTGCCGATCGCGTTCAGGTAGGCGCCCCGGTGATGGACGACCACGCCCTTGGGATTGCCGGTCGTGCCCGAGGTGTAGTTGAGCCCGATGGCATCCCATTCGTCCTCGGGCAGCGAATACTCGAAACCGGGATCGCCGCCGGCGACGAAGGCTTCGTAGTCCGCGCTGCCGATCGGGTCGCCGGGGCCATCGTAGACCGGGTCGTCGACATCGATCACGAAGGGGAGCGGCTTGCCCGCCTCGCGCAGGCTCGCCAGCGCCACCGCCACCTGTGGCGCGAACTCGCGGTCGACGATGAGGATCCTGCTGGCCGAATGCTCGAGCACGAAGGCGATCGCCACGGCGTCGAGGCGGGTGTTGATGCAGTTGAGCACCGCGCCGGACATCGGCACGCCGAAGTGCGCCTCCACCATCGGTGGGGTGTTGGGCAGCATCACGGCCACGGTGTCGCCATCGCCGATGTCGCGCGCAACCAGCGCGGAAGCCAGCCGCCGCGCCCGGGAACGAAGCTCCGACCAGCTGCGGCGCAGCTCACCATGGACCAGCGCGCAGCGCTGCGGATAGACATCGGCCGCCCATTCGATCAGCGAGATCGGGGTAAGCGGCACATGATTGGCCGGATTGCGGTCGAGATCCTGGCGATAGGGGTTCGGTCGGGTCGGCATGGGGTCTCCTCGGGGATGCCGGGCGCATCTCGTCTATCGACGATTGTAGGCACAGGTCCGCGCGCACGGTAGACGGCCCCGGCCGCCGCGCGGGACTTGGCGTCGGCCTTCGGCAAAACGCGTAGAGTGTCGGTTTTATGGAGGACGCCGCATGGCAGTTACCGAGCTGGTCGCCGAGAAGTTCGACGAGACCATCACCGACAACGACATCGTCATCATCGATTTCTGGGCACCCTGGTGTGGTCCCTGCAAGTCGTTCGCGCCGACCTTCGAGAAGGTCGCCGAGGAAAACGAGGACATCCGCTTCGTCAAGGTCAACACCGACGAACAGCAGGCACTCGCCGGCCATTTCGGGATCCGCTCGATCCCGACCCTCATGGTGTTTCGCGAGCAGGTCATCGTGTTCCAGCAGCCCGGCGCCATGCCCAAGGGCATGCTCGACGAACTGATCGACCAGGTGCGCGGACTCGACATGGCCGCGATCCGGGCCGATGCCAAGCCGTTCCGGGCCGCCGACGACGAGGCCGACGAGGCCTGAAGCCCCAGCGCGAACTGCGAACGGAAACCGATTCCCGCATCGCGAACGCGAGGAAGCCATCATGGGCGAGGACTCGAGGGGCTCGCTGGCCATGTCGGCCGAGACACCGGTCGAGCATGAGGAGCGCACCGACGGCGTCGTGCTCATGCGCGCGCTCGAGCCGCTCGGCGACTACCCCTCGCGTTTCACCGACCGGCTCGTCGAGTTCGCGGCCAGCGTCCCCGATCGGACCCTGGTCGCACGGCGCGGGCCCGACGGCGACTGGCGCCGGGTCGGCTATGCCGAGATGCTCGAACGGGTGCGCCGCGTCGCGCAGTCCCTGCTCGAGCGCGATCTCGGCCCCGAACGCCCCCTGATGGTGCTGTCGGGCAACGACATCGATCATCTCCTGATCGGCCTGGCGGCGATGCATGTCGGCATTCCCTACGCTCCGGTTTCGCCCGCCTACTCCCTGGTGTCGCGGGATTTCGGCAAGCTGCGCGGAATCGTCTCGCTGCTGACCCCGGGCCTGGTCTTCGCGAGCGAAGCCGGAGCCTACGGCGACGCGATCCGCGCCTGCGGCCTGGACGATGCCGAACTCGTCCTCGGCAGCGGCACGCTCGACGGCGTGCCGAGCACCCCGTTCGCCACGCTGCTCGACAGCCGGGCCGGACCCGACGTTGCCGCCGCCCATGCCGCCGTCGACGGCGACACCATCGCCAAGTTCCTGTTCACCTCGGGATCGACGAAGGCGCCCAAGGCGGTCATCACCACCCACCGCATGCTGTGCAGCAACCAGCAGGTGATCAGGCAGGCATTGCGCTGCCTGGCCGACGAGCCGCCGGTGCTGGTCGACTGGCTGCCCTGGAACCATGTGTTCGGTGGCAACCACAACCTCGGGATCGTCATCAGCAACGGCGGCACCCTGTACATCGACGACGGCAAGCCGGTGGCGGGCCTGGTCGAACACACGCTCGCGAACCTGCGCGAGATATCGCCAACCGTCTATTTCAACGTGCCGCGCGGTTTCGAGGAGATCGTCCTCGCAATGGACCACGATGCCGCGCTGCGACGCCGCTTCTTCTCGCGGGTGCAAATGCTCTTCACCGCTGGCGCCGGCATGCCCGATGCCGTCGTCAAGGGGCTGGCCCGGCACGCCCATGCCGAGCTCGGCCGTGCGGTGGGACTCTATTCCGGGCTCGGCATGACCGAGACGGCACCCTTCGCGATCGGCCCGGCCCCGCTCGGGAACATCACCGGCGCGATCGGCGGCCCGGCGCCGGGAGTCACGCTCAAGCTCGTGCCGAACGACGGCAAGCTCGAGCTGCGCTACGCTGGGCCCGGCGTCACACCAGGCTACTGGCGATCCCCCGAACTGGGCGCCGAGGCCTTCGACGACGAAGGCTTCTTTCGCAGCGGCGACGCCGTGCGCTTCGTCGATCGACAGCGCCCCGCGACCGGCCTGGTGTTCGACGGCCGCATCGCCGAGGACTTCAAGCTCGCCACCGGCACCTGGGTCAGCGTCGGGCCCCTGCGCACCCGCTCCCTGTCGATCGGTTCGCCCTGCGTGGCCGACGTCGTCATCACCGGCCAGGATCGCGACGAAGTGGGCATGCTCGTCTTCCCGCGGATGGACGCATGCGCCCGCCTCGCCGGCGCCGCGGCCGGGGCCGACCCGGCGACGATCCTCGCCGCCGCACCCGTGCGCGAGTTCTTCCAGCGCTTCGTCGACCGCCTGCACGCCGACGGCACCGGCACATCGAACCGCGTCGGGCGCATCCTGCTGATGCTCGATCCGCCCGCGATCGACCGGGGCGAGATGACCGACAAGGGCTCGCTCAACCAGCGCGCGGTGCTCGCCTGCCGGGCCGGGCTCGTCGAGGAACTCCATGCCGGCTCACCGGCGGTCATCCTCGCCCGGCCCGCACCGGCCCGCGCATGAAAACCCCTCGCCCGCGCCACGCCCGATGAAGAACATCCTCAGGATCCACGTCGAATTCGGCGACTGCGACCCCAGCGGGATCGCATTCCATCCCAACTTCTTCGCCTGGTTCGACGCCGGTTCGCGTCATTTCCTGCGCGCCGCCGGCATGCCGCACTGGCGCGAGACGCAGCACACGAGCGGGATCATCGGCACGCCGATCGTCGCCACCCAGTGCGACTTCCGCCTGCCCTGCCGCTATGGCGACGAGATCGAGGTCCATACTTCGGTCGAGGAATGGCGCGAGCGCAGCTTCGTGCTGCGCCATGAACTGCGCCGCGGCGATGACCTGCTCGCGACCGCCACCGGCGTACGGATCTTCGCGATCCGCCATCCGGACGACCCCGGCCGGATCCGGGCCGTTCCGCCACCACCCGGGATCCGGGCGGCCTGCGATGCGCCAGGCATCACCTACGGCTGAAAGCACGGCGCCCGGCGGGGGGCGGCGCCCGGTGGAGCGCGGCGTTCGGCGCAGCGCGACGTTCAGCGCAGTACGGCATTCAATGCGGCGAACCCTTCCTCGAGATCGGCGACGAGATCGGTCGGATCGGCCAGGCCGCAATGCAGGCGCACCAGCGGGCCTCCGCTCCAGGGGCGGACCGTGCGCAGGTGGTCGATCGCCGCCGGCATGATCAGGCTCTCGAAGCCGCCCCAGGAGTAGCCGATGCCGAACAGGCGCCGGCCTTCGCAGAGCGCCGCGAGCGCGCGCTGGCGTCGTTCGCCGCCCTCGGCGCCGGCAAAGGGCGCGCCGTCGAGCTCGAAGGCGAACAGGCCGCTCGCGCCGCTGAAATCCCGCTGCCAGATCGCATGCCCCGGATGCGCGGGAAGCGCCGGATGCAGCACCCGGGCGACCTCGGCACGCCCTTCGAGCCATTTCGCCACCGCCAGGCCATTGTCCTGGTGGGCGCGCATCCGCACGCCGACGGTGCGCAGGCCGCGCAGCACCAGCCAGGCATCGTCCCCACCCACGCACATGCCGAGCTGGCGCACCGCATCCCACAGGCGCGGCCAGATTTCCTCGCGAGCGACGACGGCGCCCATCAGCAGGTCGGCATGGCCCGACCAGTACTTGGTCAGCGGCAGGATCGAGATGTCGACGCCGCAGTCGAAGGGCCGTGCGAACACCGGCGAGGCCCAGGCGTTGTCGATCATCGAGACGAGGCCGCGCGAACGCGCCAGGGCGGTCAGCGCCGGGACATCCTGCAACTCGAAGGTATAGCTGCCCGGGCTTTCGAGGTAGAGCACCTTCGTTTCGGGCCGGATGAGCGCGGCAAGGCCCTCGGCATCGATGCCGGGCTCGAAATAGCTCGTGCTCACCCCGAGCTTCGCGAGCATTCCCTGGGCGAACACGCGAGCTGGTCCGTAGACCGAATCGGTCATCAGCATGTGGTCGCCCGGCTCGAGGAAGCCGAGCAGCGCGGTCGAGATCGCCGCCAGGCCCGAGGGCATCAGCGCTGCCCGGCAGGCGTGGCCGTCACCCTCGATCGCCGCGATCGCATCCATGAGGGCGAAGGTGGTCTGCGTGCCGACCGTGCCGTAGGTGCTCGCATGGCGCGCGCCGGCGTTGGCCCGTCGCCCGGTATCGGCGGCCTGTCCGAGGGAGTCGAACAGCACCGTCGAAGCCCGCACCAGCGGCGGGTTCGCGGTGCGGATCGGTAGCTCGAGACCGCGGCCAGCCTCGGCAAGCAGGGTGTCGATCGGGGTTCTCGGCTGCAGCGGCTGGCTCATGACGGTAGGATCTTCATACGGATGGCGCATCATCTTAACCTTGCGCCCCCGCCTCGACCGGCGGGATCGCCATGCCGCCGTATTCGGTAGCGGCATGCCACCTCGTCCCTGGAGTTTTCGCAATGTCCCTGTTTCTCGTCCGCCATGGTGAAACCGCGCTCAACGCGACCCGCGTCCTGCAGCCGCCGGATACGCCACTGTCCGAGCGCGGCCTCGCCCAAGCGCGGGCGATCGGCGCACGCCTGGCCGGGGAGCGGCTGGCGGGCATCGTCGTCAGCGACATGGCCCGCGCCGTCCAGACCGCGGAGGCGATCTCGGCGGCCACCGGCCTGCCCATGCGCCAGGATCCGCTGCTGCGCGAGCGCGACTTCGGCGACCTGCGCGGCCGCAGCTACGATTCGCTCGGCTTCGACCCCATGGCGCTCGACTACACGCCGCCCGGCGGCGAGAGCTGGGAGGACTTCACCGTGCGGGTGGGCGAAGCGCTCGGCGCTATCCGCGCCCACCATGCCGCCTTCGGCGGCCCGATCGCGGTCGTCTCCCACGGGCTCGTCATCCGCGTGCTGCTGAACAAGCTCGCGAAACTGCCCGAAGGCGTGGTGGAATGCGGGCCGCTCGCCAATACCGGGCTGTCGATCGTCGGCGCCGAGCCGCCACACCAGTCGCTCCTCGTCAACTGCGTCCGCCACCTGGACGGTGCCATCGTCGACGACGGTCGCGGCCTGTCGGGCTTCTGACGACCCGCCGGGCCCCGCGCGAAGCGGCCCGGCGCGCAATATTGCACAGCATCGCAGCTGTCTCGGCCGCATACTCGGGTTTCGCCAGATCGCTGAACGGGGGTGAAGCGATGAACGAAGCACTGGAGATCGCAGCCTGGATGCTGCTCGTGGCGCTCATTGCCATGGCCATGCCGCTCGTCTGGTCGTGGATGCGGGATCACAAGAGAGATCGCAAGGCCGGCGGACACCGCCGGCCGCTGCGCATCCGCGAGACGGACCCGGACGACGCCTATACCTGCTGAAGCCTCCTGGGCCGACCGGCGGCCCGGTGTGCGAAAAGGCAGGGAAACGGGGTCAGGAAAATGGGGTCAGACTCCATTTCATTCTGAAATGGAGTCTGACCCCATTTTCTGCCATTTTCCCTTGGCGGCGGCGCGGCGGCGGCGGTGCGACAATGCAGGCTCGCTGTCGAAGAGCTCCCGCCCATGACCACCACTGCACTCGTTCGCCCGCAACTCGATTACCCCTTCGCCGAACCGCCGGAATCCGGGCGCGCCTTCGAAGTGGCGCCCGGGGTGCTCTGGCTGCGGATGCCGCTGCCCTTTTCGCTCGACCACATCAACCTGTGGGCGATCGCCGATGGCGAAGGCTGGTCGCTGGTCGACACCGGGATCCAGGGGCCGCAGTCGGCCTCGCAATGGCGCCGCCTGCTCGGCGACGAGCTCGGCGGCCGGCCGCTCACCCGGGTCCTCGTCACCCACATGCATCCCGACCACGTCGGCATGGCGGGCTGGCTGACACGCAAGTTCGGCTGCCGACTCTGGATGACCCGCCTGGAATACCTGAGCTGCCGCGTCCTGGTCGCCGACACGGGCCGCCAGGCTCCCGATGACGGCGAAACCTTCTACCGGCGCGCCGGCTGGGACGAGGAGGCGATCGACGCCTACCGGGCCCGCTTCGGCGGCTTCGGGCGCAATGTCTACGCGTTGCCCGAGAGCTACCAGCGCCTGCGTGACGGCGACCGGATCCGCATCGGCGACGAGGACTGGCAGGTCGTCGTCGGCACCGGCCATTCGCCCGAGCACGCCTGCTTCTACTGCCCGACGCGCAAGCTGCTCGTCTCGGGCGACCAGGTGCTGCCGCGGATCTCCTCGAACGTCTCGGTGTTCCCGACCGAACCCGACGGCGACCCGCTGGCCGACTGGCTCGAATCGATCGACAAGCTGCTCGCGACCGTTCCCGACGATGTCCTGGTGCTGCCGGCACACAACCTGCCGTTTCGCGGCCTGCACGACCGGCTGCGCTATCTCGCCGCCGAGCACCGGCACAATCTCGACAAGCTGCGCGAGTTGATCGCCGCCGAACCGCGGCGCGTCGTCGATGTCTTCCCGGCGCTGTTCGCCCGGCCCATAGGCCGCGACCTCCTCGGCCTGGCCACCGGCGAGAGCCTCGCCCATCTCAACTATCTGCTCGGGCGCGGCGAGGTGGCCAGACGCACCGACGCCGACGGCGTCGACCGCTACCACATCGCCTGATCGCGCCCGATGGCGCCGACCTCTCCGGGTACCGACCGCGAGCACACCCGCTCGCTGTGGCTGATCGGAATCTCCGGCTTCGCCGGCACGCTCTCGATCCGCGTCTGCGATCCGATGCTGCCCCGGCTCGGCGCCGAGTTCGGCCGCTCGCCCACCGATGTCTCGCTGGTGGTGACGGTCTTCGTGATGGCCTACGCGCTGTTCAGCCTCGTCGCCGGTCCGCTGGGCGATCGTCGCGGCAAGCTGGCGGTGATGTCGGTAGCCGCGCTGGTCGCCGCCGCCGCGAGCCTCGCGGCCGCCCTGCCCCTGTCCTATGGCTGGCTGGTCGCGATGCGCTTCGTCTCCGGCGCCGCGATCGGCGCCGTCATGCCGCTGGGCCTTGCCTGGATCGGCGACAACGTCGCCTACGCCGAGCGCCCGGCCACGCTTGCCAACTTCACCGCCGCGGCCACCACCGGCGGGGTGTTCGGGCAGGCCACCGGCGGCGTGTTCGCCGACACCCTGGGCTGGAACACCGCCTTCCTCCTGCCGGGCCTGCTCTTCCTCATTACCGGGCTGATGCTGCGCGGCCCCGCGCGACGGGCATCCGCCCCGCTTGCCGTCCCCGGCGGACTGGGCCGGGTGCTCGCCACCTACCGGGCGATCTTCACCGATCCGCGCGCATGCGCCGTGATGCTCTTCGTCGCGCTCGAGGGTGCGATCGGCTTCGGGGCGCTGGCCTTCGTCCCGAGCTTCCTGCACCTGCGCCACGAGATCCCGCTCTGGCAGGCCGGCCTGATCGTGGGTGGCTTCGGCGGCGGCGGACTGGCGTTCGCGATTTTCTCGCGGCGGCTGATCGGCAGCCTCGGCGAGCGCGGCCTGGCGGTGGTCGGCAGCGCCGGCCTGGCCATCGGCCTGCTCACCGTGGTCTGGAGCCCGTGGCTGGCCGGCGCGATCGCCGCCTGCCTGCTCACCGGCTTCGGCTTCTACATGATGCACAACACGGTGCAGACGCGCGGCACCCAGATCGCGCCGGCGACCCGCGGCATCGGCCTTGCCTGCATGGCGCTGGCGCTGTTCTCGGGCCAGTCGGCGGGGGTGGCCGGCGCCGCCGCGGTGATCGAGCGGACCAGCTATGGCGCCACGATCGCCGGGCTCGGCGTGCTCGCGGCCGTGCTCGGCGTGGTGATCGCCCTCTGGTTGCGGCGCAATCCGCCGCTCAGTGACCTGTAGAGCCTGTTCAGGCCGACGCGGTATCGCCCGGGTCAGGGCTCGACGATGCGGCAGTCCGGGGCGCGCGACAGGGGCGCCGCGGTGCGCCGCTGCAACTCCTCGAAGGACAGGCCCGCCACCATGGCGCGTACCGTCAGGCGCTGCGCGGCGCGATCGACATCGAGCACGGCGAGGTCGGTGTAGACCCGGTCGACCACCGCCTGGCCGGTGATCGGATAGGTGCAGCGCTCGACGATCTTGGGCGCGCCCTCGCGGGTGTTGTGCGACATCACGGCCCAGATGGAGCGGGCCCCGACCACGAGGTCCATGGCGCCACCGACGGCGGGGATCGCGCCGGGCTCGCCGGTGTCCCAGTTGGCGATGTCGCCGTTGCTCGCCACCTCGAAGGCGCCCAGCACCGAGATGTCGAGATGGCCACCGCGGATCATGGTGAAGGAGACGACATGGTCGCTGAGCGATGCGCCCGGCACCAGCACGATCGCCTCCCGGCTCGCGTTGAGCAGCCCCGGATCGGGCGGCTGGTCGGCCGGGGCGGACACCATGCCGACGATGCCGTTCTCGCTGTGGAGAATGACTTCGCGATCGGCCGGCAGGTAGCGCGCGGCCAGTGTCGGGATGCCGATGCCGAGGTTGACGTAGGCGCCGTCGGGCATGTCGGCGGCTACCTGGCGCGCCATTCCGTCGCGGTCGAGGGGGCGAAAGGCTTGTGTCATCGGTCGCCCTCCCGGCGCACCACGCGCTGGACGAAGATGCCGGGCAACTGCACGCCTTCCGGGTCGATCGCGCCGAGCGGGACGATCGACTCGACCTGGGCGACGGCAACGCGCGACGCCATCGCCACCACCGGATTGAAGTTGCGCTCGGCGCGATTGAACATGAGATTGCCCCAGCGATCGGCCTGCATGGCCCGGACCAGGCCGAAGTCGCCGTGCAGGGGTTGCTCGAGCACATAGCCGCGGCCATCGATGACCCGCGTCTCCTTGCCCTCGGCAAGCAGGGTGCCGTAGCCGGTGGGGGTGAAGAAGGGGCCGTTGCCGGCCGCCGCGGCCCGCATGCGCTCGGCCATGATCCCCTGGGGAACGCATTCGAGTTCGATGCGCCCGGCCTCGTATTCGCGGGCGAAGGCTTCGGCATTGCCGGTCTTGCCCACCGAACGGGCGTACGAGCTCACCAGCTTGCGCACCCGACCGGCATCGATCAGCTGCGACAGGCCGATGGGACCATCGCCGCCGTTGTTGTTCACGATGGTCAGCTCGCGCGCGCCCTGGTCGAGCAGCGCGCAGACGAGTTCCGTCGGTATCCCGGCGATGCCGAAGCCGCCAATGAGGATGGTGGCGCCGTCCTGGACATCGGCCAGCGCCTCGGCCATCGAATCGATCACCTTGTCGAGCATGACTACCCGCCGGTTTCGTGAAACGGCCTCATGGCCGGTAGCCGAAGCGTACCGCACCGGCCGCGCGCAGCGGCGCGGCGAGGTTGGCGAACTCGGTGACCAGGGCGCGGGTATCGGCGGGATCGATGATGTCCTCCACGACGAAGGCCTCGGCGCTGCGAAACGGCGAGGTCAGCGAGCGCACACGCTGCTCGATCTCGGCGCGCTTGGCATCCGGATCGGCGGCCGCCTCGATGTCCGCCTTGTAGGCGACTTCGAGCCCGCCTTCGATCGGCAGCGAGCCCCATTGCGCGCTGGGCCAGGCATAGCGGAAGCAGAAGCGGCCCGGATGCTGGTGGCCGCCGGCGGCGACGCCGAAGGCCTTGCGAATGATGACGGAGCACCAGGGCACCGTCGACTGCGATACGGCGGTGGCCGCCCGCACGCCGACCCGCATGACCCCCTCGACCTCGGCCTCGAGCCCGATCTTGAAGCCGGGCACGTCGACGAGGTTCAGCACCGGCAGGCGGAAGAGTTCGGCGAGATCGAGCAGGCGGATGAACTTCTCGCTGGTGGCGCGATCCCAGGCGCCGCCGTAGTGGTACGGGTCGCTCGCGAATACCGCCACCGGCCAGCCGTCGATGCGCGCCAGCCCCGAGGCGAGCGCTTTGCCCCAGCCGCGACCGATCTCGAAGAAGGAGCCGTCGTCGACCAGGGTGTCGACGATGCCGCGGATCTTGTAGACCTTGCGCGACTCCTCGGGAATGACGTCGCGAAGCTTCGCCTGGTCGGCGCTGGCCTCGCGACCCGTATCGGCGCGCGGCGGCAGCTCGTGCACCGAACTCGGCAGGTAGGACAGGAAGCGGCGGGTACGCTCGAAGGCCTCCACCTCGGAGCCGACCTCGTCGTCGACCACGCCGTTGCGCGTGTGGATCCTCGAGCCGCCGAGCTCCTCCTTCGTGAGGTCCTGGCCGGTGCGCGCCACCACCGGCGGGCCGGCCACGAAGAGCTGCGAGGTCTCGCGGACCATGATCGAGTAGTGGCTCGCGGCAACCCGCGCCGAACCCATGCCAGCCACCGAGCCGAGCCCCAGGCCGACCACCGGCACCGTCATCAGGTTCTGGGTGATGAACGGCCAGGCCTTGAGCTTGGGCAGCAGGGTATGGCCCTTCATCTCGATGCTCTTGACCGAGCCGCCACCCCCGGTGCCGTCGACCAGGCGCACCAACGGAATACGCAGGTCGTGCGCCATCTGTTCGCCGGCGATCGTCTTGTCGCCCACCGCGCCATCGTTGGCGCCGCCACGCACCGTGAAGTCGTCGCCGATCACCACGACCGGACGGCCCTCGATCCGGCCGCGCCCGGTGACCAGGTTCGAGGGCACGAAGCCGTCGAGGCGACCTTCCGCGTCATACGAACCGGTACCGGCGAATTTGCCGAGCTCGCGAAAGCTGTCCGCATCGAGCAGGCGGTCGATGCGCTCGCGTACCGGCAGGCGGCCGTTGTCGCGATGACGCCTGAGTTTTTCCTCGCCACCCATCTGCTCGGCAAGCCGATGGCGATGAGCGAGCTCTTCGAGTTGCCGTTCCCAAGCCAAGAAACCGCCTCCTGTAAATTCTGCCATACAGAACACTTGTTCTTTTTCCGGCAGTATCAGAACATTCCCGGACACTGTCAAGGCAAGCGCGCCAGTCGCCTGCGCCCGATCCCCGACCCACGCCCCAAGGAGCCATGGTGTCATCGACCACGACTTCGAAACGCCCGCCCGTCGCGCTCTCGCCCGGCTACGCGGCGAACATGCAGGGCGTTGCGGCGGTGGATCGCGCCCTGTCGATCCTGGTCGCGATCGAAGACGCCCGGACCGGCTCGCTTTCCCTCGCCGAACTCGCCACCGCCACCGGGCTGTACAAGAGTACCTTGCTGCGCCTGCTGGTCTCGCTCGAACGCGGCGCGCTGGTGGTCCGGCGCGCCGATCAGCGCTATGGCCTCGGACCATTCGCGTTCCGGCTCGGCAAGTCCTTCGAGTCGCACAATCCGATAGAGCAGCGCCTCGCGCCGATCATGCGCGCCCTGGTCGAGCAGGGCACCGAAAGTCCGTCCTTCCATGTCCGCCATGACGCCAGCCGGCGGCTCTGCCTGATGCGCATCGATTCACGGCATTCGACCCTCGATCGCGTGCGGGCCGGCGACCTGCTGCCGATCGACCGCGGGGCCGCCGGTCGCATCCTGCTGGCCTTCGGCGAACAGGGTGCGGCGACCCCGGCCGAGGTGCCCCGCACGATGGTTTCGCGAGGCGAGCGCGACCCGCTGTGCGGCGCCGTCGCGGCACCGGTGTTCGGCGTCCACGGCGAACTGGTCGGGGCCCTGTCGCTGTCGGGTCCGCTCGATCGATTCTCGAGCGAAGCCATCTCCCGCATGAGCGGATTGCTGCGCGAGGCCGCCGACCAGGCCGGCCGGGCACTCGGCGCG
>JBAYRO010000047.1:0-21416 GCA_041676645.1 Burkholderiaceae bacterium | reverse complement strand
TCGCCTCAAGGGCTACCGGCGCGTCTTCTCGCGCTTCGAGAAGCTCGACCTCATGTTCCTCGGCTTCATCAGCTTCGTTCTCGTCGCTGATGGGCTGCGGATGTGTTAACAGGCCCTAGTCGGCTTCGGATGCGACCGCAGGACAAGGCGGAGCGCCGAAGACAGTGCGGTTGCACGGCGAGGCGCCCCAACGCGGTCATGTGGTCGAATCCGGAGCCGGGTCAGGCTCGGCGGCGCTTGAAGGGCATGGAGGCAGTCAGCCCCCCGTCGACCGGCAAGGCCTGGCCGTTCACGTAGGAAGCCTCGTCGCTCGCCAGGAACAGCGCGGCGTAGGCGATCTCGTGGGGCAGGCCGTAGCGCAGCAGCGGATTGAGCTGGCCGAGCCGGTCGGCGGTGCCGCGCGAGCGGGCGTACTCGAAGACCGGCTGGGTCATGCCGGTCTCGATCAGGCCCGGGCAGATCGCGTTGACCCGCACGCCGGAACCCCAGAAGGAATTGGCCGCCGTCTGCACCAGGCTGATCACGCCGGCCTTGCTCGCGCTGTACGGATTGCCGCCGGCGTTGGCCTTGAGCCCGGCCACCGAGGCGGTGCAGATGATGGAGCCCTGCTCCTGCGCGACCATGTGCGCGCCGGCGTACTTGATGGCGAGGAAGCAGCCGATCAGGTTGACGCGCAGGACCTTCTCCCAGAGCTCGACGGTCTGCTCGGCGAAGGGCACGTCGCCGCCGCTGATCCCGGCGTTGGCATAGACGACATCGAGGCCGCCGAAGCTGTCGATGGCGCGCTTGACGTAGGCCTGGGCGTCGGCATCGCTGCCGGTGTCGGCGGCCATGGCGAGCGCCTGGCCGCCGGCCTCCGCCACCAGCCCGACGGTTTCCTCGACACCGGCGACGTCGAGGTCGACCGCCAGCACCTGGGCGCCCTCGCGGGCGAACAGCAAGGTGGTGGCGCGGCCGATTCCGCTGCCGGCGCCGGTGACGATGGCGCGCTTGCCGGCGAGTCGGCCGTTCGAGGATGCGTTCATTGGAATCTCCAGAATCCGAAATGGGGTCAGACACCATTCTTGCACGCGAAAATGGTGTCTGACCCCATTCTGGATGCCATCCGATGAACCAGACCGAGCGCTACTACCGGATCGACCAGCTGGTGCGCGAGCGCGGACCGATCTCGCGCGAAGAGCTGATGGCCGCGCTGGAAGTTTCGCGCGCCACGATCACGCGCGATCTCAACTACATGCGCGACCGGCTGCACGCCCCGATCGTCCATGATCGCGAGGCCGGCGGCTATCGCTTCGAACAGGCCGGCGTCGGTCCGCAGTACGAGCTGCCGGGACTGTGGTTCAACGACCAGGAGATCCTCGCGCTGCTCACGATGCACCGCATGCTCGAGGATCTCGATACGGGCGGCCTGCTCGGTCCTCGGGTCCAGCCCATGATCGCGCGCCTGCGCAAGCTGCTGGGCAGCACCAGCGGCGATGCCGACCAGGTCATGCGCCGGGTGCGGGTCCGGCCGGCGCAGAACCGGCCGGTACCGCCGCGGCGCTTCGAGCCGATCGGCAATGCCCTGGTCAATCGCCGCCGGCTCGAGATCGACTACTACACCCGCTCGCGCGATGCGCGCTCGCTGCGGGAGGTTTCGCCACAACGCCTGACCCACTACCGCAATGCCTGGTACCTGGACGCCTGGTGCCACGCCACGGAATCGATGCGGGTCTTCGCGCTCGACGCGATCGAGACGGTGCGCCTGCTCGATGTCGAGGCGCACGAGGTGCCGGCCGATGCCGTCGGACACGATGGCGAGGACGGCTACGGCATCTATCGCAGCGGCGAGCTGCGCGAGGCGGTCCTGCGATTCTCGCCCGAGGCGGCGCGCTGGGTCAGCGCCGAGATCTGGCATCCCCGCCAGCGCGGTCGCCCGCTGCCCGACGGCGGCTGGGAGCTGCGCCTGCCCTTTGGCACATCGACCGAGCTCGAGATGGACATCCTGCGTCATGGGCCGGATGTCGAGGTGCTCTCGCCGCCCGACCTGCGCGAGCGCGTCGCCGAACGCCTGGCCGCGGCGCTGGCCCGCTACGGGCAGCCGGCGCGGGCGCCCGACGAGCGCAATCCCGGCAATACCGGGCCGACGCCGCCGCTTCGCTAGAATGACCGTACAGGACGACCGGACGACGGCGCGGGCTGGCCGCAACCCCGGAGCGGCGAATTCCGGATGGAGACCACGATGCCAAGCTGGGACAAAGCGGTAGTCAGCCCCGCACAGCAACGCGAGCTCAAGCGCCGGGCGATCCTGCGCGTCGCCTCCCGGCTGTTCAACGAGAAGGGCTTCCACGGCACATCGCTCGACGAGATCGCCGAGGTGCTGGGGGTCACCAAGACGGCGCTCTACTACTACGTCAAGAGCAAGGACGCCCTGCTCTACGAATGCCTGCTGCTCAGCTACGGCTGCGGCGCCGGGGCGCGCGCCTACGCGGAAAGCCACGGGCGCGATCCGCGCGAGAAGATCTGCCTGCTCTTCGGGCGCTTCGTCGAGCTGCTCATCACCGAGCGCGGCGCCTACACGACGATGGCCAATCTCAACGCCCTGCCCGAGGATCGCCGCACCG
This sequence comes from Burkholderiaceae bacterium, assembly GCA_041676645.1. Classification (GTDB taxonomy): domain Bacteria; phylum Pseudomonadota; class Gammaproteobacteria; order Burkholderiales; family Burkholderiaceae_E; genus JAMLIN01. Next base: position 18,813 of record JBAYRO010000047.1, on the reverse strand, counting down.
AGCTGCTCGATCGTCGTCGCTCGCTCGATCGCTACCTGCGCACCCAACTCAAGGAAGCCGCCGAACAGGGCCTGGTGCGGCCGATCGATGCGCGGATCGCATCGAACTTCCTGCTCGGCGCCGCCAACTGGGTGTTGCGCTGGTACACCGACAAGGACGACAAGTCGCCGGCCGAGGTGGCGACGATCTTCGTGGAGCTCCTGCTCAATGGGGTCGCCGGCGGCGATCCGGTCCCGCTGCCGGCGTTCCCGGACGATACCTGAGTCCGGACGACACCCGAGCCGTCGCCTCGCTCAGCCGTCGCCTCGCTCAGTATTCCCGCAAGCGCACCAGCGCATCGAGCACCTGCACACCGGCGCCCTTCGGGCCGACCCATACCGGGTTGAGCTCGATTTCCTCGATGCCGTGGCCGCGCGACACGACCAGCGTCGACAAGGCCTCGACGAGCGAGCCGAGCGCATCGACATCGTAGCCGCCGTGACCGCGCATGCCGTCGAACAGCGGCGCACTGCGCAGGCCGGCGAGCAGTTCGGCGCACATCCGGGCGTCGACCGGCAGCATCGCGCGGGCGACATCGCGGGACAGCTCCAGGTGGACGCCGCCCAGGCCGAGCGTGAGCATGTAGCCGAACACCGCATCGCGGCTGATGCCGACCAGGACCTCGAGCCCGCCGGCCGGGGCCATCGGCTCGAGCAGCACACCCTCGATCGCGACATCCGGCCGAGCCGTGCGTACCGCGGCGATGATCCGCTCCCAGGCGGCCCTGGCGGCGGCGGAATCGGCGATGCCGAGCGCAACGCCACCGACATCGGTCTTGTGCACGATGTCGCGGCCGATGATCTTCATGGCGACCGGCGCGCCGAACGCTTCCGCGGCAAGCCCCGCCTGCGCCGCGCTGGCCGCGATCCTTGCCGGCGGCACCGGCAGGCCGGCCTCGCCCAGCAACACCTTGCCTTCGGGTTCGGTCAGCAGGCGGATCGATCGGGCCTCGGGGCCGATTCCCTGGGCCAGCAGCAGCGGATCGGGCCGATCGGCGCGTTCGGCGAGCCAGCGTCCGAAGGCGAGCCAGCGGCGGATCGCCTTGCCGGCATTGCGCGCGCTGCGCATCGGCGTCATGCCGGCCTCGGCGAAGACGCGATAGCCCTCGCCCAGCCGCTCGCTCATCCAGATCGGCACGATCGGCGTGCCGGTGCGCGACTGGAGCTCGACGAAACGCCGCGCGGTGGCGCCGGTGACCTCGGCATAGTCGATCGCATAGGGCAGCACGACCAGCCCGACGGTGGGATCCTCGGCCACCGCCAGCAGCGTGTGGTCGATCACGGACGGATCGGACAGGGTGATCGCCGTGGTGTCGACCGGATTGTCGATGGCGGCATAGCTGGGCAGCCGCGATCGCAGTCGCTCGAGCGTTGCCGGCGCGAACTCGGCGAGCTCGACGCCCGCCGCCCCGAGGATGTCGGCGACCAGGGCGCATGCGCCTCCGCTCGATCCATAGACCGCGATTCCATCTCGCCCGCATGGCTGCGCGCGAGCGAGCAGGGCGCCGAAATCGACGAGTTCGTCGACATCGTCGACCTCGGTGATGCCGAGTTGCGCGAACACCGCCGAATTGACCTCGGCGACGCCGGTGATCGATGCGGTGTGCGAGGCCGCCGCCTTCATGCCGTATTCGGACCGGCCGATCTTGAGCAGCCCGATACCGCGTCCGCCGCGGGTGGCGGCGAGCGCGGCGGCAGCGAAGCGGCGACCATCGCGCACGCCTTCGAGCAGCGCGAGCACTCCGCGCACATCGGGCTGGCGGGAGAAATGGTGGATGAAGTCCGCCAGCTGGAGATCGGCCTCGTTTCCCGAGGACGCCCAGGCGGCATAGCCGCAGCCGCGGTCGCCGCCCTGGAGCAGATTGCGGCCCAGCGCGCCGCCCTGGGTCGCGATCGCGATCGAACCAGGGCGGAGATCATCGCGAAAGGCGGGCGAGAAGGTCAGCCCGAGCCGCTCGCGGATGTTGACGATTCCCGGGCAGTTCGGTCCGTAGACGCGCATGCCGCCGGCATGGGCGGTGCGGCGCATCTCGGTCTCGAGCGCCTTGCCGGCCGCGCTTTCCTCGCCGAAGCCCGAACTGAGCACGATCGCGAAGCGCACGCCACGCTGCGCGCACTGGCGGATCGCCTCGAGGACGCCGGCGCCCGGGATCACGATGATGGCGACCGTCGGCCGCACGCCGGCCGGCAGCGCCTCGATGCTCGGCCAGCAGCGGCGCCCGCCGATCTCGGCGCGCATCGGATTGACGAGATGCAGCTCGCCCCGGAAGTCGCCGTGGATCGTCAGGTTCTCGAGCGTGCGCCGACCCATGCTGTCGGCGCGATCGGAGGCACCGACCAGCGCGATCGAGTGCGGGCTGAACAGCTCGGAGAGATCGTCGAAGAGCACAGGCGCGTCGTGGGCTTCGTTCATGCTGATGCCGGTTTCCCGGGCCGATCGTGGACATGCGGCGGACCACGCCGGTTCCCGTGCCCAATCGTACCGCCCCGGCGCTCGGGCTCGGGCTCATGCTGCCCCCTCGTCGCTACGGGCGGCGGTGCGCTCGGGCTCATGTGGTGAGCCCGTCGCCGACCATGCTCGGCGCCCGTCCCCGTGCGCGCCATCCCCATGAACGACCGTACCGATCCCGCACTCCTGGAACCCGACGCTGCCGCCTGGCTCGATGTCCTCAATCCCGCGCAGCGCGCCGCCGCCGGCTGGGGCGAGCACGCCTCCGACGGCCGCTTTCGCGCCGGCCCGCAGCTCGTCATCGCCGGGGCGGGAACCGGCAAGACCGCCATGCTCGCCCACCGCGTGGCGCATCTCGTGATGGCGGGCGTGGCGCCCGAGCGCATTGCGCTACTCACCTTCTCGCGCCGCGCGGCGCAGGAGATGATCCGACGGGCCGAATCCCTGGTCGGCAAGGCGCTCGCCGAGCGTGCCGACCAACACGCGGGCGGCCAGGCGGGCGCGCGCGCGGGCCGGCGCGCCCCGGTCGCCTTCCGGCTGACCTGGGCCGGCACCTTCCATGCCATCGGGGCGCGGCTGCTACGCGAGCATGCCGAGCGCATCGGGCTCGATCCGGGCTTCGGCATCCTCGATCGCGCCGACGCCGCCGACCTGCTCGACCAGGTCCGCCATGAACAGGGGCTGTCATCGCAGCAGCGCCGCTTTCCGCGCAAGGAAACCTGCCTGGGCATCTATTCCTTCGCGGTCAATACCGGCTGGCCGCTGGATCGGGTCCTGCGCGAGCATTTTCCATGGTGCCTGGAATGGTGCGAGGAGTTGCGCGGCCTGTTCCGCGCTTATGTCGATCGCAAGCTGGAGCACGGCGTGCTCGACTACGACGATCTGCTGCTGTGGTGGGACACCGCGATGTCCGACCAGGCGCTGGCTCTCGAGATCGGCGCGCGCTTCGACCATGTGCTGGTCGACGAATACCAGGATACCAATGCCCTGCAGGCCCGGATCCTCCTGGCCATGAAGCCCGACGGCGGCGGCCTGACCGTGGTCGGCGACGACGCCCAGTCGATCTACGCCTTTCGCGCCGCCGAGGTCGACAACATCCTCGGCTTTCCCGACTGCTTCGACCCGCCGGCCCGGAGAGTCACCCTCGCGACCAACTACCGTTCCCGCCAGTCCATTCTCGACCTCGCCAACACCCTCGTCGCCGAGGGCGAGCGCCTGTATCCGCGCTCGCTCCATGCGCATCCGGGCGGTGGCGGCGCCCGGCCCCGGCTGGTGACGGTGCTCGACGACCGCGCCCAGAGCGACTGGCTCATCGACGAGATCCTGCGCCAGCGCGAGGCGGGTATCGAGCTGCGCCGCCAGGCGGTGCTGTTTCGTACTGCATGGCACAGCGACGGCCTGGAGGTCGAGCTGATGCGGCGCAATATCCCCTTCGTGAAGTACGGCGGCCTGAAGTTCCTCGAATCGGCCCACGTCAAGGACCTGCTCGCCGTCCTGCGCTGGGCCGACAATCCCCGCAACGGCATCGCCGCATTCCGGGCCCTGCAACTGCTGCCCGGCATCGGCCCGACGATCGCCCAGCGGCTCTTCGACCGGGTCGCTCACGACGGCGGGCGCTTCGAGGCGCTCGCCGACGCCCCGGCTCCGGCGGCGGCGGGCGACGACTGGCCAGCGCTCGTCGCACTGCTGCACGGCCTCGCCAGCCCCGACGCCGCCTGGCCGGCGCAGCTGGAACCGGTCCGGAACTGGTACCAGCCGCTGCTCGAAGCCCGCTTCGACGATGCCGCGGTGCGCGGCGCAGACCTCGACATGCTGGTGGCCGTCGCCGGCCAGTTCGAATCGCGCGAGCGCTTCCTCACCGAGCTCACGCTGGATCCGCCACAGGCCAGCGGCGATCTCGCCGGCGATCCCCTGCTCGACGAGGACTACCTCATCCTGTCGACCGTGCACTCAGCCAAGGGACGCGAATGGGACAGCGTCTACGTGATCAACGTCGCCGACGGCAACTTTCCCAATGAATACGCCACGGGCGACGCCGCCGCCATCGAGGAGGAACGCCGCCTGCTCTATGTCGCCGCCACCCGGGCGCGTGACAGCCTGAGCCTGGTCGAGCCGCTGCGCTACCGGACCACCCGCCAGCCCCGGCTCGGCGGCGACTACGTCCACGGGGCACGCAGCCGCTTCCTGACGCCCGCAGTGCTGGCATGCCTCGATGCCACCTCGCTGGCGGGCCCGGCTGGTGCCGGCCCGGCGTCGTCGGCGCGCGGCGGCCCGATCGTCGATGTAGCAACGCGCCTGCGCGCCCGCTGGTAGGCCCCCGCTGGTAAGCGCCACGGCCTACGCCGATGCCGCCCGCCGGCGCGCGAGGGTGCCGATCACGATCGCCGCCAGCAGCGACATCCAGAGCTTGCCGACCACCTGTCCCTGCAGGTAGGCGAGCGAGCCGAAGGCGATGCCGAGGAACAGGGCGCTGTCGACGATCGCGCCGGCCACTCCCGAAGCCAGGATGGCGCCCGCGGGATAGCGACGACGCAGCGGCGCATAGACGGCGAAGTCGGCGAGTTCCGATACCAGGAAGGCGGCGCCGGAGGCAAGCACCAGCGAAGGCGGTGCGAACCCGATCGAAACGACGGTGCCCGCCAGGATCGCCCCCAGCGCCCAGCGCGGCCCGAGGCTGGCATGGATGGCATCTCGCAGCACCAGGGCCAGCCCGATGAGAAGCACGCCACTGGGCGCCATCAGGCCCGGCGCGACCGGCACCAGGCAGGGCCCATCGGGCACGCAGGTGGTGCCGACATGCTGGATCATCCAGTTGGCGGCGGGAATCGTCGCGATGAAGGCGACGAGCCACAGGAAATGCACGGGCCGGATCGGCGTCTGGGTACTCATGGGACACTCAATGGGGTCAGACTCCATTAATCAATGGAGTCTGACCCCATTAATGCGGCGCGGAATCCGCGCCAGCCGGTCGCGCGCAGTTCGCAGGCCGGACACTCGCCGCAACCGAAGCCCCAGTCGTGGCGGCGCTCGCGATCCCCAAGATAGCAGGTATGGGTCGATTCGACGATCAGCTCCAGCAGCGGTTCGCCGCCGAGGCGATGGGCCAGCGCCCAGGTCGCCGCCTTGTCGATCCACATCAGCGGAGTCTCGATCCGCAGCCGGGTATCCATGCCGAGGTTGAGCGCGACCTGCATCGCCTTGGTGGTGTCGTCGCGACAGTCCGGATAGCCCGAGAAATCGGTTTCGCAGACCCCGGTGACCAGCACGCCGAGTCCGCGCCGATAGGCGATCGCCGCGGCCATCGCCAGGAAGACGAGGTTGCGACCGGGCACGAAGGTGTTCGGCAGCCCCGCCTCGCCGATCGCGATCGCACGATCGTCGGTAAGGGCGGTATCGCTGATCTCGCCCAGCACCGAGAGATCGAGCAGGTGGTCCGGCCCGAGGCGCGGCGCCCATGCCGGAAAGGCTTCGGCGAGCGCCCGGCGCAGGGGCTCGCGCCGCTCGAGCTCGACCACGTGGCGCTGGCCGTAGGCGAAGCCGATCGTCTCGACATGGCCGAAGCCGGCGAGCGCCCAGGCAAGGCAGGTGGTCGAGTCCTGGCCCCCGGAAAAGAGCACCAGGGCCCCGCCGTGACGGTCAGCGTCGCTCATCGGCTTATTGTGCCTCGTCGCCGCATGTTGCGCCGCATCCCCGTGCCATCCGACGCTGATGCTGCGCTGCACCATTACAACTTGACACCAGAGCCGCACCGGTCCACAATTGGATTGTGCAATGCAGCAAATCCCGCGAGGGTCTTGTTTATCGTCACCAGGGCGTCAGTCGCAGGCAGCGGCATCAGCGCCCCACCTACGGAGCCCATGCCATGACCAAACCCGAGACCGATTTCACCCGGATGCAGGCCGACCAGGTCCGCAACTTCAACACCGCCACCGCCCGGGCCCTGGAAGGATTCCAGAAGCTCGCCGAACTCAACCTCGAGACGGCGCGTGCTTCCATGGATGCCAGCAACGAGCAGATCCGCGAGTTGCTGGCCGCGCGCGACGTCAAGACGCTGACGGAGCTGGTCACCAGCTACAGCAAGCCCCGGCCGGACGCGTTCAAGGCCTATGCGCAGGCGGTCTACGCGATCTCGCGCGAGACCGGCAACGAGCTGGCGGACATCATCGAGCAGCAGGTTGCCGAAAGCCAGCGCCAGCTCTACTCGGCGGTCGAGGATCTCGCCAGCAAGGCCCCGGCGGGCAGCGAAGGCGCGGTTGCCTTCACCCGCCAGGTGATGGCCGCCTCGAGCACCGCCTACGACCAGCTGAACAAGGCAGCGCGGCAGTTCGCGCAGATGGCGGATTCCGCCGTCAGCGGCGAAACCCAGGGCGCCCGCCCCACCCGCCGCAAGTAAGCTAGCGATCTCCCCTGGCGGCGCCCGCTTCGCGGGCCCGCCGCTGGGCGGCGACGTAGTCGCCATGGGCGACATGCAGCAGACTGGCGATGCGGCGCATCAGGTGCCGCTCGTGCGCACTGATCTCGCCATCCGCATAGGCGACCTGCCACATCATCTCGATGATGCGCACCTTCTCCCGCGCATCGTAATGCCGGTTGACCAGCGAGGTGAACTGGTAATAGTCGTTGGCCTGGCGCGACTGCTCGTCGGCCAGCGCCAGCAGTTCGGCCGCTTCGGCCTCGCCCAGGTCGCCGTGGCGACGCAGGGCCGACAGCACCCGTTCACGCTCGCGCTCGTCGAGGACGGCATCGCTGCGCATGACCTCGACCAGCAGGGCCGCGGTGGCCAGCAGCAAGCGGTGCTCGTCGGTTGCGCTCGATGCGGCCTCGTCGTGCGCGAGCCGCTGATTGAAGAATCGTGCGATGGCTTCGATCATGCCGATGCATTCCTCGATGAATCCCGCATGCCGGCATTGCCCGGCAATGGCAACTGGCGTGCCGCGCGCCCGGAAAGCACGACAGCGAGCCGCATCGACGCGCGGGTCATGCCGACGAAGAGCTTGCGCGCCGCGCTCGCGTCGAAGGTCTCGAAGTCGACTTCGGTGAAGATCACGCAGGGCGCGCTCTGGCCCTTGAAACGATAGACCGAATCGACCAGCAGATCACCCTCGCGGTATTCGGGATTGCCGAAAATATCGTAACGACCTGCAAACGCCTGCAGGCGATGCGGTCCCAGCGTCCCCGCGCCGAGCAACTGCGATCGGCTGCGGCCCGACCAGGTGACGAGGACGATGTCCTGCTTGCGAAACCCGGCCCGCAGCGCCGCGGTGATCGCGCGCTTGGTCGCGTCGAGCATTTCGTCGTCATCCTCGTAGACGAGGTACTCCACCTCGGCGCCGTCGATCGGGCTTTCCGCCCGCAGGCCCGGCACCGCATGCTCGCCGAGCAGTGTGCCGAGGGCGCGCACCACGCTGCGCGGACTGCGATAGTTGGCCGGCGCATGCATCACGGTCCAGCCCGCGCCGGCGAAGGGTTCGCGACCGTACAGGTTCTGCAGCGGATCCTCGAGCCAGAAGATGCGCGAGTCCGGGCGCCCGCCGATCAGGCGGAACAGGTCTTCACGCCAGCCGGCGGCGAAATCCTGGCCTTCGTCGACGATCAGGTCGTCGACGATTTCGCGATCGTCCACCGGCAGCGCCGCCGCCTCGCGCTCCATCCGGGCGAAGCTGTCGGGCCCGCCGAACTCGATCGTGCGCCCGGCGCTGCGCAAGCGCCGCTCGCACCACTGGTGGTAGGTGAACACGCGCGACGGATCCGGCGCGATCTCGCGCAGGTGGTCGGCCAGCGGCCGGTTGAAGCAGGCGTAGAGCACCCGGCGCTCGTCGCGCTCCGCATCCTCGAGCAGAGCCAGTGCGAGCTGGGTCTTGCCGCTGCCGGCGGTGCCGACCACCCGCAGGCGCAATGCCGGCGCCTCGAGCCGGCGCGCCCAGGTCGCCAGGCCGCCCGACAGGCGCGTGACGAGCGCCTCAGCGCGCGAGAGCAGCGCGCTCACGTCGGGCACCAGCTCCAGCTCGTTGGCGAAGAAGCGCCGCAGCCGAGCCACCAGCTCGGGGCGCTCGGGCTCGGCCAGGGGCAGATCGCCGGGCTCGTCGCGCCGTCCGAGCTGCAACAGCTCGCCGACCCGCCGCGCCACGCCGTCCTTCGCCTGCGAGTCGACGATCTGGGCCGGATCGAGGCCGGCGCTGCCCGGTTCGCGCACCGCGTAGTCGGGACAGTAGAGCAGGTAGTCGATCGCCGGTGGCTCGCCGCCGGTGACCGGCGCAAGGCGCTTGCGCAGGGCATCGAGCGTGCGGTCGAGCTCGAGGCGGATATTGCGCCGCCCGCCCACATGCCGCTTGACCAGGCCCTCGGCGGTCTCGTCGAGGAACCCGGTCTTCTGCTCGATCAGCAGCAGCCGGCCCGAGGGGGCGATGACGACGAAATCGATCTCGCCGATCGTCGCGAAACCGTGTTCGACCCGGGTCCAGTGGACGCCGTGGAAGACGGTTACCGAATCCGGCAGCGTCGCCTCGAGCCGGCCGAGCGTCTCGAGTTCACGGCCCGCGGCGCCGGTCGCCTCGACGGCACGCCAGTCGCTCGGCAGGATCTTCGCCATCGTGGACCTCCGTGGAGACGCCTTATCGCGGCCGGGCGGCCCGGGCCTCGTAGCGCGCCACCGCGGCCACCGCCACCACGATGATCGCGCCGCCCACCAGGGCGGTCGGCGCCGGCGTGTTGCCGAACATCAGGAACCCCAGCATCGAGGACCAGATGAGATCCAGGAAGCGCACCGACTGCAGGGCGGAGATGTCGACCTTCTCCATGGCACGGTTGATGAAGTAATGGGCGCTGCTGCCGAGCAGGCCGGCAAACAGGAAGATCGCCCATTGTCGCAGGGTGGGCGGCTCCCAGACCGCCAGGGCCAGGGGCAGCGACAGGATGGAGACCGTGAGCGCCTGCCAGACCACCAGGACCGTGCTGCGATCGCGCCGGGTCAGCACCTTGGCCAGCAGGAAGGAAGCGGCGAAGGCCGGCGCCGCCGCGAGCATCACCAGGCTCCAGTAGCCGCCGGTGCCGAGGCCGCCGAGGTGGGGCAGAAGCACCACCAGCACCCCGCCGAAGCCCGTGAGGGTCGCGATCCAGCGCGCACGGGTGACCTTCTCGCCCAGGAAGAGCGCGGCGCCGATCAGGATGAACAGCGGGATCGTGAAGCCGATCGCGGTGGAATCGGCCAGGTGCAGGTGCGGCAGCGCGAGGAAGAAGAGCAGCGTCGCGATGGTATGCGCCACGCCGCGGATCCACTGGCCGCGCATGTCCTTGGGCCAGTAGCTGCGCCAGCCGCTGCGACGGATGCCGATCGCGATGACGGGCAGCATCACGATCAGGCCGAACAGCGCGCGCAGGAACTGCGCCTGCATCGAATGCAGCTCGAGCGCCATCAGCCGCATGACGGCGTTCATCGACTGCAGGGCCATGCCGCTAGCGACCGCCCAGAGCAGCGCGACGATCAGCCGGGACGCCGGCAGCTCGCCAGGCGCCGGGATATTGCGAACAAGAGGATCGGACACCCGGCGAGTATATGCGGGCTGCGGAAGACGCGGTTTCCGCTGTTGCGGCGCTCGGTGTAATCTCAGCGCAGTCCCGGAGCCCGATCGATGACCCCCCTGCGTCCCCCTTCCTCCAGCGGAACCCCCTGGTGGCTGATCGCCATCGTCGTGGTGATCATCATCGCCTTGTTCGGCGCCTGGCGCGCGGGCCTGCTCGGTGGCGACGGCGAGATCATCCCCAGTCGGCTGGGCGGCGCGCCCGACACCAGTGCGCCGGGTACCGGGCCCGGCGGCTCCCTGGATGCCGATGCGCTCACGCCGGTTCCGCCGGCGCCGGGCGTGCCGCCAGCCGAGGAACTGCTGGCGCAGGAGGCCGAGGAGGAGGCCCTCGCCCAGGAAGAAGCCCGCAAGGGCCCCCGCTATCCGGTGCCCGCCCTCGACGAGCAGGCCCGGCGCAACGCGCCGCTGCCCGAGCCGGGCATTGCGAGCGATCCGCCGCTCGCCGGCGCCCTGACCACATTCGGCGACCGCGCGACGCTCACCGAATTCTTCAACCTGCAGGACATCGCCCGCCGCTTCGTGATCACCGTCGACAACCTGCCGCGCGAGATCGTGCCCACGCAGGCCAGCGCGGTGCGCCGGGTCCCCGGTCCGCTGGCGGTCGAGCCGACCGAGGACGGCTTCGAGCTGCAGGAGGCCAACGGCCTGCGCTACCAGGCCTTCCTGCGCTTTGCCGAATCGGTCGATACGGCCACATTGGCGCGGCTCTATGTGCGCTTCTATCCGCTGCTGCAGTACGAATACCAGGAGATGGGTTTCCCGGAAGGCCACTTCAACGACCGGGTGATCGCCGCCATCGACGACATGCTGGCGGCCCCCACGCCGCGCGGCCCGATCCGGCTGATTCAGCCCAAGGTACTCTATCGCTTCGCCGACCCGGCGCTCGAGTCACTCTCGGCCGGCCAGAAGATCATGGTCCGGATCGGGCCCGCCAATGCCGGTAGACTGCGCGCGGTGCTGCTGCGCCTGCGCGAGGAACTCACGACACTGGGCGACTGAGCGGACACTGCGCGCGCAGCCATGCTCTTCGCCCGATACACGATGAAGCCAACGCAATGCTGCTGACACCCAAGGGATTCCAGGCCCGCCTCGACCTGTCGCTCGACGACGACACCATCGTCCATCTGTTCGTGCGCGACCGACTCATCCACAGCCTCGACGACACCGGCGCGATGCGCTGGGCGCAGTACCGGGCCATGGGGTTCTCCGCCGAAAGAGTGCACTCGGTGGGCAGCTACGCCGGCCAGGCCCATGTCGCGGTCGCCCTGTCCGACGACTTTCCGGTCGACCTGCTGCCGCCGGGCTGGAAGGCCGCCGGCCTGCGCCAATGGTTCGGGATGCTCGACGAGCCGACGCTTTCGCTCGCGATGCGCGCGGTGCAGATCGTCGACTGGGACCGGCTGCACCGCTTCTGTGGCGCCTGCGGCACGCCGACGGACCTGCAGGCGGGCGAGCGCTCGCGCCGCTGCCCCAACTGCGGGCTGATCGTGTATCCGCGGATTTCGCCGGCGATGATGGTGCTGGTCACCCGCGGGCGCCAGCTGCTGCTCGGACGCGGCGTGAACTTCGGCGCCGGCATGTACAGCGCGCTGGCCGGTTTCCTGGAGGCCGGCGAAACCATCGAGGAGGCGGTGCAGCGCGAGGTGCGCGAGGAGGTCGGCATCGAGATCGACCAGCTGCGCTACTTCGGCAGCCAGAGCTGGCCCTTCCCGAACTCCCTGATGATCGCGTTCCGGGCCGAATACGCCGGCGGTGAACTGCAGCCCGATCCTGCCGAACTCGTCGATGCCCGCTGGTTCGATCCCGAAGACCTGCCCAGGCTGCCCGGGCGCTTCAGCATCGCTCGCGAACTCATCGACGACGCCTTGCGCGAAATGCGCGGCGGCTGAAGACGGAACGGGCCCGGCGCAATGGCGCCGGGCCCGCCTGCCGGAAACGGCGGGATCAGCTGTCGACCACCCTCAGCCTGTTCTCGACGAAGAGCACGCCCTCGACAGCCTGGGCGAGGTTCTCGATTCGAATCGACTGCTCGGCGCTCGGCACCTCACCCTCGAGGACCACTCGTCCATCGCTGGTGTCGACGTCGATCGCCAGGCTGCGGACATCATCCTCGGCCACCAGCGCCGACTTCACCTTGGCGGTGATCGCCGCGTCGCCGCCAGCCGATCTGATGTCGTCGACCGCGGACTCGGCCCGCTCGCCGAGCGACGGATCGTCGTCGTTCTGCGCGCTGGCCTGCGGGGCCGTGCCGGGCGCAGCGCCAGACGTTGCGCCAGCGCGCTCGCCCGCGGTGGTGTCACCAGACGGCGTCGCCGGGCTGGGAGTCATCGTGTCCCCTGGGCCGGTCGCCTGCGATGGCGGCTGGCCCGGGGCTGCTGCCCGGTCGGCATCGCCCGCATCACAGGCGGCAAGTGCCACGGCCGCCGAAACGGCCGCAGCGATCATCGTGTGTTTCTTCAGTTTGTCGATCTGCATGGCATTACTCCTTGACTGGATTCGGTGCCGGGCGGGCATCGTCCGAAGGGTCCCCACTGGCTGGTCTGCCCTGGGCGTCCCGATGCTTGCCCTTGGCGAGGGAGTCCTCATGCTGCGCGCGCTCGATGATTTCCCGGGCGCTGCCCCGCAGGTCCGTGTCGGTCCGGCCGGCAGCCAGATCGTCATAGGCCCGCTGGCCGCTTTCCCGGTCGGCACCGGGCGCCATCGCACCGGTCGATTGATCGCGCTCGTGCGGTCCCTTGAGCGGCCCGTCATGCGGTCCGTCATCGGCCTCCGGATAGGCGTCTTCCCGGGTGGAGCGTGTCCCGGCCCGGTGGGCGTCATCCTTGCGCTCGTTCGAACCATTCTGCATAGCGAACTCCTTGCCGTGGAACCGGCGTCCTGCCGGTCACGACATGGCGTTGCAGCAAGCATGCCCGCCGCTATCCGGCGGCGGCATCCCGGTAAGAACTGCCTGTCGCAGCCGGCCACCCAGGGGTCAGGCGCGCGAAGCGCGTATCATCCGGATTCGATTCGGGTTCCCGCCTTCGACGGCGGGTGAAAAGGGAAACAGGAGCACGCCATCGCGGCGCGCCAACCTGTGCTGCCCCCGCAACGGTAAGTCGGTGCGGGTGTTCCAGGAGCGACGGCACAGACCGTCCCGGCCACTGCCCATGCGCGGGAAGGCGGAACACCAAGACCGGCCAGCCCGGAGACCTGCCCGCGTCACCAGGGACGATCGCGGGCGGCGACGACTTCCGGGCGCGATCACGCAACACCAGACGGCGCCCTCCGGTTCAAGCGTTCGCTTCGTCGATACCAACATGCCTGCGGGAAGGCAGGCCGGGAAGGAAGCGAACGATGAAACTCCAGTTATCCGCGAATCGTCGGCCGAGGCCGCGCGAACTCCACCGTCGTGCCGCATGGCCGTTGCTGCCGCTGGGCCTCGCGCTGGCACCGCATCTGGTGCCGGTGGCCGCCGCCCAGGATGCGCCGGCGCGGCAACTCCAGCCGGTGGTGGTCAGCGCCAGCGGTTTCGAGCAGGCGCTGGCCGATGCGATTCCCAATACCTCGGTGCATACGCGCGAGGACATCGCGCGCGCCGGGCATACCGACCTGGCCGACCTGCTCGCGGACACCGCGGGCATCGACCTGGTGCGCAGCGGCGGCGCCGGCAGCCTGACATCGGTCTTCATGCGCGGCGCCGAGGCGCGGCAGATGCTGGTCCTCATCGACGGCGTGCGGATCGAATCGGGTACCAGCGGTACCGCGCGCATCGAGAACCTGATGCTCGACCAGGTCGAGCGCGTCGAGGTGGTCCACGGCAACGTGTCGGCGCTCTACGGCTCGGCGGCGGTCGGCGGCATGGTGCAGATCTTCACCCGGCGCGGGGAAGGACCGCCTCGCGCGAACGCATCGGTAGGCTTCGGCTCGCGCGGCGAGGAACGCGCCTCGCTGGGTTCGGCCGGAAGCTTCGGCGTGGACGGCGCCAGCAACTACTCCCTGCAGGCGAGTCGCCATCGCATCGACGGCAAGTCGGCGATCGACACGCGCCTGCTGCCGAGCGCGGATCCCGATCGCGACGGCTTTCGCAACACCAGCCTGAGCGGCTCGCTCGGCCACCGGATCTCGGCGCGCCATCGCATCGGCGGCAGCATCTACTGGAGCGAATCGGACGCCGAGCTCGACGATTCCTTCATGGTCGGTCCGGCCAGTGTCGAGATGCAGGAGTCGCGCCTGACGGTCGCCAGCGCCTGGTGGGAGGCACGGCCGACCGCCCGGTGGCGTTCGAACCTGCGCGCCAGCGTGACCGATGAGAAATCGCACAGCCGCTATGCGTCGGGATCGGTCGATCCCTTCGACACGCGTCGCAACGAGGTCGAATGGCGCAATGAGCTGTCCCTCGGGCACGGCCTGCTGAGCCTCGGCCTGGCCACGGTGCATGAGCGAATCTCGACGAGCATCGCCTACGATCGCAACCGTCGCGACAGCCAAAGCGCCTTCGCCGCCTATGCCTTGCAGGCGGGCCCGCACCAGGCCGAACTGGCGCTGCGCTACGACGACTACTCCGATGTCGGCGATGCCACCACCGGCTCGATCGGCTATGGCTACTCGATCGGCGACCACTGGAAGCTGCTCGGCCGGTTCGCAACCGCGTTCAATGCGCCCACCTTCAACCATCTCTTCTATCCGGGGTTCAGCAATCCCGACCTCGAACCGGAACGCGCGCGCTCGATCGAGCTCGGCCTGCAGTACCAGCGCGAGGGGAACCGGCTGCGGGCGACCGTCTTCCGGACCCGCTATACCGACATGATCGACTCGCCGCCGCCGACCTTCCTGCCGAGCAACGTGGCGAGCAGCCAGGTGCAGGGGCTGGAGCTGGCCGCCAGCGGCAGCATCCGGGGCTGGCGCATCGCGGCCAATGCCACGTTCCAGTCGCCGACCGACAGGCGCACCGGCGAAACCCTGCTGCGCCGGGCGCGGCGCTTTGGCGCACTCGACGTGTCGCATCGCGTCGGCGCCTGGGATGCCGGCGCCAATCTCGCCTGGGGCGGCTCGCGCCGTGATTTCGGGATCGATACCTTCGCGCCGGTCATGCTCGAGAGCCGGGTCCGCCTGGGGCTGCGCCTGCAGCGCGAGATCTTCACCGACACGAGTCTCGTCGTGCACCTGGACAACGTGACCGATGACGACACGCCGACCGCCCACGGCTATCTCCCCACGGGCCGCAGCCTGTTCGTGATGCTGCGCTGGCAGCAGTCCTGAGCGCAGGATGCGCCGCGCCCCCCGCCTCGCCTGGCCGCTGCTCGCGCTCGTCGCGATGCTCGCGCTCGGGTTGGCGGGCGCCTGCGGCAGCGGCGGCTGCGCGCCGTCGATGTGGTGGTGGTGGGCCGAGGGCGCCGACCCGCTGGCCCGCGAGCTCGTCCTCGGCCTGCGGCTTCCGCGGGCGGCGGCCGGCTTCGCGGTCGGCGGCCTGCTCGCGCTCGCGGGAGCCTTGCTGCAGGTCCTGCTGCGCAATCCGCTGGCCGACCCCTGGGTGCTGGGCGTCTCGGGAGGCGGCGCGCTCGGCGCGGTCCTCGCGATGTGGGCCGGCGCCGGCGCCGCGCTCGTCACCGGCGCGGCCTGGATCGGCGCGGCGGTCTCGACCCTGCTGCTGTTCGCGATCGGCGCGGGCGGCGCCCGGCGCGGCGCGGTCCATGGGGCGGTCGCGCCGCTGCGCATCCTGCTCACCGGCGTGATGCTCGCCTCCGGCTGGGGGGCGCTGCTCACCCTGGTGCTGAGCCTCGCCCCCGACGCCCGGCTGCGCGGCATGCTGTTCTGGCTGATCGGCGATCTCGCTGGCGCCGACGCCTGGCTGGCGCCGGTGCTCGCGCTCGCCATCGGCCTGGTGGTGGCGATGCGGCTCGCGCCCGCACTCAACCTGATGCTGCTCGGCGATACGCGCGCCTTCTCGCTGGGCGTGCATGTCAACCGGCTGCGCCTGGCGACCTGCCTGCTCGCGGCGTTGGCCGCCGGCTTCGCCGTGACCACCGCCGGCGCGATCGGCTTCGTCGGCCTGATCGTGCCGCATTCGCTGCGCCTGGTGCTCGGCAACGACCAGCGCGGACTGCTGCCCGCCTGCGTGATCGCCGGTGGCGCCCTGGTGGTGCTCGCCGACACGCTCGCGCGCACCGTCGTCGCCCCGATCCAGTTGCCGGTCGGCGCAATCGTTTCCCTGGTCGGCGTGCCGGTGTTCCTGATGCTGCTCGTGCGCAGCCGGGCGCTGCGATGAAGCGCGCCGGCCCCATCGTCGAATGGCGCGATGCCGTCGTGCATGCGCCCGATGGCCGGGCGCTGTTCGGCCCCTTCGACTGGGTGGTCGAGCCCGGCGAATTCTGGTGCCTGCTCGGCGCGAACGGCGCCGGCAAGAGCAGCCTCGTCGCCACCGTTGCGGGGCTGATCACGCCGGCCGCGGGCCGGCTGCGGATAGCCGGCCGCCCGATCGAGTCCTGCGCCATCGCCACCCTCGCGAGCCTGCGCGGCCTGCTGCCGCAATCCTTCGAGGCCCCCTTCGGGCTCGACGCCCTGCAGACCGTGATGCTCGCCCGCGATCCGCGCACCCGCCGCTGGCTGGGCGATGCGACGGCCGACCGCAAGGCGGCGCTGGCCGCGCTCGCGCGCTTCGACGTCGAGGACCTGGCCGGACGCGACATGGGCACGCTGTCGGGCGGCGAACGCCAGCGGGTCGGGCTCGCCTCGCTGCTCGCCCAGCAGCCGATGCTCCACCTGCTCGACGAACCGCTGACCCATCTCGACATGCGCCACCAGGTCGCCACGATGCGCCTGTTCGCCGATCTGGTCGCCCGCGACGCGGTGGCGGTCGTCGCGGCGGTCCATGATGTATCGCTGGCGGCCCGCCACGCCACCCACGCGCTGCTGATCGGCAGCGCGGGCGAGGTCCGGACCGGCCCCGTCGATACGGTGCTCGATCCCGAGGCGGTTTCGGACGCTCTCGGCTTCCCGATCCGGCGGATCCTGGTCGACGGAGCGCCGACCTACGTACCCGCGGGCGATGCGTCATGCACCAGCGCCTGAGACGAAGGCTTCGCGCCGCGCTGGCGGCCATCGCGGCGGCGGCCGGCCTGGTCCTCGCGGCCAGCCCGGCACCGGCAAGCGCACCGGCGCCCGACGCAGCGGTCACCGTGAGCGGCGCCGGCGGCACGACGACCACGCTCACCGCGCCGGCGCAGCGCATCGTCAGCCTCGCGCCGCACCTGACCGAACTGCTGTTCGCCGCCGGCGCCGGCGACCGGGTGATCGGGACGAGCGCCTGGAGCGATCATCCACCCGCCGCAGTCGCGATCCCGCGGATCGGCGACAGCCACGCCTTCGACATCGAGCGCATCCTGGGGCTGCAACCCGACCTCGTCGTCGCCTGGGACGGCAATGCGCCACGCCATGTCGCGCAATTGCGCCGGCTCGGCATCCCGATCCATCTCGAGGGCGCTGAACGACTCGACGACATCGGCGCGGCGCTCGAGCGACTCGGCCGGCTTGCCGACACCGAAGCGCAGGCGCAAGAGGCGGCCGATCGCTATCGGCAGCGACTCGCCGGGCTACGGGAGCGGCACGCCGGGCTGGCGCCGGTGCCGGTCTTCCACCAGATCTGGGACCAGCCGCTCATGACCATCAACGGCCGGCATCCGGTCAGCGACCTGATCGCGGCCTGCGGCGGGGAGAACGTGTTCGCGGGATCACCGGCGCTGACCCCGACGGTCTCCTATGAGGCGGTCCTGCGGGCCGGGCCGCAGGTGATCACCGCGGCCGACGACACCGAGGACCCGCTGGCCGCCTGGCGGCGCTGGCCGACACTGCCGGCGGTTGCCGGCGGCCGCCTCATCGCCCTGCCCGCCGATGCGATCAGCCGCTTGTCGCCCAGGCTGCTCGACGCCGCCGCACCGCTGTGCGGAGCGATCGCGGCGGCGCGGGGCGCGGATACGGTATCGTCGGGCATCCGGCCCGCCGGGTCGGCACATGCTCCGGAGACCCCATGAGCCTGACCCTCTACGGCGTCGCGGCATCGCGCGCCGCCCGCCCCTTGTGGATGCTCGAGGAACTGGCGGTTCCGTATTCCCGAGTGAACACCCACTATCTGCACGGCGAAAGCCGGCAGCCGGAATTCCTCGCGCTCAATCCCAATGGCCGGATTCCGGTGCTGGTCGACGGCGACACCGTGGTATGGGAATCGATGGCGATCAATCTCTACCTCGCCAGGCGCTTCGGCGGCCCCCTGGCCGCCGCCGATCTCGCCGAGGAAGCCGGCCTGCTGCGCTGGAGCTTCTGGGCCATGACCGAATGCGAGAAGGACGCCCTCGCGATTCTCTTCCATCGCTTCGCGCTGCCGCCCGAGCAACGCAAGCCGACCCTGGCCGATGCCGCCGAGAAAGCGCTTGCCCACCCCTATGGCGTGCTCGAGGCCGAACTCGCCGACAGGGAATTCCTACTGGGAGATCGTTTCACCGTGGCGGACCTGAACGTCGCCTCGGTGCTGTCGTGGGCAACCGGCGCGCCGAAGCTCGGCGATGCCCACCCCCGGGTGCGCGACTGGCTCAAGCGCTGCCTCGGTCGGCCCGCGCAACGCAAGGTGCGCGAGATGGCCCGGGCCGAGGCCTGAGTAACCGTCTGCCGTGTCAACTCCTATGAATTGCCGGATCGAACTTGGTCCCAGTCTTGAGCATAGTGTTGAGGATGGTCAACATCTTGCGGATGCAGGCCACGAGGGCGACCTTAT
>JBAYRO010000046.1:0-22301 GCA_041676645.1 Burkholderiaceae bacterium | reverse complement strand
ATCCGCTGGCCGACGACGGATTGCTGCCGGACTTCGATCTCGACGTGCTGTGGCATGAACGGATCACCGACGTGGTCGACAGCCCCGATGTCGGGCGGATCGGGCCGCTGCCGCACTTTCGCGCCGGAGGCCACTGGAATCGCGGCTTCGTGCTTGCCGCCGGCCCGGAGATCGCGGCGGGCACGAGGCTGCCGGAGGCCGAGGTGGTCGATCTCGCGCCCACGATCCTGGGTTTCATGGGCTGCTCGGTGCCGACGCACTTCGAGGGCCGATCGGTGCTGGCGCCGGATGGAGGAGCCCAGCGGATCGCCGCTTCCGCGTAGGGCGGGATCGCGGCCGGACCGCGTCGGGCGGGATCGCGGCTCGGCCGCGACAGGGCGGCGCGCCCGGCTAAGTCGACCGCGCCATGCAACGCTGTGTCCCATCCGTGCCCCTTGGCGCGCCGCGCCGCCGTCACCATATTCAGGTCATCGGACAATCGCTGACTGGAGGACCGGATGATCGAACGCAGACCCTTTGAAAGCCTTGGCGCCGCCGACCACGGCTGGCTGGATGCCAGGCACCACTTCTCCTTTGCGAACTACCACGATCCCGCGCGGGTGCACTGGGGTCCGCTGCGCGTCTGGAACGACGACGCGATCCAGGCCGGCACCGGCTTTCCACCGCATCCGCATGCGGACATGGAGATCATCACCTATGTCCGCGAAGGCGCCATCAGCCATCGGGACAACCAGGGCAACGAGGGGCGCACCGAAGCGGGTGATGTCCAGGTCATGAGCGCCGGCACGGGCATCGTCCATAGCGAATACAATCTGGAGCCTGACACGACCCGGATCTTCCAGATCTGGATCGTCCCGAACCGGCGGGGGCTGCCGCCCTCCTGGGGTTCCCGGCCGTTTCCGGGCGCCGATCGCGCCGGGCGGTTCGTCGCCCTGGCCAGCGGCCTCGAGGAAGACTCCGAGGCCCTGCGAATCCATGCGGACGCAAGGGTGCTCGGCGCCCGCCTCGCGGCCGGCGAGTCGACTACCTATAAACTCGGCAGGGAACGCCTCGGCTACCTGGTGCCCGCGGCGGGAAGGGTCGAGGTCAACGGGACCGTCCTGGAAGCCCGGGACGGCGCGGCGATCCGCGACGAGGACGAGTTGCGGGTGACGGCACTGGAAGACGCCGAACTCGTGCTGGTGGATGTCAGATGACCCGGCCCTGATACCGGCCGGCGGTTTGCGAAGGAGCGGCTGGCGCAATGCGCCGGCCGCCCCCCGACTGGATCAGGATGATGAAGCAAGACGGATTGCCCGGGACCGCTCCGGATCAGGCCATGATGGCGAATCCCGGCCCCGGCACAGCGCAGGGCGAGCCCCCTTCGCCACAGATCGAATTCGTCGAGTCCTGCGACCTGCCGACACCCTGGGCGGTATTCCGGCTGCACGGCTTCATCGACCACGCCACCGGCAAGGAGCACGTCGCGCTCAGCCTCGGGGACTTCTCCGACGACACCCCGGTGCTTGCCCGGATCCACTCCGAATGCCTGACGGGCGACGCGCTGTTCAGCCAGCGCTGCGACTGCGGCGCCCAGCTCGAGGAGGCGCTCAAGCGGATCGCCGACCATGGCCGCGGCCTCGTGCTGTACCTGCGCCAGGAGGGCCGTGGCATCGGACTGCTGAACAAGATCCGCGCCTATCGACTGCAGGATGCCGGCGCGGACACCGTCGAAGCCAACCATGCGCTGGGCTTTCCGGCCGACATGCGCCGCTACGATCTCTGCAAGCCGATGCTCGAGCATCTCGGCGTCCAGGCCCTGCGACTCATGACCAACAATCCGCGCAAGCCGGAGGCCCTCGAGAGATCCGGCATCCATGTCGCTGAGCGCATCCCCCTGGTCGCAGGCCTGAATCCCGCGAACCATCGCTACCTGCTGACCAAGCGCGCGAAGCTCGGCCATCTCTTCGCGGGCTACCGGGACGAACCCGAGGACTGACGAGACCGACCCCGATCGGACCTGCGCACGGCAGGCCGGGATACCGTATCGTCGCGCCCATGAATCCCGATCTCGCCATCGTCCTCGCCCTGCTCGCGGCGGCGGTTGTGATGTTCGCGTTCGGCCGGCCACGCAGCGATGTGGTCGGACTGCTGATGGTCGTCGCCCTGCCCCTGAGCGGCGTCATCGACATGGACGACGCGCTGGTCGGCTTCTCAGACCCGACCGTGATCATGATCGCCCTGCTTTTCGTGGTCGGCGAGGCGCTGGTGCGAACCGGTGTCGCCCGGCGGGCCGGCGACTGGCTGGTCGAGCGCGTCGGCTCGAGCGAAACGCGGCTGATCGCGCTGCTGATGGCGATCGTCACCACCACCGGATCGGTGATGAGCTCGACCGGCGTGGTCGCGATCTTCATTCCGATCGTCACGCGGATCGCCCGCAAGACCGGCATCGCCGCAAGCCGCCTGTTCATGCCGCTCAGCATCGCGGCGCTGGTCAGCGGCATGATGACCCTGGTCGCGACACCGCCGAACATGATCATCCATGCCGAACTCGTGCGCAGCGGGCACGCCGGGTTCGGCTTCTTCTCGTTCACTGCCTTCGGCCTGCCGGTGCTGGCGCTGGCCATCGTCTACGTCCTGTGCGTCCGCCGCTGGCTCGGGCACCCGCGGGGCGACACGACACCGCCCCCCTTGCCGCGACGGCACATGGCGACATGGATCGACGAGTACGCACTGGCCGGGCGCGAATTCCGCCTGCGAATCCACCCCTCGTCTCCGCTCGTCGGCCAGGCGCTGCGGACCCTGGACCTGCGCGGCAGCGAGGGCATCAACCTGCTGGCCATCGAGCGCAGTGAACGCTTCGGACGCCGCCTGGTGACGCCCACGGCAAGCACCCTCCTGGCCGCCGGCGACGTGCTGTTCCTCGATGTCTTCGACCCGACGCAGGATCTCGATGCGCTGATGAAGCGCTTCGCGCTCGATCCCCTGCCCCTGCGGGGCGGCTACTACGCCGACCAGCGCCAGGAACTCGGCATGGCCGAACTCATCCTGCCCGAACAGTCCGCACTGGTCGGCAAGACCGTGATCCAGGCGCGCTTTCGCTCGACCCACGACCTGGCGGTGATCGGCGTCAAGCGTGGCCGTCGCCCCCTGGCCGAACGCATCGCCGCCACCCCCCTGCAGACCGGCGACACCCTGCTCGTGGTCGGCCCCTGGCGAGCGATCCGCAAGCTTGCCGCCGAACAGCGGAACCTGATCGTCGCCAGCCTGCCTGCCGAGTTCGACGACGTCGCGCCCGCCGCGTCGCGCGCGCTGCCCGCACTGGGCGTGCTGGCGCTGATGGTCGTGCTGATGGCCAGCGGCGTGGTGCCCAATGTGCAGGCGGCGCTGATCGCCTGCCTGCTGCTGGGCCTGTTCGGATGCGTGGACATGAGCGCCGCGTATCGCTCGATCCACTGGCAGACCCTGGTGCTGATCATCGGCATGCTGCCCTTCGCGCTGGCGCTGCAGCGCACCGGCGGCGTCGACCTGGCGGCCGGGCTGCTGCTCGGTGCGATCGGCGACGCCAGTCCGCGGCTGGTGCTGGGGGCCCTGTTCGCAACCACCACCCTGCTCGGACTGTTCATCTCGAATACCGCCACCGCGGTCCTGATGGCGCCCATCGCGCTGTCCGTGGCGGCCAGCCTGGGCGCCTCGCCCTACCCGTTCGCGATGACGGTCGCCCTCGCTTCGTCGGCGGCCTTCATGACCCCGGTGTCCTCGCCGGTCAACGTGCTCGTGGTCGGCCCAGGCGGCTATTCCTTCATGGATTTCGTGCGCATCGGAGTACCGCTGGCGATCCTCACCGGGATCGTCTGCGTCGCGCTGGTGCCCTGGCTGCTGCCGTTGTAGCCCCTCACTGGCGACGCCCCGTCTGGTTGATGATCAGCACCACGGGCAGCAGCCCCACCGCGACGATGGCCAGCGCCGGCACCGCGGCGTTCTCCCACATCGACTCGGCGGTGAGCTGGAAGATCCGCACCGCCAGCGTGTCCCAGCCGAAGCTGCGCGTCATCAGGGTGATCGGCATTTCCTTCATGACGTCGACCATCACCATCAGGAAGGCCGTCAGCAACCCGCTGCGCATCAGGGGCAGGAAGAGGCGCCGCATCAGGGCCCAGGTGCCGAGGCCGAACAGGCGCGCGGTTTCCTCCTGGCGCTGCGTGATGCGCTGCATGGCGCTGTCGCTGGCCTGGTAGGCCACGGCCAGGAAGCGCGCCGACAGCGCGAGCAGCATGACGGCGACGCTGCCCTTGAGCAGCTGGAATCCCTCGAAACCGAAGGGCCTGAGCCAGGCGACCAGCAGGTTGTCGAGCCAGGCGATCGGGATGAAGACACCCACCGCCAGCACCGCACCGGGAACCGCATAGCCGATGACGGCAAGGCGGATCATCCAGGCGCTTGCCGGGTCGGGATGCCGGCGCCGCAGCCAGGCCAGCGCGAGCGACAGCACCGTGGCGATCGCCGCGGTGCCCAGCGCGAGCAGCACCGTGTTCCACGCGAAGCCCCAGAAGCGCGGCTCCAGTTCCTCGCGCCAGGTCGTCAGGGACCACAGCACGAGCTGCACGATCGGCACCACGAAGCTGGCCGTGAACACCAGGGTGCAGGCGGCGACGGCCGCCCAGCGGTGCCAGCCGCGCAGGACGACGGGAGGGCTGTGGCTGGAGGAGACCTGGTAGCTGCGGCGATGCCGGCTGCGCTGTTCGGCCGCCACCAGCACCAGCACCAGCACCACCACCAGGGAAGCGAGCTGGGCGGCGGCATCCAGGCTGTGCAGGTCGAACCAGGCCTTGTAGAGCGCGGTGGTGAAGGTGTCGTAGTTGAATACCGCCACGGCGCCGAAGTCCGCCAGTGTCTCCATCAGCGCCAGCATCAGGCCACCCGCGATCCACGGCCGCGCCATGGGGATGGACACCCGGAGGAAGGCCTGCGGCGCGCTATGGCCGAGGCTGCGGGCCGCCTCCACCGCACGACGCCCCTGGGTCACGAAGGCATTGCGCGCCAGCAGGTAGACGTAGGGGTAGAAGGCCATGGTCAGCACCAGCACGGTGCCCCAGCGGCTACCCCGGATCTCCGGGAACCAGGCGCTGCTGCCGAACCAGGCCCGCAGCCAGCCCTGGACCGGGCCGGCGAACTCGAACAGGCCCATCTGCACGAAGGCCAGCACATAGGCCGGAAAGGCCAGCGGCAGCATCAGCGCCCAGGCAAAGAAGCGCTGCCCCGGGAACTCGCACAGCGCGGTGAGCCACGCAAGCGGCACCCCGACGACCAGGACCCCCATGCCCACCAGCAGCATGAGCAGGGCGGTGTTGACCGTGACTCGCGGCAGCACATGCTGCATCAGGTGCGCCCAGGTCTCGGCCTGCGGAGACAGGCCGACCCCGATCACGGTCATCACCGGGATCAGGGTCAGCAGGGCGATCGGCAGGGCCGCCGCCCAGCCTGGCAGGCGCCGGGCACCAGGAAGGACCGGCCCTGCCAGGGCCTGGCTCAACGGTAGCCCACGCGGTCCAGCAGACGAATCGCGTCGGGCTGCCTGGCGCCGATGTCGGCGGCGTTGAGCGGGCTGGGAGTGAAATCGATACCCCAGGCCTTGATGATGGCGTCGGGTTCGACCGCCGGATTGACCGGGCTCTCGAAGGTGCCCTGGGTGTAGCCGGCCTGCGCCTCGGCCGAGGACAGCCATTCAAGCAGCTTCTGGGCGCCGGCGGGATTCTTTGCGTGCGTGGTCACGCCACCGCCCGACAGGTTCACATGGGCGCCACCCTCGCCTTCGCCCTGGTTGGCCCAGAACAGGTGCACCTTGTCCTTGATGCCCTCGTCCCGCGAGACGAGCCGGCCGTAGTAGTAGGTATTGGCGATGCCGACTTCGCACTGGCCGGCCGCGATCGCCCGCAGCAGGCTGGCATCGTTGGTGAACACATCGGTGGCGAGGTTGTCCACCCAGCCGCGCACGATCTCCTCGGTCTTCGGCTCACCGTGCTTGACCAGCAGCATGGCCACCAGCGACTGGGTATAGGTCTGCTTGCCGGTGCGCAGGCACAGCTTGCCCTTCCAACGGGGGTCGGCGAGGTCTTCATAGGTCGACAGCTGCGCCGGCTTGATCTTCGCCGGATCGAAGAAGATGGTTCGCTCGCGACGCGACAGTCCCCACCAGTGGCCGCCCGGATCGCGGAAGCTGGGCGCGACATTGGCGTCGAGGGCCGGCGACTCGATCCGGCGCAGCAGGCCACGCTCGGTCGCGTTCCAGAGGTTGCCCATGTCCACCGTCAGCAGCACATCGGCCGGCGACCCTTCCCCCTCGGCGGCCAGCCGTTCGGCGATCGCGCCACCACGATCGGTCAGAAGCTGGATACGCACGCCGGTCTCCGCGGTATAGCGGTCAAACAAGGGCTTGATGAGCTGCTCGATGCGCGAGGAATAGACGGTCACGGCGGGTTCGGACTGGGCATGGGCCAGCGGAACCGCCAAGCTGGCAGCGGCCAGCAAGGTGGTGACGAAACGCTTCAAGGGGAGACTCCTGGAGAGGAATGGCTGGAGAAGGAAGGAAATCCGACAGCCGGACCCGGGCATGGTCGGCGGGCGCCGACCGCGACGGGCTCCGGATGGTGGTGTCGAGACCGACCAGGATGCCGCACGGCGTTGGCCACAGGGTTGGCACAGGTGCCGGGGCTTGCGGTCATGACTCGGATAATACGAATGAGAATCAGACGTGATTCTATCTCATTCGCATTATCCGGGTCGGGGGCCTACCTAGATCGCGAGATACTCGTTGCGCAGGCCCTCGTCGTCCAGCAGCTCCTTCGCGGTACCGGTGAAGACCACCTCTCCCGTATCCATGATCAGCGCCCGGTCCGACAGCCGCAGCGCCGCCACCGCATTCTGCTCGACGATGATCGTGGTGATGCCGCGTTCCTTGATGCTGTAGACGATCCTCTCGATCTCCTGGACGATTACCGGCGCCAGGCCCTCGTAGGGCTCGTCGAGCAGCAGGAGCTTGACCTCGCGCGCCAGCGCCCGGGCGACCGCCAGCATCTGCTGCTCGCCTCCGGACAAGGTCACCGCATCCTGCTTGCGCCGCTCGGCCAGTCGCGGAAAGTGCTCGTAGAGCTCGTCGAGCTCCATGCCGTGGCCCGGCGCTATCCGGGCCAGCACCAGGTTCTCCTCGACGGTGAGCCCCGAGATGATGCGCCGATCCTCCGGCACGAGCTGGATGCCGCTGCGCGAGGCCTGCCAGGCCTTGCTCTGGTGCAGGGGCTTGCCCTCGAGCCAGACCTCG
This sequence comes from Burkholderiaceae bacterium, assembly GCA_041676645.1. Classification (GTDB taxonomy): domain Bacteria; phylum Pseudomonadota; class Gammaproteobacteria; order Burkholderiales; family Burkholderiaceae_E; genus JAMLIN01. Next base: position 15,004 of record JBAYRO010000046.1, on the reverse strand, counting down.
CCCTGGCGCAGCTCGGGGTTGTCCAGGCGAGCAAGCGCGCGCAAGGTGGAGGTCTTGCCCGCGCCATTGCGGCCCAGCAATGCGAGGATCTCGCCCTTGCGCACATCGAGCGACACGCCTTGCACGATGTAGCTCTCGCCATAGTAGGCGTGCAGATTGCGCACCGCGAAGAACGTACTGGACGGATCGGCGGCGAGATCGGCGGCCGTGACCGCCGCCTTGCGCTCGGTTCCAAGGGCGCTCATTGGACGGTTCCCCCGAGATAGGCTTCCTGGACACGCGGATCGGCCTTGATCTCCTGCGGCAGGCCGGACGCGATGATCTTGCCCTGCGCGAGGACGGAGATCCGGTCGGCCAGCGAGAACACCACATGCATGTCGTGCTCGATGATCACCTTGGTCATGCCGCCCGACTTGATCTTGCGCAGCAGGTCGATGGTGGTGTTCGTGTCGTGGCGGCTCATGCCCGCGGTCGGCTCGTCGAGCAGCAGCAGGCGCGGTTCCTGGATCAGGCACATGGCGAGTTCCAGGCGTCGCTTGTCGCCACGCGACAAGGCTCCGGCGATGTCGAAGCGCCTTGCATGCAGCCCGACCTCGTTGAGCAGGTGCTCGGCCTGCTGCTGGATGCCGGTCTCGGAGCGCACGCCACGCAGCATGTTGAGCTTGAATGCGCCATCGCGCCGGGCGAACGCCGGGGCCATCACGTTGTAGAGCACCGTCAGGTCGGGAAAGATCTCGGGCGTCTGGAACACCCGCGATATCCCGAGCTGGTTGATCTCGTGCGGAGCCTTCCCCGTCAGGACGATGCCGTCGAAGACGACCGCGCCGCTGGTGGGCGGGATCCGTCCGACGATCACGTTGAGCAGGGTGGACTTGCCGGCGCCGTTGGGGCCGATGATCGCGTGGACCTTGCCCTGCTCGATCGGGAGATCGATGTCGGAGAGTGCGCTCAGGCCACCGAAGTTCTTCTGGACATCGGCCACGTGAAGGACCGTATTGGCAGGCATCTGTTGCATCTTCGTCGCCTATTTCGCGAGTTGGGCTTCAGGCGGCGCCGCATGGCCCGCGGGTCTTCGTCGCATCATTCGGGCGGACATTCGCTTCACGCCCTCGACGAGGCCACCGGGCAGGAACACCACGATCATCACGAACAGCAAGCCGAGCGTCAGGTGCCAGCCTTCCCCGACGAACTTGGAGAGCACCGTGACCACGACCGACTGGAACCCATCGGGAAGGAAGCCGAAGAAATCGTTGAGCATGCCCACGTTGATCGCCGAGAAGATGTTCTCGAAGTACTTGATCAGCCAGGCTCCGATGATCGGCCCGAACAGCGTCCCGACACCGCCCAGGATGGTCATCAGCACGACGTTCCCTGATTCCGTCCAGCGCATCCGCTCGGCGCCGGCCAGCGGATCGGTGATCGACAGCAGCGATCCGGCCAGGCCCGCGAACATCCCCGAGATGACGAAAGCGGCCAGGGTGTAGGGCTTGGTGTTGAAGCCCGTGTAGCTCATCCGCGTCTGGTTCGACTTGATGCCGCGCAGGGCGATGCCGAAGGGCGAAGCGAAGATCTTCTGCGAAAGGTAGAAACCGAAGATCAGCAGGACGGCGCAGAGATAGAAGCCGGCATAGCCGCCCATCTCGAAGCCGAGGATCGTCGGTTGCGGCAACCCGGCACCACCCATCTGCGCGCCGAACAGCTGGTCGAGGTAGCGTGGATCGCCGCGGGCGAGCAGCAGGCCGGTTTCCCCGTTGGTGATGGGCGTCAGCACCGAATAGGCCAGGCTGTAGCTCATCTGCGCGAAGGCGAGGGTCAGGATCGCGAAGTAGATTCCCGCCCGTCGCAGGCAGAAGAACCCGATCACCAGGGCGAACAGCCCCGAGACGATGACCGCGAGGATCATTGCCGGGATGATGTCCATCGTCAGGAGCTTGAACGACCACACCGTGGTGTAGGACCCGACGCCGAGGAAGGCCGCGTGGCCGAAGCTCAGGTAGCCGGTCAGGCCGAACAGGATGTTGAAGCCCACGGCGAAGATCGCGTAGATGGCGAACTTCTGCATCAGGCCGGGGTACGCCGCCCCGAAGGGCGCCAGCCAGATCGGCATCGTGAAGACCACGATGGTGAGCGCAAGCAGCGCGACGAGATCATTGCGGGTGAGTGAAAACATGGCGCTCAGGTCTCCATGATGCCGCGTCGTCCCATCAGGCCGCGCGGACGCACCAGCAGGATGACGACTGCAACGAGATAGATGATGACCTGGTCGATGCCGGGAATCAGGGACTTGATCTCGGTCATCGACGCGAACGATTGCAGGATCCCGAGCAGGAAGCCGGCCGCGACCGCTCCCGGCAGGGAGCCCATGCCGCCCACCACCACGACGACGAAGCTCAGTACCAGGAACTCCATCCCGAGGTGATAGTTGGGCGCCAGCAATGGCGTGTACATGACCCCGGCCACGCCGGCGACCACGGCCGCCAGCCCGAACACGATGGTGAACTTCCGGTCGATGTCGATCCCGAGCAGTCCCACGGTCTCGCGATCGGCCATTCCGGCGCGCACGACCATGCCGAAGGTGGTCAGGTGCAGGAAGGCGAACACCCCGCCGATGACGATGACCGAGAAGAGCAGGTAGATCAGCCGCCACCAGGGATAGGTCAGGACATGCGGATCCATACCGAACCAGACCCCGATGTCCGCGGCCACGCGGAAGGCGGCGGGCGTCGGCTGCGGGATCGGGTTGGCGCCGAACATGCTCTTGACGATCTCCTGGAGCACGATGGCCAGCCCGAAGGTGACGAGGATCTGCTCGGCATGCGTGCGCTTGTAGAAATGCTTGATCAGGCCACGTTCCATGGCAATGCCGATCGCCAGCATCACCGGAACCGCGAGCAGCAGCGAGATCGGTACCGAGTAGTCGACCATCACGGCACCGAAGTCGCCGAACCACTCCTGCACCATCGGTGTACGGACCTCGACCGGCGCGCCCCAGGGCGTCGTCCGGGTCGGGTCGGTGGTGACCGTCTCGATGGTGATCAGGTACCGGAACGTGACGGCACAGAAGCAGCCGAGCATGAACAGCGCGCCGTGCGCGAAGTTCACCACGCCGAGTGTTCCGAATACCAGTGTCAGGCCGAGGGCGATCAGCGCATACGCCCCGCCCTTGTCCAGGCCGTTGAGCAACTGGGCCAGCAACGCGTTCATCTAGGCTCTCCCCGAGCGAGCACCACCGAGCAGCGGAATGCCGGCCCGGCGACGCGAGCGTCACCGGGCCGGCCGGACCCCATCAGCACTGATTGGGTTCGTAGGGTCCGAGTTCGCCCCCGAAGATCGACGGATCGTAGGTGACCTCCTCGCGGGACGTCTTGCCGATCACGTCGAGCACATCGAAGCGGCTGGTCGGTTTCTCGTTGCCACGCACGACCAGGACTTCCTTGAAGCACTGGTGGTCGGTGTCGCGGTACAGGGTGGGGCCGTTGCCCATGCCGTCGAACTCGAAGCCTTCGAGCGCCTTGATGACTTCCGGCGGATAGAAGGTCCCGGCACGCTCGACCGCGTCGGCATAGAGAATCGCCTGCACGTAGCCGGTATGGGCCGACTGCGAGGGAGGCGCGCCGTATTCCTCGCCATAGGACTTGGTGAAGATCTTGCTCGCCTCGTCGTCGAGCTGCCAGTTCCAGTTCTGCGTGCCGATGATGCCCCGCACCGCGTCGCCGGCGCCCACCGCCATCAGCTCGGAGAACATCGGCACGACGATCTCGAAGTCCTTGCCGTTGGCCTGGCGCTCCTTGATGCCGAACTGGACGGCCTGGGGCAGCGAGTTGACCATGTCATGGCCGTAGTGGTTGAGGATGAGCACGTCGGCGCCGGAGTTGAGCACCGGCGTGAGGTACTGGGAGTAGTCGCCCAGGCCGAGCGGCGTGCGCACGGTCGCCACGGTCTGCCAGCCCAGCGCCTCGGTCGCCGCCTTGATCGACTCCTCCTGGGTCCATCCCCAGGTGTAGTCGGCCGTGAGATGGTAGGCGCGCCGGTCCTTGCCGTATTCCTGGGCGAGGAAGGGCGCGATCGCGACACCGGACTGGTAGGCGTTGAAGAAATGCCGGAAACCGTAGCGGCGCTTGTCCTTGCCGGTGGTGTCGTTGGAGTGGGTCAGGCCGGACATGTAGATCACGCCCATTTCCTGGCACAGGCTCTGCTGGGCGATCGCCTCGCCGGAGGTCACCGACCCGGTGACCATGATCGCCTTGTCGCGCTCGATCATGCGCCGGGCGCCGTCCCGGGCCGCGTCGGTATTGGTCTGCGTGTCGCCGGTGACATACTCGACCTTGCGGCCAAGCACGCCGTTGCCTTTCAGCGAATTGGGCTTGAAGCTAGCGAGCAGGCCGCCATCGCCCTCGCCGTTGATGTGCTTGATGGCGAGTTGGTAGCCGGTGAGCTGCTCGAGGCCTTCTTCGGCATAGGTTCCCGTCTGCGGGACGTTGAAGCCGAAGATGATCTTGCCCTTGGTGGGATCGTTGCAGAACTGCTGCGCCCATGCATTCCGGATGAAGAAATGCGGTGCACTCAGCGCGACGATGCCGGCACCGGTGCCCTTGAGGACGGAACGCCTGTTCACGCGAATCTTCGTCATGTTGCCTCCTCCGTAGATTTTGGTGTCCTCGCCGCACCAATCGGACCGAAGCCGGTGCGGGAAGCTCGACCAAAACTACCATGCTCATTCAACGGCAATTGACTTTGTGTTTATTTCTTGTCAATAATTTCGATTTTGTAAATCCTATTATGTAAATTCTTTACAACATGAGTGTCAGGGTTCCCATCGGCATGCGCATCAAGCGCCGGCGAATGGCTATCGGAATATCCCAGGCGGGCCTCGCCCGCACCCTGGGGATCTCGGCGAGCTATCTCAACCTGATCGAGAGCGACAAGCGCGCGATCGGCGGCGGCCTGCTGGTGCGGATCGGCGAGCGCCTCGGACTGGACCTTGCCCACCTGTCCGGCGAAACGGATGCGCGCATCGTGGGCGCCATCGGCGAGCTGATGACAGACCCCGTCATGCAGGGCATCGAGATCGACGCCGAGGCGATCCGCGATCTCGTCGCCCGGCATCCCGAGGCCGCCGCTGCGATGGTCCGGCTGCACCGGTCCTATTCCGACACCCATGACAACGTCGAATCGCTTCGCCACCGGCTGCGGTCGGACCCTCACCTGTCGCAGCTGCTGCACGAGATCCTCAATCGCATCAGCGGCATCCGGTCGGGCGCGGAGATCCTCACGACGGTCCCCGACCTCAGCGATGCCGACCGCAGCCGCTTCATCGCGAGGATCGGATCCGAAACGCAGGATCTCGTACCGACGATCCGCAATCTGGTCGGCCATTTCGAGCAGGCGGCGGCGAGCCAGAAACCGACATCGCCGCTGCGCGAAGTCGACGAGGCGATCATCGCCCACGGCAATCACTTCCCCGCCCTGGAGGACGCCGCCGACGCGCTGGCGGCCGAGCTGCCGCGAACCCATCCGCCACAGGAAGTGATTCTCGCCGCCCTGCTGCGCGATCGCTTCGGTATCGAATGCCGGGTCGCGACCGGCCCGACGGCCCGTGGCGACGAGGCCGATGCCAGCGTGCTCCTGCTGCCGGAAACGGCGCCGCCCACCACCCGCAGTTTCAGCATGCTGCGCCGTTACGCGACGCTGGCGGCCGGCGATGTCCTGGGGAGAACGGTCGACGAGTTCGCACTGTCGTCCGGGGAGGCGAAGCGCCTGGCGCACCGGGCGCTGTCCTCGTATGTCGCCGGCGCGATGATGATGCCCTACGACGCGTTCCACGCCCTTGCCGAGGAACGTCGCTACGACATCGAACTGCTCGGCAACATCGTCGGCGCCAGCTTCGAGCAGGTTGCGCACCGCCTGGTCACGCTGCGGCGCCCCGGCAAGGAAGGCGTCCCCTTCGGCTTCCTGCGGGCCGACCGCGCCGGCCGCCTGAGCAAGCGCTTCACCCTGCCCGGCCTGATCCTGCCGACCTTCGGGCACGGCTGCCTGCTGTGGCCGATCTACCGCGCCTTCGGCACCGACGACATCGTGCGCCAGGTTTCCGTGCTGCCCAGCGGCGCGCGCTTCCTGCAGATAGCGAAGCGGGTGACCAAGCCCGTGGGCGGCTTCCACGTGCTGCAGCCGACTTTCGCCATCATGCTTTCCTGCGACATGCTGCACACCGATCGCACCGTCTACGCCGACGGCATGGACGGCCCGCATGTCGTCGTCGAGACGGGTCCCTCATGCCTGCTGTGCCCGCGCACCGACTGCGCCCATCGTCATGAACTGCCGGTCTGATCGGCCGCGACGGACACCGCGGCCAGCGGCAGCACGACGCGAAAGCAGGCGCCCGGCAAGCGGCCACGGGTCAGCTCCAGCACGCCATCGAATTTCCTGACGATGTTCTGCGAAATGTTCAGGCCCAGGCCGAGGCCGCGCGCGCCGCTCGCGGTACCCGGTTCGGCCCGGATGAACTTCTCGAATATCGAACTGCGATAGTGCTGCGGAATGCCCGGGCCGTTGTCGGAGATCTCGACGACGTAGCTGCCGTCGGCGAATTCCGAGGTGATGTGAACCCGCGGGTCGGCGGAGTTGTTGTAGGCAATGGCATTGGAGATGATGTTGATGAACACCTGGCTGAGGCGGCCGGCATCGCCCAGCACCGTGGCATTGCCGACCCGGGCGCCGTTCTCGATGATGACGCCGCGCTTGCGCGCCAGCGCTTCGCAGACCATCACCGCCTGGTCGAGCACCTCCTCGGCATCGACGGGCACGTTCTCCCACCCTCGCTCGCCCTGCTCGAGCGCGCTCAGGTCGAGGATGTCGTCGAGCAGCCGCGTCAGGCGCACGCTTTCATTGTGAACGGTGGTGACGAAGCGCTCGCGCTGCTCGGGTGTGAGATCCCCGACCGTGAGCAGGATCTCGGCGAACGACCGGATCGAGGTCATCGGCGTACGCACCTCGTGACTGACCTGCGAAAGGAAATCATCCTTCTGCCGGTGCAGTTCGTGCAGCAGGGCATTGGCGGCCTGGAGCTGCCGCGCGGTCGAGCGAAGCTCCTCGGACTTCGCTTCCAGCGCATGCGAGTACTCGATCATCTGCTGCGTCTCGTCGGCCATCCGCATCACCTCCTCGAGCGAGACGGTATCGCCGACCACCACCTTGTTCAGCAGGATATGGGCCGACGCCGATCCGATGGAGCCGGCCAGCTCCCGCTCCAGCCTCGAGATGAAGGCGGGTGAGACATCGTGCTGTCGCGTCGCCGCCGCGCGTGACATGCCGTGGGAGTCGAACAACGCCCGTGCGCGACTCCAGCCGAGCACCCGCTCGGCGACGAAGAAGAGCTCGCTCGTCGTGGTCGATCCGCGGATGATGCGTGTCTGGAGCGAAGCGCCGCGTCGGAACACATCGACGAAGAGCGCGGACTGGATGCGCTCGAGCGCGCTCTGGCTGGTGGCGACCGAGACGCAGAGCAAGGCGGATGTATTGAGGAGCAGGCTCCAGAACACCGCGTGCACGAGGGGGTCGACGCCCTCCATGCCGAACAGGGCCTGGGGCCGCAATGCGCCGATGCCCCACGGACCATCGACCAGAAGCGAGACCACGACCGGGCTGAACGACGACAGCGAGGGCAGGAACATCGTCCATGCCCAGACGATGAAGCCGACCGAGATGCCGGCGAGCGCGCCCTTGACATTGGCGCCGCGCCAGTAGAGCGCGGCGAGCATCGCCGGCAGGAACTGGGCGACGCCGGCGAAGGAGATCAGCCCGATCGGGGCCAGCGCGTCGGAGGCTTCCGTCAACCGGAAGTACATGAAGCCCAGCGCCAGCAGGCCCGCGATCGAGATCCGGCGGCTGCGCAGGAGCAGCCGTGCGATATCGTGCTCGCCGGCTTCCTCGCCATGGGTCGACCGGCGCAGCACGAAGGGCAGCACGACATGGTTGGAGACCATGATCGACAGGGCGATGGAGGCGATGATGATCATCGAGGTGGCGCTCGAGAAACCGCCGATGAAGACGAAGAGGGCCAGCGCATCCTGGCCGGCCACCATCGGCACGGTCAGAACGAACATGTCCGGATTCGAGCCCGCCGGCATGGTGGCCAGGCCGTAGAGCGCGATCGGCATCGTGAAGAGGCAGGTCAGGAGCAGGTAGGCGGGAAAGGCCCAGCCGGCCGTTCGCAGGTGGTTCTCGTCGAAATTCTCGACCACGGTGATCTGGAACTGGCGCGGCAGGCAGATCACGGCGCAGGCGGACAGGAACAGCATGGCGACCCAGCGACTGCCGAAGGGCTCCTTCTCGTGGATCTCGAAGCCCGCCTCCACCGCCCGCGCGTAGATGTCGCCGAAACCGTCGCCGATCCCGAACACCACGAAGATGCCGACGGCCAGCAGGGCCAACAGCTTGACCGCCGCCTCGAAGGCGATGGCGGCCACGACGCCGAGATGCCTTTCGCGCGCATCGGCGTTGCGGGTTCCGAACAGGATGGTGAAGACGGCCATCACGACGGCGATGCCGAAGGCGAGGCTCACCTCGTCGAGCGTGGCCAGGTGGTCGTCACCGGCGCCCTTGGCGACCGAGACCGTCTGGATCGAGGTGGTGATCGCCTTCAGCTGCAGCGCGATGTAGGGCGTGACCACGACCACGACGATCAGGGTGACGAGGACCGCGAGCTCGTTGGACTTTCCGAAGCGCGAGGACAGGAAGTCGGCGATCGAGGTGATGCGCTGCGAATGGCTGATGCGGATCAGCTTGCGCAGGATGAACCACCAGCCGATGAAGACCAGCGACGGCCCCATGTAGATGGTGATGAACTCGAGCCCATGGCGCGCCGCCGTGCCCACCGCGCCGTAGAAGGTCCAGCTGGTGCAGTAGACCGAGATCGAAAGCGTATAGACGATGGGCGAACCGAGGAAACCGCTCCGGCTGCCCGTGGAGCGCGCGTCCGCGACATAGGCGATCAGGAACAGCAGGCCGACATAGCCGATCGCGGTCAGGATGACGAAATCGGGCGAGAGCATCAGTCGTCGCTGGCTGTCTTCGCGCCGGGGAGGCCCCGGGGATCATGCGCATGATCCGGATCGGCCTGCATGTAGTCGGGGTCGCGACCTTCGTCGCCGGCGAAATCATCGCGAAAGGGGCGTCGGCGCGACAACACCATGGTGATCCCGACGAGGAAGAGCCAGACCAGGAAGAGATAGACCGCCTCGAGCGGCACCCCGAACAGCAGGATCCGCCTGCCGACGAACAGGTTGATCAGCGGCGGCGTCAGCAGCAGGGTGCCGAAGAACGGCAACAGGAACGCGAGCTCTTCCCGGCCCGACTTGTGCTCGCCCGCCGGCGACCCGTTAGGCATGCGCGGCCAGCCGGCCGTCACCCTCGAGCAGCTCGCGCACGGCCGACACGACCTCGTCGTTGGCGAAGGGCTTGGTGATGAAGCCGTCGGCCTTGAGATCCATTGCCGCCTTCCGGTCGTACTGCTGGCCGCGCGCCGTCAGGATCAGCACCGCTATCGAACCGAACACCTCATCGGAGCGGAGTGTCTTGAGGACATCGAATCCCCCCTTCTTGGGGAGCATGATGTCGAGCAGCACCATGCGCGGCCGGTACTTGTAGGCCGCCTCGAGCGCGGCCTCGCCGTCGCGCGCGACACCGACCTTCCAGCCGCAGCGTGTCAGTATGAATTCCAGCGACTCCAGGATCGCCGGCTCATCCTCGACAATCAGAATATCCGTCATCAACGCCCCCCCAAAGGCTTGATCGACTTCATCACCTGGTTTCGGGAACGGTCCGCGGCAGGGCCGCACGACCATCCCCTTGCTCCTGTCCTCAGATGCATCGAAGTCGAAAAGCCGCCGGAAGTCAAGCGTCGGGGTATAGCGGCAACGGGCGCCGGTCCGCCACGCAACAACGCCGCGACAGCGGAGACGGCCTGCCCCCCATCAGAGCGTCATCGGCGCCACGCCAAGCCGCGCAAGCCGAACCGCGGCTTCGTCCGCCATCCGTTCGACGATCCGTGCCGCGGGCTCGATGGAATCGATCAGGCCCGCGGCCTCCCCGAACCAGACCCCCGTGTTCTCCGGATCTCCGGCAGTGAAGGCCTGTCGGTAGCGCGGGCCTTCCACCGCGACCTGGCGCTCCAGTTCCGCCTCGCGCCCATGCCAGCGGTCGGTGAAGGCGTTTCGCCGGATCCTGGCGCTGAACCCCCGGGGCCAGGATATCTGGCGGGCGATGTCGGCCACCGTGGTGCGCAGCGTGCCGTCGCCGTCGGTTTCGAGGATGGCGCGGTGGTGTCCGTCGTGGACCAGGGCTTCCGTGGACGCCCACAGGCGGGTCCCGACCAGGACGCCATCGGCGCCGAGGGCGAGCGCTGCCGCCAGCCCCCGACCGTCGGCGATGCCGCCCGCCGCCAGCAACAGCGTGTCGGGGGCATGCGCGGCGAGATGGTCGGCGGCTTCGGGCACGAAGGTCAGCGTTCCCCGCAGTGCGCCGTGCCCGCCCGCCTCCGACCCTTGCGCGACCACCACGTCGGCGCGCACGTCCACGGCGTCCATCACATGGGCCATGTCCTGGCACTGGCAAATGACGAGCGCGCCGGCGGCACGGATCTCGTCGACGAAGGGGCGCGGATCGCCGAAGGACAGCATGACCGCGGCCGGCCGATGCGCGAGCACGTCGGTCAGCATCGACGGGGATTTCCGCAGCGACCAGGTGATGAAGCCCACGCCCACCCGCGCACCCGCAGCCGCGTCGAACTGCTCCTCGAGCCAGGAAGCATCGCCGTAGCCGCCGCCGATCAATCCGAGCCCTCCGGCCCGGCTCACCGCTGCCGCGAGAGCGCCGCCTGCGGCGAACGCCATGGGCGCCGAGACCACCGGGTGCCGCAGGCCGAGCGCCTTGTTCAGTCGTGTCGAGAGTGTGGCCATGGGTCCTCCGTCGGTGTTCCGGGCATTTGATCCGAACCCGAACGTCATTTCAAATGATCACGAAGTCCCACGGACGGTTCGACTCCCCGCCAAACAACAACGCCCGCTATCGCGGGCGCAGTTGTTTGGCGGAGACGGAGGGATTCGAACCCTCGATGCAGGTTTTGCCCGCATGCTCCCTTAGCAGGGGAGTGCCTTCGACCTCTCGGCCACGTCTCCTAGCTTCAAGATTTCTCTCGATGCCGGCTCGGGGCGCATTGTACCCGATGCAAGGGCCGGTCCCCGCCCGCGACGGGGATTTTTCAGGCGGTCTTTTCCTGCTCGAGCCCGAAGGCCTTGTGCAGCGCCCGTACCGCGAGCTCCATGTACTTGTCGGCGATCACCACGGAGATCTTGATCTCGGAAGTGGAGATCATCTGGATGTTGATGCCCTCTTCGTAGAGCGCGCCGAACATGGTGCTGGCCACGCCCGCATGCGAGCTCATGCCGATGCCGACGGCCGACACCTTGCAGATGTCCGGGTCGCCGACGATGTCGCCCGTGCCCAGCGGCCCGCGGACCTCGCGCTCCAGGATGTCCAGCGCGCGCTTGAACTCGGTGTGCGGCACCGTGAACGAAAAGTCGGTCATGCCGCCGACCGACTGGTTCTGGATGATGACATCGACCTCGATGTTCGCGGCCGCGATGGGTCCGAGGATCTGGAAGGCGATCCCCGGCCGGTCGGGCACGTTCATGACGGTGATCTTGGCGGCGTTGCGGCTGAACGCGATGCCGGATACGACGGCCTTTTCCATGTTGTCGTCTTCCTCGATGGTGATCAGGGTTCCCGAGCGGGCTTCTTCCTCGACCGGGATGTCCGGCGGTGTCAGGCTCGACAGCACCCGGGTGCGCACCTGGTACTTGCCGGCGAACTCGACCGAGCGGCTTTGCAGGACCTTCGACCCGAGGCTGGCCATCTCGAGCATTTCCTCGAAGGTGATGCGCGCGAGGCGACGCGCATCCGCGACCACCCGCGGGTCGGTGGTGTAGACGCCGTCGACATCGGTGAAGATCTGGCATTCGTCGGCGCCCAGGGCCGCCGCCACGGCCACTGCCGAGGTGTCGGAGCCGCCGCGTCCGAGCGTGGTGATGTTGCCGCCCGTATCCACCCCCTGGAAACCGGTCACGATGACCACGCGGCCGGCATCGAGCTCCGCCCTGACCCGGGCGTCCTCGATCGACTCGATCCGCGCCTTGCCGTAGGCGTTGTCGGTACGCACCGGCACCTGCCAGCCAGTGAAGCTGATCGCATCGACGCCGATCGATTGCAGGGCGATCGCGAGCAGGCCGACGGAGACCTGTTCGCCGGTCGAGGCGATCATGTCGAGTTCGCGCCGCGAGGCGTGCTCGCTGATCTGCTGGGCGAGATCCAGCAGGCGGTTGGTCTCTCCCGACATGGCCGAGGGCACGATGACGACCTGGTGCCCGGCGCGATGCCATTTGGCGGCGCGGGCGGCGACATTGCGGATGCGCTCGATCGAGCCCATCGAGGTGCCGCCGTATTTCTGGACGATGAGGGACATGGGCTGGCTTTGGTGGCTTCTTGCGGTACGAAGCCCGCAGCGCCCCCGGGCGGCGCGCGAGCAAAACGGTCGATTATAGAAGATGCCGACGACGGCTTCAGGACTTCGTCAGAGGTAGGGGCTGCGGGGATCGCCGCAGGCGAGCGGCTCGAAACGCAGGCCGACGCCGCCCGATGGGCTCCCGTCGCCGGTTACCGCCGGCGCGACGCCGACGTTGCAGCCGAAGCCGGCGGCGAACACCACCTGGCCGTCGATTTCGACCACCGGCATGGCCGCGCGAAGCCAGGGCGGCACCGCCCGCTCCTGCCAGAGGTTCTTGAGGGTCCGCGACCGGCGGCCGGCCGTGGTCCGCAGGCGATCGCCGGCACGCGGACGCCGGACGGTCCAGGGCCGCGAGCGCAGCCAGTCGACCGCCAGCGGCCCGTCCGGCTCGATGTGCAGGACCGCATCGTGATCCGGCAGCGCGAGGCTCGATTCGCCCCGCCACTGCCAGCGGAGCGTGGACGGGGCTTCGATCCCGCATCGCTCGATCCAGATCGCATCGCGATAACGGCACAGCCAGGCGCCGGCATGGGGCAGGCGCAGCGGCGGTGCGCCGGGCGCATCGAGCTGGCGACGCCAGTCGGCCAGGCGCCCGGCGCTCGGCGCCGGCAGGCCCTGCGCGTCGAGCCAGGCGCGCAGCACGATGGCCTGGCGGGTATCGGAGAGTCCGGCCAGGCCGGCGGCATCGAGCCGGCCGCGCGCATCGAGCAGCCGCCCGAGTTCCTCGTCGGCCATCTCGAGCAGCAGGGCCTGGGTCGCGGCGAGATGCTCGATCGCGCGCATCGCCCCCACCCGGAAGCCGGGCATGGCCGCCTCCAGCGCCGGCAGGGCACGGTGTCGCAGGGCGTTGCGGGCGAACCGCTGGTCGTGATTCGACGGATCCTCGACGAATTCCACCCGATGGCGACCGGCATGCGCTTCGAGCGCCGAGCGCGGCAGGCCGAGCAGCGGGCGATGCACGCCGCGCGGACCCGGGTGGGCGCCGGCCATGGCGGCCAGGCCGCGTGGTCCGGCGCCGCGTCCGAGCGCGATCAGCAGGGTCTCGACCTGGTCGTCGGCATGGTGCGCGCAGGCGACGAGCTCGCAGCCGGCCTCCTGCGCGATGCGGTCGAGCGCCGCATAGCGCGCCTGGCGTGCCCAGGCCTCGAGGCTCTCGCCGGCGCCGGGCGCCCCGTCCAGCCGCTGCAGTGTCGCATCGATGCCCAGCATCCGTGCCCGCTCGGCGACGAAACCCGCCCAGCGGCGCGACGGGGACTGCAGGGCATGGTCGATGTGACCGACATGGAGCCGGCCCGCCGGCACCAGGCGGACAAGCGCATCGAGCAGCACCATCGAATCGAGCCCGCCACTGGTCGCCACGAGGATGCGCCGACCGGCGGCCGGTCCGGCCAGCCACCCCTGCAGGGCGTCGACGACCGCCGACGCGTCCGGCTCAGGTGTCGGTCTCCCTGAACTTGCCATACGACAGCAGGCGCTCCTGGCGCTTGGCGACGAGTTCCTCGGGTCGCAGGCCCTGGACCTGGCGCAGCGCATCGGCGATCGCCCGTCGCAGGGTTTCGGACATCGCGTCGACATCGCGATGGGCGCCGCCCACCGGTTCGTCGATGACGCGATCGACGAGGCCCAGGGACTTCAGCCGTTGCGCGGTGATGCCCAGGGTCGACGCCGCCTCGGCAGCCTTGTCGGCGCTCTTCCAGAGGATCGCGGCGCAGCCCTCGGGCGAGATGACCGAGTAGATCGCGTACTGCAGCATCAGCACCGTGTCGGCCACCGCGAGCGCGAGCGCGCCCCCCGAGCCCCCTTCCCCGATCACGGTCGTGATGATCGGCACCCGCAGGGAGGCCATCTCGAACAGGTTGCGGCCGATCGCCTCGGACTGGCCACGCTCTTCGGCGCCGATCCCGGGATAGGCGCCCATGGTGTCGACGAAGCTGAGGACGGGAATATCGAACTTCTCGGCGGTGCGCATCAGGCGCAGTGCCTTGCGATAGCCTTCCGGGCGCGGCATGCCGAAATTGCGCAGGCTGCGCTCCTTGGTGTCGTGCCCCTTCTGGTGACCGATCACCATGACCGTATGGCTGTTGAAGCGCGCCAGCCCGCCAACGATGGAACGGTCGTCGCCGAAGGCCCGATCGCCATGCAGTTCGTGGAAGTCGGTCAGCAGCGACCGGATGTATTCCAGCGTCTGGGGCCGCTGCGGATGCCGCGCGACCATCGCCACCTGCCAGGGCGTGAGCTTCGCGTAGGTGTCCTTGAGCAGCGCCTGGCTCTTCTTGCGCAGCCGGCCGATCTCCTCGGCGATGTCGACGGCGGAATCGTCCTGGACGAACCGAAGCGCATCGATCTTCTGCTCGAGGTCAGCGATCGGCTGTTCGAAGTCTAGGAACGTGGTCTTCATCGATTCTCCACTGGCAGCGGATCGAGGCAGCGCCACATGTACCAGGT
>JBAYRO010000045.1:0-22390 GCA_041676645.1 Burkholderiaceae bacterium | reverse complement strand
CCGCGTCTCGGCCGAACTGCCGGAGACCGGCGAGCGCTTCGAGGGCCTGCTGCCGCCGGTCGTCGCCGCACCCGCCTTCGCCATCCGCAAGCCCGCCGTCACGGTCTTCACACTCGACGACTACGTGGCGGCCGGCATCATGTCCGCCGGTCAAGCGGAAACGCTCCGCGCCGCCGTCCAGTCGCGTGCGAACATCCTCGTCGCCGGTGGCACGTCCACCGGCAAGACCACGCTGACCAATGCGCTGCTGGCCGAGGTGGCCAAGACGCAGGATCGCGTCGTCATCATCGAGGACACCCGCGAGCTGCAATGCGCGGCACCCAACCTTGTCGCCATGCGGACCAAGGATGGCGTTGCCACTCTGTCCGATCTGGTCCGTTCCTCGCTGCGGCTGCGTCCCGACCGTATTCCGATCGGTGAGGTGCGTGGCGCCGAGGCGCTCGATCTCCTCAAAGCCTGGGGCACCGGGCACCCCGGAGGGATCGGCACCATCCATGCCGGTTCCGGCATCGGCGCGCTTCGCCGCCTCGAACAATTGATCCAGGAAGCCGTCGTCACCGTCCCGCGCGCCATGATCGCCGAAACCATCGACCTCGTGGCCGTCCTTGCCGGTCGCGGTTCCGCACGGCGGCTTGTCGAACTCGCCCGCGTCGATGGTCTCGGTCCCGACGGCGACTACCGGATTTTCCCCGCCTTTTCAGAACCCGGCACCACTCGCAACACTGGAGAACCTGCATGATCCGTCGCGCCTTCCGCATCCGTCACCATATCGCAACCGCCGCCGCCTTCGCCTGGGTGAGCCTGATGACATCCCCGGCCTTTGCCTCCGGCTCTTCGATGCCCTGGGAAGCGCCGTTGCAATCCATCCTCGAATCCGTCGAAGGGCCGGTGGCGAAAATCGTGGCGGTGATTATCATCATCGTCACAGGCCTGACGTTGGCTTTCGGCGACACCGGCGGCGGCTTCAGGCGACTGATCCAGATCGTCTTCGGCATCTCCATCGCCTTCGCCGCCAGCTCCTTCTTCCTCTCGTTCTTCAGCTTCGGCGGCGGAGCGCTGGTCTGATGGCCGTGAGTTTCGAGGCGCTCGACGCGGTGCCGGGCTTCGCTGTCCCGGTCCACCGCGCCCTGACCGAGCCGATCCTGCTCGGTGGGGCGCCGCGATCCGTCGCGATCCTGAACGGCACGCTGGCCGGGGCAGTCGGCCTCGGCCTCCAGCTCTGGCTCGCCGGCATCCTGATCTGGGCGGTCGGTCACATCGCCGCCGTCTGGGCCGCCAAGCGCGATCCGCTCTTCGTCGAGGTCGCGCGCCGCCATCTGCGCATCCCCGGCCATCTCTCGGTGTGAGGTTTGATCCATGATGAATCTCGCAGAATACCGCCGCACCGCTTCCCGCCTGGCCGATTATCTGCCCTGGGTGGCGCTGGTCGGGGAGGGAGTTGTCCTCAACAAGGATGGCTCGTTTCAGCGGACGGCGAAGTTTCGTGGCCCCGATCTGGATTCCGCCGTCGCGGCCGAACTGGTTGCGGTCGCGGGACGGCTGAACAACGCCTTCCGCCGTCTCGGCTCTGGCTGGGCCATTTTCGTGGAAGCACAGCGTTCGGAGGCCGCAACCTATCCTGCGGACCGCTTCCCCGATCCCGCCTCGGCATTGGTCGATGCCGAGCGCAAGGCCGATTTCGAGGAAGAGGGCAGCCATTTCGTCTCCGGTTACTTCCTGACCTTCCTCTGGCTCCCGCCCGCCGAAGATGCCGCACGATCGGAGTCCTGGCTTTACGAGGGCCGCGAGACCTCGGGCGTGAACCCGTGGGAGCTGGTGCGCGGCTTCATCGACCGCACCGACCGCGTGCTGGCGCTGCTCGACGGCTTCATGCCGGAATGTAGCTGGCTCGATGACGCCGGCACGCTGACCTACCTCCATTCCACCATCTCGACCAATCGGCATCGCGTCCGCGTGCCGGAAGTGCCGATGTATCTCGACGCTCTGCTGGCCGATCAGCCGCTGACCGGCGGGCTGGAGCCGCGCCTGGGCTTGTCGCATCTCCGGGTGCTGACGATCACCGGCTTTCCCGGCACGACCACCCCCGGCCTCCTCGACGAGATGAACCGGCTGGCCTTTCCCTACCGATGGTCCACCCGCGCCATCCTCATGGACAAGACCGACGCGACCCGGCTGCTGACCAAAATCCGCCGGCAATGGTTCGCCAAGCGCAAGAGCATCGCGGCGATCATCAAGGAGGTGATGACCAACGAGCAATCCGCGCTCGTGGACACCGATGCCGCGAACAAGGCCGCCGACGCGGATATGGCGTTGCAGGAACTCGGCGCCGACATGGCCGGCATGGCCTATGTCACGGCGACCGTCACCGTCTGGGGCGAGGACGCCCGCCGCGCCGACGAAAAGCTGCGGCTGGTCGAGAAGATCATCCAGTCCCGCGATTTCAGCGTCATGGTCGAGACGGTCAATGCCGTCGACGCCTGGCTCGGCAGCCTGCCTGGACATGCCTATGCCAATGTCCGCCAGCCCCCGGTCTCGACGCTCAACCTTGCCCACATGGTCCCTTCGTCCGCCGTGTGGGCGGGGCCGGAACGGGACGATCACTTTGGCGCACCCCCGCTGCTTTACGGCAGGACCGAAGGATCGACCCCGTTCCGGCTGTCCCTTCATGTCGGCGACGTGGGCCATACACTCGTCGTCGGACCGACCGGCGCCGGCAAGTCGGTGCTGCTGGCGCTGATGGCCTTACAGTTCCGCCGCTACGCGCGCTCACAGGTCTTCGCCTTCGATTTCGGCGGCTCCATCCGTGCCTCCGCACTCGCTATGCAGGGTGATTGGCATGATCTCGGCGGCGAACTGACCGACGCTTCCGAAACGTCTGTTTCGCTGCAACCGCTGGCCCGCATCCACGAGACTGCCGAACGGGCCTGGGCTGCCGATTGGATCGTGGCAATCCTGATGCGCGAGAATATCCAGATCACGCCCGAGGTGAAGGAGCATCTCTGGACGGCGCTGACCTCGCTGGCGTCCGCTCCGGTCGGAGAGCGCACCATCACCGGCCTCGCCGTGCTGCTGCAATCCAATGACCTGAAACAGGCGCTGCGCTCTTATTGTGTCGGTGGTCCCTATGGACGCCTTCTCGATGCCGAGACCGAGCATCTTGGCTCTGCCGACGTGCAGGCGTTCGAGATCGAGGGTCTGGTCGGCACCGGCGCAGCGCCGGCGGTTCTGTCCTACCTGTTCCATCGCATCGGTGACAGGTTGGACGGGCGGCCCACGCTGCTGATTATCGACGAGGGCTGGCTGGCGCTCGATGACGAAGGGTTTGCAGACCAGCTCAGGGAGTGGCTCAAGACCCTGCGCAAGAAGAACGCCAGTGTCATCTTCGCCACGCAGTCGCTGTCCGACATTGATAATTCCGCCATCGCGCCGGCGATCATCGAAAGCTGCCCGACGCGGCTCCTCTTGCCGAACGAGCGCGCCATCGAGCCGCAGATCACGGCGATCTATCGCCGCTTCGGCCTCAACGACAGGCAGATCGAAATCCTCGCGCGGGCCACGCCCAAGCGGGACTACTACTGCCAGTCGCGGCGCGGCAACCGCTTGTTCGACCTTGGCTTGTCGGAAGTCGGATTGGCGCTCTGCGCCGCATCGGCCAAATCCGATCAGACGCTGATAAACGAGATCCTTGCCGAACATGGCCGCGACGGGTTCCTCTCCGCCTGGCTTCACGCACGCGGCGTCGAATGGGCCGCCGATCTCATCCCTGACCTCACCAATCTCGTAACCGAAAACGAAATCCCGCCGCCGACAGTCGCTGACGTCGGCGAAATCGAACTCATCCTGGATGAAGAGGAGATTACACCATGACGCGCGCAATTCCCCGGTTCACCCGAATGGTCAGCACTTCGGCGCTTGCCCTGGCGCTTGCCGCACCGCTGGCGCTGGCCCCGGTGTTCACGACGCCGGCCCACGCCTTCTTTGGCGGGTTCGGCAGGATCGTCTACGACCCGACCAACCATGCCGAGAACCTGCTGACCGCCGCCCGCACGCTGGAGCAGATCAACAACCAGATCACCTCGCTCCAGAACGAGGCGCAGATGCTGATCAACCAGGCCCGCAACCTTGCGAGCCTGCCCTACAGTTCGCTTCAGGCGCTTCAGCAGAACGTCCAGCGCACCCAGCAGCTTCTCGGACAGGCCCAGAATATCGCCTTCGACGTGCAGAACATCGACCAGATGTTCCAGCAGGATTACGGCAATCTCTCTCTCGCAACCACCGACCAGCAGCTCATCGCCGATGCCCGGTCCCGCTGGGAGAATACCGTTGGGGGTCTTCAGGACGCCATGCGGGTGCAGGCCGGTGTCGTCGGTAACATCGACACTAACCGGGCTGAGATGTCCGCGCTCGTCGGCGAAAGCCAGGGCGCGACGGGCGCGCTTCAGGCCACCCAAGCCGGCAACCAGCTTCTCGCGCTCCAGTCGCACCAGCTTTCCGACCTGATCGCGGTCATCTCAGCGAACGGTCGCGCCGATGCGTTGACAGAAGCGGAGCGAGCGACCGCCGCTGAGCAGGGCCGTATCCAGCGCGAGCGCTTCCTGGCACCGGGCAGCGGCTACCAGCCTGGCAACGCGCAGATGTTCAACTGATGCCGGGAGGGCAGATCATGGAAGGGAAGGTGCTGGCCCGCATCGCGGCCATCGTATTCGTCGCTGTCGCGATCACCGCGGCGATCATCGAGATGACCCGCGAAGAAGTCCCCGCGCCAGCACCTTCCGCTCCTTCACTTGCGCGGCAGGTCGATCCCCTGCGCGAAAGGCAGCGCCGCTGTCAGGAGATGGGGGAAGCGGCAGCCAATGATGTCGAATGCCTGGGCGTCTGGGCCGAGACCCGCGACCGCTTCCTCGGCCGGGCGCCCGCGCAGTCGACGCCCGGCCCGGATGGGGGGCGATAGTCATGGGCGGAACGGGGGTCATCGACAACTTTCTCGGCATCTTCACCAGCTATATCGACTCGGGCTTTGGCCTGCTCGGCGGTGAAGTGGCCTTTATCGCCACCACACTCATCGTCATCGACGTCACGCTCGCTGCCCTGTTCTGGGCCTGGGGCGCAGATGATGACGTTCTCGCCCGCCTAGTGAAGAAAACCATCTTCGTCGGGGTCTTCGCTTATCTGATTTCCAATTGGAACAACCTCTCCCGCATCGTCTTCGAGAGTTTCGCCGGCCTTGGCCTCATGGCCTCGGGCACCGGCTTTTCCGCTGCCGATCTCCTGCGCCCAGGCCGCGTTGCGCAGATTGGCCTCGATGCCGGTCGGCCACTGCTCGAATCCATCTCCGATCTCATGGGCTGGATCGCGGTCTTCGAGAACCTGGTGCAGATCCTATGCCTGTTCTTCGCCTGGGCGCTGGTGATCCTCGCCTTCTTCATCCTGGCGATCCAGCTCTTTGTCACCCTGATCGAGTTCAAGTTGACGACGCTTGCGGGTTTCGTGCTGATCCCCTTCGGGTTGTTCGGCAAGACCGCCTTCATGGCCGAGCGCGTGCTGGGCAATGTCGTCTCATCCGGCATCAAGGTGCTGGTATTGGCCGTCATCATCGGCATCGGCTCGACGCTCTTCGGCCAGTTTACGGCCGGGTTCGGTGGCGCGACGCCGACCATCGACGACGCGATGGCGATTGTGCTGGCGGCCTTGTCGTTGCTTGGTCTCGGCATCTTTGGCCCCGGCATCGCCACCGGCCTTGTCTCCGGTGGTCCCCAACTCAGCGCCGGCGCTGCCGTCGGGACCGGCCTCGCGGTCGGCGGCGCCGCGATCGCTGCCGGTGGTGCGACCATGCTCGCTGCGCGGGGTGGCGGCGCCGCACTCTCGGGCGGTGCTGCGCTTGCGCGCGGTGGTGCTTCGGTCGCCGGTGCGGCCTCGTCGGCCTATTCCCTCGGCTCCATGGGCGAGTCCAGCGCGGCCGGGGTCGCCTCCGGCCTTGGCGGTGTGGCCCGCGCCGCAGGCTCGGCTGCCATCTCGCCTTTGAAGCGCGCAGCCTCCCGTGCCGCCGACAGCATGAAATCCAGCTATTCCGATGGCGCGAGGGCCGGGTTCGCGGCATCCGGCGGCAGCTCCTCCATGGGCACGGTCGGGGGCACCTCGTCGCCCGAGCCGTCACCCCCCTCAGCCGCTGATGGTCCGCCGGCCTGGGCGCAGCAGATGCGCCGCAGCCGGGCGATGAGCCACGGCGTCACCGCTGCCGCTCATGCCGTCAGATCCGGCGACAGCCACGGTGGCGGTTCCTCCGTCAGCCTTTCCGAAAGTGACCGCACATGAACATCTTCAAACGACCGACGACCCACTACGGCAAGGTGCCGGAACCCGAAACGCCCTATCAGCGCGCCGCACAGGTCTGGGACGAGCGCATCGGCTCGGCCCGCGTGCAGGCAAGGAACTGGCGCTATATGGCGTTCGGCTCGCTGATCCTCTCTATCGGGTTCGCCGGGGCGCTTGTCTGGCAGTCGGCGCGCGGGACTGTCGTGCCCTGGGTGGTGCAGGTGGACAATCTCGGCCAGGCACAAGCCGTCGCCCCGGCAGCGGCCGATTATCGACCGACCGATCCGCAGATCGCGTTCCACCTCGGCCGCTTCATCGAACAGGTGCGCGCGCTCCCGGCCGACGCCATCGTCGTCCGCCAAAATTGGCTCAGGGCCTACGAGTTCACCACCGACCGGGGCGCGGCTGCATTGAACGATTATGCCCGCTCCAATGATCCCTTCACGCGCGTCAGTCGCCAGCAGGTTGCCGTCGAGGTCTCGAGCATCATCCGGGCGTCCCCGGACAGTTTCCGCGTAGCCTGGACCGAACGCCACTACGAAAACGGCCAGCTCTCCACCACCGAGAGATGGACCGCGATCTTGACGGTCGTGATCCAGACCCCGCGCGATGCCGAGCGGCTGCGCGCCAATCCCCTCGGAATCTATGTCAACGCGATCAACTGGTCGCGGGAGATGAGCCAATGACCGCCACAACTTTGAGCAAAACCGGCTTTCCGGCTTTCCGTAAATCCGCCTTCGCGGCTCTGTTGCTTTCCGCGACCATGCTGGCCGGCTGCGCGACCAATCGGACGCCGCAGTTCAGCTACGATGCCGATGTGCCGCCCTTGCCGACCGTGCAGGCGGCTGCGACCGACACAACGCCCCGACCGCTGCATGTCCCGCCCGCCTGGATTGTGGCGCGGGGCGGCGAGGCTGCCGGCACGGCGACGGCCCGTGTCGAGAACGCCAACGCCGCCGCCCGCGTCGAGCCGCGCCGGGAAGGCTACTATAATGCCATCCAGATCTATCCGTGGTCGGAAGGCGCGCTCTATCAGGTCTATGCCGCCGTCGGGCAGATCACCACCATCGCGCTGGAGCCGGGCGAGAGCCTGACAGGCGCGGGACCGATTGCCGCCGGCGATACTGCAAGGTGGGTTATCGGCGACACCGAAAGCGGCTCCGGCCCGACCCGCCGGGTGCATGTGCTGGTGAAGCCGACCCGGCCGGACATCTCGACCAACCTCGTCATAACCACCGACCGCCGGATCTACATGATCGAGTTGCGCGCGCGGGAAGCGCTCTACATGCCCGCCGTCGCCTGGGCCTATCCCGCACCGCCGCCAGGCAGCCGCGTGGCCGCACCGTCGGCCCCCGTCATCCCGGCCGAGGCCGCGCGCAACTATCGCTACGGCTTGCAGGTGCAGGGCAACAGCCCGCCATGGCGCCCAGTCTCCGTCTTCGACGACGGCAGGCGCGTCTATGTCGTGTTCCCGCGCGGCATCGTCCAGGGCGAGATGCCGCCTCTGTTCGTTCTTGGGTCGGACGGCGAGCCGCAGATCGTCAACAGCCGCATCCACCAGAACGTCCTGATCGTGGACCGCCTGTTCGGCGCCGCCGAGCTGCGCCTTGGCAGCGGCAACCGCCAGCAGGTGGTCAGGATTGTCCGCGTAGAGCAAACGCAGGCCGCAGCCCAACCAGCCGGTGCGACCACGGGAGGATCACCCTCATGAGTGGCACCGACACTACGGCTCCCATGCGGTTGCGCGCCGAGCCGCCCCGCGTCACCCGTCTGTCCCGCAAGGTGCTGGCAGGCGCCGGAGCCGTCGCCCTTCTCGGCATCGGCGGGGCGCTGATCTACGCCCTCCAAACCCGTGACGCGGGACCGGGCGGTGGCGAACTCTATTCGACCGAGAACCGCCCCACGGCAGACGGGCTTGCCGGCTTGCCGCGCGATTACACCGGCCCGGTTCTTGGACCGGCGCTTCCGGGCGACCTCGGCCGCCCGATCCACGAGGCGCAGAACCGGGGCCAGCCGGTCATGCCTCCGGCGATCACCACACCTTCTGTCGATCCTGAGGAGCAACGACGGCTTGCCGAGGAAGAAGCTGCGCGGCTGAGCGGTGTGTTCTTCCAGTCCGGCCCGCGCACGGGAGCGCCGGCAGGAACGGCCATGCCTAGCCTTGCCGGTCTTGGCCTTGGCGGACGGCCGGACGGGCAGAGCCGGCACACAGCTTTTCTCAATGGACCCGTGGACCGGCAGACTGTCGCACCGGATCGTGTCGCGCCGCCGGCATCGCCCTACATCCTTCAGGCCGGGGCCGTGATCCCGGCCGCGCTCATCACCGGCATCCGTTCCGATCTGCCCGGCCAGATCACGGCGCAAGTGACCGAGAACGTCTATGACAGCCCAACCGGCTCGCTGCTCCTGATCCCACAGGGAACGCGCATCATCGGTCAATACGATGATGGCGTGACCTTCGGCCAGCGCCGCGTGTTGCTGGCGTGGAATCGCCTGATCCTGCCCGGCGGCCGTTCCATCGTTCTGGAGCGCCTGCCGGGCGCGGACGCATCGGGCTATGCCGGGCTTGAGGATGGCGTCGATTATCATTGGTGGGATCTGATGAAAGCGGCTGGCCTCTCCACGCTGCTCGCGGTCGGCACGGAGCTGGCGACTAGTGACGAGGACCGGCTTATCCGTGCGATCCGCGACGGCGCACAGGATACCGTCAATCAGGCGGGCCAGCAGATCGTCCAGCGCCAGTTGCAGGTCGCCCCGACGCTGACCATCCGGCCGGGCTTCCCGGTCAGGATCATCGTCACCCGCGACCTTGTGTTCGAGCCGACAGGAGGTTGACCATGACCAAGCTAAAACTCGGTCCACTGCCCGACGACAAGCCTGTCAAGGTAACGGTGGAACTGCCCGCGTCGCTTCACCGCGATCTGACCGCCTACGCTGAAGTGCTGGCCCGCGAGATGGCCCAGCCCGCCGCCGATCCCGTCAGGCTCATCGTGCCGATGCTGGAACGGTTTATCGCCACGGATCGCGGCTTCGCAAAGGCTCGTCGCTCGCCCCACTCTAAGATGCCGACTACCTGATTTTCGTGGATTTCGCGGATGCCACTCTGGCCATGGCAAGTATTCTGCGTAAGGGGGGATTGTCGTTTCGGGGGGACCAAACGGCCGAGAAGGGAAGTATCTCCCCTTTGATAGGCCGGTAAGTGATGCCGGGCAGCATGGCGACGGTCATGGCCTCGCTCACCAGCGTTAGTCCCCGGCCGATTGCCACCAGCGGCAAGAGGTTGTCGCGGCCGACCGACTGCACCTGGATCTCCGGGCGCCGGCCGAGCGATGCCAGTTCCCGCACCAGATGATCGTGAATCTCCTGGCCTGGCGCAGCCTCGCTGACGATGAATGGCTCCTCGGTCAAATCCGGCCACGTCAGTTCGGCGCGGGCGGCGAGGGGATGGCGATCTGGCAGCACCACGAAGACCCGCTCAGACCACAATTGCGCGCGGTCGCAGCCGGGCCAATCCCGTTCGCCGGTCAAAAAGGCGACGTCGAGGCGGAACTGCCGGATGGCGGCGACATGCTCCTCGGGATTGCCGTCGACCAACTCGATCCTGACGTTTCCATGCCGGAGGCCATAGGTGTAGAGCAGTTCGGCGAGGAAGCCGGAAGCGATGGAGGAATAGATGCCGATCCGCACCCGTCCTTGCTCGGAACTTCCAGCAGCGGCTACCTCATTTGCGCCTTCACTGATCGTCCTGATCGCTCGTCGCGCACGATGAAGAAAACGTTGACCTGCAAAAGTCTGAGACACGCCCAACCTGTCTTCGAGATCAACAATGCAGCGGCTGATTGCCGATTGCGACCGTCCAAGTACAACTCCAGCCTTGCGAAAACTGCCATGCTCGGCTGCAGCCACGAAATAGCGGAGATGACGAAGTTCGATTGATTTGGAGTGCCTCGCCATTTGCTACATCATTGTTTGTCGATGGCGAGCGTCTGGACGGTAGCCGAGAATGCGGCAAGACCGCAGCCGGATATGACCTCGGTCACGGCTAGGTCGCCATAGGTCAGCGGCTTATTGAATGCCATTCGCAACCTGAACCTCCCGCACGAAACGGATGATGCCGGCTAGGTCCGCATCCGTGAGTCCCGGCACCGGGGGCATGTTTCCGAAGCGCCAGTGATGGGCGCGCACCCCGTTGCGTGCTGCCAAGACGAAAGCCATGTCGCTGTGATGACCCGGCTCATAGATTTTGTGGATGAGCGGAGGTGCGGTTCCCGCACGCCCTTCAGCGTTCGTGCCGTGGCAGGAAGCGCAGTTGGCGGCAAATATCTGCTGACCGGCTTCGGCCTCGGGTGACAGTGTGGCCGGCAGAGTTACAGCAGCAAGAGCCTGGCCCTCTTCCGCCGGGCTTGCAGCATCGGGCTGGCTCCAGAGCCACCAGGCACTGCCTGTCGCGATCACGGTAATCGCCACGAGTATGAAAGTTCGCATGATGTCTTCCTCTGATTTGCTCACGGGGATGAAGAGATTTTAGGAGGAGGCCTCGATCGCCTTGGCGCTGGGGAAACCCGGCACCCAGGTTCGCGATGCAGTCAGTTCGACGGCCAATGAACGATGCGGTGAGTGTCGTTACCCAACATCATCCGGATGATCTCTTGGATCCCGGTGCTCGGACGCAACGGGCTGGTCAACACGGCGCTCGTCGATCTCGGCATCGTGCCGGCCCCGGTCGAATGGCTGCTCTATTCCGATTTCGCCGTGGTGCTGGCCATGGTGCATCTCTACACGCTGTTCATGGTGACGCCGATCTTCAACACGTTGATGCGCATCGACCGCTCTCTCATCGAGGCGGCGCGCGATGCCGGCGCCTCCAGCCTCCAGGTGCTGACCAATGTGATCCTGCCGCTGGCCAAGCCCGGCATGGCGATCGGCACGATCTTCGTCGTGACGCTGGTGATGGCCGACTTCATCACCGTCCAAGTGATGTCGGGCGGGCAGAGCGCCTCGGTCGCCCTGATGATGCGCAACCAGATGTCCTTGCTGCAATATCCGGCCGCCGCCGCCAATGCGGTGGTGCTGCTGGCCATCGTCCTCCTGCTCGTCGCCGCGATCCTGCGCGTCGTCGACATCCGCAAGGAGCTGTGAGATGAGCGAGACCCGCGGCCTCGAGTTCTGGATCCTGGCGCTGTTCTTCGCGCTGTTCGTGGTGTTCCTCTACGGGCCGCTGTCGGCCATCGTCATCCTGTCCTTTCAGGGACCCGACGGCGGGCTGACCTTCCCGCTCAACGGCACCTCGCTGCACTGGTTCCGCAACCTGACGGAGCGCCAGGCGGTCGGCGATTTCGGCGGCAGCTTCCGCCGCTCACTGGCGCTGGGTATCGGCGTCATGCTGGTCACCGTCGTGGTGTCGCTACTGGCGGGCCTCGCCTTCCGCCGCCGCTTCTTCGGGGCAACGCCGCTGTTCTACCTCTCGGTTGCCAGCCTGGTGGTGCCCTCGATCATCGTCTCGCTCGGCATCGGCGTGATGTATCAGCAGGTGGGCCTGCGCCCGGCCTGGTACAGCTCCGCCTTCGGCGCGCACCTGACCTGGACCCTGCCCTTCGGCGTGCTGATCATGTTCGCCGTGTTCAACCGCTTCTCGCCCGCCTACGAGGAAGCCGCGCGGGACCTTGGCGCAAGCGCCTGGCAAACCTTCCTGCACGTGCTGCTGCCGATGATCGCGCCGATGCTGGTCGGCGTCGGCCTGTTCGGCTTCACCCTGTCCTATGACGAGTTCGCCCGCTCGCTGATGACCTCGGGCACCTACAACACCCTGCCGCTGGAGATCTACGGCATGACCACCAACGTCACGACGCCGGTGCTCTACGCGCTCGGCACGGTGACGACGCTGTTCTCCTTCCTCGTCATCGTGGCAACGCTGAGCGCCATCCTCTGGCTCGGCCGCCGCCGCGCCCGCGGCCAGGGCACCGCGTGACGGACGGCAGATAATGGACCTCCTGATCGTCAACCCGAACAGCACCGCGTCGATGACCCGCACCATCGAGGCCGCCGCAAAGACCGTTGCGGCTCCTGGTACGCGGATCGTCGCCGCCACTTCGCAGGCAGGCCCCGCCTCCATCGAGGGCTATTACGACGAGGCCCTGTCCGTGCCGGGACTGCTCGCCGAAATCCGCGAGGGAGAACGGGCCGGCGCCCGGGCCGCGGTGATCGCCTGTTTCGACGATACCGGGCTCGATGCGGCACGAGCGATGGCGCGCATTCCGGTGCTCGGCATCTGCGAGGCGGCGCTGTCGCTCGCCGCCTTCGTCGCCCGCCGCTTCACCGTGGTGACGACGGCCGAGGCCGCGCGCGTGCCGGTCGAGGATCTGGTCGCGCGCTACGGCATGGCGGGCCGAGCAAGGGTGCGCGCCGCCGGCATGTCGGTGTTGTCGCTAGAGGACCCGGCATCGGGTTCCGGCGAGCTGCTGCGGGCAGAGATCCGCGCGGCGCTGACACAAGACCATGCGGAGGCGATCGTGCTCGGCTGCGCAGGCATGGCCGACCTTGCCCGCCGCCTGTCCGAGGAGTTCGGCGTTCCGGTGATCGACGGAGTGAGTGCCGCGGTGAAACAGGCGGAGGCGCTTGCCGCGCTCGGGCTGTTCACCTCCAAGCGAGGCGCCTATGCTGCCCCCTCGCCGAAGCGCTACAGCGGCGCCATGGCCTCCTTCGCTCCGATGCCGGCAGGGACCGAATGACCGAACAGACACTGCGCGCGCTTGCCCCCGATGAACTGCCCCTCCTGATCGACTGGGCCGCCGGCGAGGGCTGGAACCCCGGCCTCGACGATGCCCCGGCCTTCCATGCCGCCGATCCCGGCGGCTTTCTCGGGCTCTTCCTCGGCACCGAAATGGCAGCGGGGATTTCCGCCGTCTCCTATGGGCCAGACTTCGGCTTTATCGGACTCTACATCTGCCGGCCGGACCTGCGCGGCAAGGGACTGGGGCGCCGGGTCTGGGATGCCGGCATGGCAAGGCTCGGCGAGCGCTGCATCGGCCTCGACGGCGTGCCGGCGCAGGAAGACAACTACCGCAGCATGGGCTTTGCCGTCGCCTATCGCACCTTGCGCTTTTCGGGACAGGCGCCGGAGGCCGCACCGCCGGACGGCACACGGATCGCCCCGGCCGATCCCGGAGACGCCGGCCTGTCCGTCTATGACGCGGCTGTCTTCCCGGCGCAGCGCGAGGCCTTCCTGTCCGCCTGGGTTTCGGGCCCGCGCGTCGCGCGGATGGCGATCAGGGATGGGCGCGTCGTCGGCTATGGCGCGGCGCGAAAATGCCTTCAGGGGTGGAAAGTCGGGCCGCTCTTCGCCGACACGCTGGCGGACGGGACGGCTCTCCTTGCCACCCTCGGCGCAGCGACCGGCGGCGAGGAGCTGCATCTCGACGTGCCCGACACGGGGCACGGCTTCGGTAGGTGGCTGGAGCAGGCCGGCTTCACGCAAGGGTTCGCCACCGCGCGCATGTACCGCAACGGCGTACCGGCGGGCGATGCGTCCCGCGTGCTTGCGACGACGACGCTGGAGCTCGGCTGAGGGATAAGCGAGCGCCTCAAGCGCTCACAAACGCCTTCATCCAGCCAAGACCCTCACCGGTCGTGCCGCGCGGCCGGTACTCCGCGCCGAAATGCCCCCGATAGCCGGCATCGCGCAGGGCCGGCAGCAGCCAGTCGTAGTCGACCTCGCCCCGGCCCGGCTCGCCCCGGTCCGGCACGGCAGCAAACTGGATATGGCCGATCAGGTCCATCCAGCGCTCGGCCTGGCGCAGCAGGTCGCCGCGCATGATCTGCATGTGGTAGCAGTCATACATGATGCGGATGCCCTCGCCACCGCATTCCGAAATGATCGAAGCGGCGCTCTCGCAGTCCGAAAGTAAGTAGCCCGGCACGTCGCGGGTGTTGATCGGCTCCAGCAGCAGTCTCATGCCCCTGGGTGCGGCAAGATCGCGAAAGCGGCGAAGGTTCGCGACGAAGGTGCGGCGCGCGGCCTCCCCTTCCGCCTTTCCGGCCATGACATGGATGTTGCCGGCGCCGATGGCAGCCGCGTAGTCGAGCGCCTGCGTGAAGGCGGCAAGCGCCTCGTCCTCGCGCCCGGCAAGGGCCGCAAGCCCGAACTCGCCCTTCGCCACATCGCCGCGCACGGTGTTGAGCCCGAGCACCGGCAAGCCGGTCTCCTTGAGGGCGGCGGCGAGCTCGGCTGCCGGCACCTCGTAGGGCCAGTGCAACTCGACCGCGCCGAAGCCGGCAGCAGCGGCCGCATGCACCGCTTGCGGGAGCGCCAGATCGGTCCACAGGAAGCCGAGATTGGCCGAAAGCGGCAGGGAGGTCTTGTTCACGGTCATCGCGCCTCAGTCCCATTCCACATCGAAGTGATCGACAATCGAGCGGATCTCGCCCTCGCTCAGGAGACGCGGGTTCATGCCCCGCAGCAAGAGTGCCAGACGGGCGGTCTCCTCCAGCTCCTCCATGGCGTAGACCGCCGCCTCAAGGTCCTTCGCCGCCACCACCGGGCCGTGATTGGCCAGCAGCACGGCGCTGCGGCGACCGGCAAGCCCGCGAATCGCCTCGCCCATGGCAGCATCGCCCGGGCGGAAGAAGGGCAGCAGCTTTACCTTGCCAAGCCGCATGATCGAATAGGGCGTGAGCGGCGGCAGCACATTGTCCGGGTCCACCTCCGGCAGCATCGACAGGGCGACCGAATGGCTGGAATGCAGGTGGACGATGGCCCCGGCCTTGGCACCGCGCGTCTCGTAAAACGCCGCGTGCAGCGGCATTTCCTTGGTCGGAGCGTCGCCGTCGACATGCCTCCCTCGCGCATCGAAGCGCGACAGGCGGCCGGGATCGAGACGGCCGAGCGAGGTGCCGGTGGGCGTGACCAGCAAGCCGCCGTCGGAGAGGCGCAGCGAGATGTTTCCCGAGGCCCCGCCCGTCAGCCCGCGGTCGAACATGGAGCGGGCGAGCGTGCACAGAAGCTCGCGAAGCCGCGCTTCCTCGCTCATGCAGCACCCTTTTCGGACAGGATCGCCAGCGCGCGCTCGAAGAAGTCCTCGCCGCCGAAATTGCCGGACTTCAGCGCCAGCGCCAGCTCTGCCCCTTCAACGCGCAGGGCCGGCACCCCGGGATCGATCTCCGGCCCGATGCGCAGCGCCTCGCAGCCGAGGCCGCGCACCACCGCGCCCGAGGTCTCGCCGCCGGCCGACACGATGCGGCGGATGCCGGAGCGCGCGAGCTCGCCGGCAAGATCGGCGAACAGGGTTTCGATGGCGCCCGCCAGCGTCTCCGTTCCATAGACGCCCTGGGCGCGCCGCACCTCCTCCGGATCGGCCGAGGAATAGACGAGCGGCGCCGCGTCCTGGTTCTCCAGCACGAACGCGTGCAAGGTCGCGACGGTGGTCTTGCCGGACATGACATCGTCGGCCGTCACTTCCAGCGAAGGATGGTTCGCCTTGTAGCGCGCCACCTGCGCGCGGGTCGCGCGCGAGCAGGAGCCCGACAGCACGACGCCAGGACCGTCGACCCCGGCAAAGCTGTCGCTGCCACCGGCAAGCTCTCCCGCACGGCGGAAGTTCTCCGGCAGGCCGAGCGCAACGCCGGAGCCGCCGGTGATCAGCACCAGCCCTTCCGCAGCTGCGCCGATGGCGTGAAGATCCGCATCCGCGATCGCATCGACGACCACCGGGCCGGCACCGGCCGCAAGCTCGCGGGCTAGGCCCGCGGCGATGCCTTCCGCCCCCTTGGCGACGTCGGCATGGGCGACATGGCCGACCTTGCGCGGCGTCTGCAGGGAGAGCCAGCGGCGGATGTCCGGATCGGTCATCGGCGTCAGCGGGTGATCCTGCATGCCGGACTCGCTGAGCAGCCGGTCGCCGACGAAGAGA
This sequence comes from Burkholderiaceae bacterium, assembly GCA_041676645.1. Classification (GTDB taxonomy): domain Bacteria; phylum Pseudomonadota; class Gammaproteobacteria; order Burkholderiales; family Burkholderiaceae_E; genus JAMLIN01. The sequence goes on along the minus strand of JBAYRO010000045.1, from coordinate 6,173 downwards.
TGACCCTGGTAGAGCGTGCGGCCTGTGCCGGGAAAGGCCGGGCAGACGATGGCGGTCTTCGCGCCGAGCCGGTCCATCAGCGCGTCGATCACCGGGCCGATATTGCCTTGCGGCGTCGAATCGAATGTCGAGCAGTATTTGAAGAAGATCTGCCGGCAGCCCTGCGCCAGCAACCAGTCGAGCGCCGCCAGCGACTGTTCCACCGCCTCGGCCACCGGCACGCTGCGGGTCTTCAGCGCTACGACGCCGGCCTCGACGCCGGGCGCAGCCGGGCCGTCCGGCAGGCCGCAATACTGGGTGACCGCCATGCCGCCCTTGACCAGCGTGTTGGCAAGGTCGGAGGAGCCGGTGAAGTCGTCGCCGATGCAGCCGAGCAGCATGGTCAATCCTTGTCGCTGGAAGTCCCGCCCAAAACGTCCGCGCCTGATGCCGGGACGCCCGGCAGGGCGATGTTGCCCTCGCGGGCATAGATCTTGGCGACCGCCACGTCGCCCTCGCGGCCAAGGCCCGCGTCATGAGCGGACCGGAAGCGGGCGAGCGCCGTTTCCGTCAGCGGAACGGAGAGCCCGCCGGCGGAGGCCGCCTCGGCGACGATGCCGAGGTCCTTGACGAAGATATCGACTGCCGAATGCGGACGATAGTCGCCGTCGGCGATGAAGGGGCCTCGGTTCTCGAACATCCAGGACGAGCCGGCGCAGCGGGAGATCACCTCCACCATGCGCGCCACTTCGATGCCCTGGCCGACGCCGAAGGTCAGTGCCTCGGCGGTAGCGGCGATGTGGACGCCGGCCAGCAGCTGGTTGACCACCTTCATGGCCGAGCCGGGACCGGCGCGGTCGCCGAGCTCGAACACCGTCTCGGCCATCGCATCGAGCGCGGGCCGGGCGGCAGCGAAGGCATCCGCCGTGCCGGAGGCCATGATCGACAGGCGTCCCTCGGCGGCACGGACCGCGCCGCCGGAGATCGGCGCGTCGAGATAGAGCAGGCCGGTTTCGGCAAGCTTCGCCTCGAAACGAACGGCAAGTTCGGGGGCGAACGTGGCGCAGGAGACGACCACGGTGCCGGGGGCAAGATGCGGCGCGATCCCGTCCTCGCCGAAGAGCACGGCCTCGGTCTGGGCCGCGTTGACGACGACGAGCACGACAGCCGAAGCCCTGCGAAGGGCGGCATCGCGGGCGGCGCGGTCGGAGGCGATACGCCCGCCATCCGCCTCGAAGGCAGCCATGGCCGCCTGCTCCCGGTCGATGCCGGTGACATCGAGGCCGGCGCGCAGCAGCGAGCGCGCCATGCCGAGCCCCATGGCACCGAGGCCGATGACGACGAGCGGACCGGGGGCGGTGGTCATGATGCGGCTCCCGCGTGATCCTCGAGATAGGCGGTGATGATGGCGTCGATGGAGGCATCGCCGGCAAAACCGAGATCGAGCGCGCGGCGCGTGTCGAACGCCTTCGGCCAGGTGGAGATGATCGCCTCGACGGCAGGATCGGGCTGGTGGCGGATCAAGGCGACCGCCTCATCGCCCGCCACCTTGCGCAGCGCCTCGATCTGCTCGCCGACGGTCACGGAGACGCCGGGCAGGGTGATGTTGCGACGCCCGCCCATCGCGGCGGTGTCCAGATCGCCGGCATGGACGAGATAGCCGACGGCCGCGCGCGGGCTGGCCAGCCAGTGGCGCACGTCGGTGCCGACCGGCAGAACGGCTTCTTTGCCGGCAAGCGGCTCGCGCAGGATGGAGGAGAAGAAACCGGAGGCCGCCGCATTGGGCTTGCCCGGCCGGATGACGATGGTCGGCAGCCGCAGGCCGATGCCGTCGAAGAAGCCGCGGCGGCTGTAGTCGGCAAGCAGCAACTCGCCGATGGCCTTCTGGGTGCCGTAGCTCGACAGCGGCGTGACCACGTAGTCGTCGCCGATCACATCGGGCAGCGGAATGCCGAACACCGCCAGCGACGAGGTGAACACGACACGAGGGCAATAGCCCGAGCGCCCGTGCTCGGCGCGGATCGCCTCGAACAGGTTGCGGGTGCCGTCGAGATTGATCCGGTAGCCCTTCTCGAAGTCGCGCTCCGCCTCGCCGGAGACGATCGCGGCAAGGTGATAGATGACGTCGGGACGGGAGGAGACAAGGCGCTCGGCCTCGCCGGGCGCGCACAGGTCGCCGGTCTCGACCGAGACGGGAATGCCGCCCTCCGGCGCGCGGGCCGGGACGACATCGAAAAGGGTCATGTGCGAAAGCGCGGCACCGGCGAGGGTCCCGCGCGCGGTCAGCGCCCCGGCCAGCCCCTGGCCGAGCATGCCGCCGCCACCGATGATGAGGCAGGTCGTCATTGTCACTCTCTCCTTGCGGGCGGCTGGGCCGGGCGCGATATCCGGCGCCGCACCCGGAAGGGGCGGGCGCCGGATGTCTTTCATGGGAGCCTTAGATGCAGGGGCCGCCGTCGACTTCCAGCAGCACGCCGGTCACGAACTCGGCCTCGTCGGAGGCGAGGAAGCCGCAGGCCTTGGCAATGTCGAGCGGACGCGACATGCGGCCGAGCGGGATGCCGGCGATGATCTTCGCGCGGGTTTCCGGCGTGTCGTCGCCCGGCAGGAACTGGCCCGTCAGGCCGGTTTCGCCCATCACCGGGTTGATGCCGCACACGCGGATCTTGCGGTCGGCGAGTTCCACGGCCATCGAGCGGGTGATGGCGATGGCGGCACCCTTGGAGCCGTTGTACCAGGTCAGGCCCGGACGCGGGCGCACGCCGGCGGTCGAGGCGATGTTGATGATGACGCCGCCGCCGTTCTTCTCCAGCACCGGCACCGCATGGATCGCCGCGTGGTAGATCGACTTGACGTTGACCGCGTAGACCTTGTCGAAGGTGGCCTCGTCGACGAGCAGCATCGACTGGTTCTTGTGGGTGGTGCCGGCATTGTTGATGAGGATGTCGAGCTTACCGAACGCGTCGAGCGCGGTCTGCACCATCGCCTTGGTGGACTCGCTGCTGGTGACATCGGCCGTGCAGGCCACGGCAGACGCGCCGATGTCGCCGGCGACCTTTTCCGCCGCATCGCCGCGAATGTCGGCGACGACGACCTTGGCACCCTGCTCGGCGAAGTAATGGGCAATGCCCTCGCCATAGCCGCCGCCAGCGCCGGTGACGATTGCCACCTTGTCCTTCAGTTTCATTGCAGTCTCCCGAAAAAAGGCAGCGCCATCGCTACCTGTAGAACAGCTCGACGAGGCCGAGCGAGATGAACGGCACGTACGTCACCAGCAGCACGCAGCCCATCACCACCAGAACCATCGGCACCAGGGCCGGGATGATCTTCTGGATGGATATCTTAGCCACCGCACAGGCGGCGAAGAGGTTGACCCCGACCGGCGGCGTGAACATGCCAAGCGCCAGGTTGACCACGATGATCAGGCCGAAATGCACCGGATCGACGCCATAGGCGATGGCGATCGGCGCCAGGAGCGGCGCGAGCACCAGGATGGCCGCCGAGGTCTCGACAAACATGCCGACGATGAAGAGGAAGACGTTTACCGCCATCAGGAAGCTGATGCGGTCGGTGAACACCTGCTGCACCCATTCGGCGATGATCGCCGGCAGACCCGAACGGGTGACGAGGAACGAGAACAGGCCCGCGCCGGCGATGATGATCATGATCACCGTGCTGGAGATCGCCGAGGTGCGCAGCGCCGTGTAGATCTTGGCGAATGTCAGCGAGCGATAGACGAAGAGGCCGACGAACAGCGCATAAACGACCGCGATGGAGGACGCCTCGGTCGGCGTGAAGATGCCGCCGTAGATGCCGCCGAGCACGATCACCGGCATGAGCAGCGCCCAGCATGCATGCACCAGGGCCTCGAAGAAAGGCTTGCGCCCGTCGCCGTCCATCTTGCCGTAGCCCTTCACCCGGCACAGGATGATCAGGTAGATGAAGAGAGCACTGGCAACCAGGATGCCGGGGCCGATGCCGGCCAGGAACAGCTGGCCGATGGAGGTTTCCGTCGCAACGCCATAGAGGATGAGCGGGATCGACGGCGGGATCAGCACGCCGAGCTCGGCCGAGGAGGCCTGGATGGCGGCAGCGGTGCCGACCGGATAGCCATGGCGCACCATGGCCGGAATGAGAATGACGCCGATCGCGAAAGTCGTGGCAACCGAGGAGCCGGAGACCGAGGCGAAGATCATGCAGGTGACGACGCAGGTGCAGGCAAGGCCGCCCTGGATGCCGCCGACCATCGACTTGGCCAGCTCCACCAAACGCTCGGATATGCCGGCGGCCGCCATCAGGTTGCCCGACAGGATGAACAGCGGAACAGCCAGCAGCGGGAAGGAGTCGAGGCTCGCGAAGATGCGCTGCACGGCAAGCAGCAGGGGCACCGTCGAGAAGAACTGGATGCCGAAGGCGCTGGCAAGGACCAGAGACACGCCGATGGGAACAGCGGCGGCAAAGAGAATCAGCAGCGAAAAGGCCAGAGCCGCGTTCATACCTGGCCCTCCACATCCTTCAGTTCGTCGGAGCGCACGTCGTCCTGGCCGGTGAAGCTGACGATGGTCCGGGCGATCACTCCGGGTACGGCCAGCAGCGCACCGGCCGGCAAGGCCGCATAGACCCAGGCGATGCTGATCTCAAGGCCGGCAAGGTTCTGCCGCTGCACGCGCAAGGCCATGGCGGTGCCGTACCAGATCAGCATGGCGAGGAACGTCAGCGAGGCGATGGCGATGACGATGGTCAAGACCTGCCGCAGCGGCTTGGGCCCGACATCGATCAGGAAATCGACGGCGATCATCGCGCCCTGGCGGAACGCGGCGGCAAGGCCGAGGAAGACCATCCACATCATCGCCGAACGGGCTGCCACTTCCGACCAGGCGGAAGGATGCCCGAACACGAAGCGTGTCACGACCTGATAGAAGGTGAGAGCGACGATCACCGCCAGCGCGACGATGGACAGCTCGAGAGCGACACGGGTGACCCGGCGCTCGACGGCGAAGAACCATTGCATGATCGAACTCCTGCCGGGGCGGCCGCGTACGGCCACCCCGGGACTTCGGAGGGCGAGGCCTGGGAGGGCCTTACTGCTGGGCGGCCTGGATGCGCTTCAGCATCTCGTCGCCGTACTTCGCCTTGAAGGTGTCATAGGCGGGGGCGACAGCCTTCTGGAAGGCAGCCTTGTCGACATTCTCCACCACGTTCATGCCGTTCTTGCGCAGCAGCTCGACACCGTTGGCCTCATCCGACTCGACCTTGGCGCGGGTCGCCTCGACGGCAACCTTGGCGGCCTCGCGGAACCAGCCCTTCTCCTCGTCGGAGAGGCCGTCCCACAGGCTCGGCGAAGCGAGAATGATGGCCGGAGAGTAGCCGTGGCCGGTCAGGGTCAGGTTGCTCTGCACTTCCCAGAACTTCGAGGCGGTGATCACCGGGATCGGGGTTTCCTGGCCGTCGATGACGTTCTGCTGGAGCGCGGCGAAGACCTCCGGGAAGGCCATCGGCGTCGGCGAAGCGCCGGCGGCACGGAAGATTTCCATGTGCACTGGGTTCTCCATGGTGCGGATCTTCAGGCCTTCGAGGTCGGCCGGAGTGTTGATCGGACGGCTGGAGTTGGTGACATGGCGGAAGCCGTTCTCGGTCCAGGCGAGAGCGACGAGATTGTTCTCGCTGACCTTGTCGAGCAGCTCCTGGCCGATCTCGCCATCGAGGATGCTGCGCGCGGCCGCATAGTCCTTGAACAGGAACGGCAGGTCGAGAACCAGAGTTTCCGGCACGAAGTTGCCGAGCGGTCCGGTCGAGGAAACCACCAGCTCGACGGAGCCGATCTGCAGACCCTCGATCAGGTCGCGCTCGCCGCCGAGCGCGCCGGCAGCCTGTTCGCGGATCTCGTACTTGCCGCCGCTCAGCTCGGAGAGCTTCTTGCCGAAGGCCTGCACGCCCATGCTGTAGTGGGAATTCTGCGCCGTGGCGTGCGCGAAGTTCAGAACGGTCTGCGCAAGGGCGCCGCCGCTCATCGCCACCGAAAGGGCGACGGCGGACACGACTGTCAGACTGCGGAAACGAAACATAGCAATAGGAAATGACCTGTCTGTTCCGCGAGCGCATTTTGCCCAAGCCGGGCCAGATGATCCAAGTGCAACCGGATATCGATCTGGTGCATCTGTTTGACGCCGACAGCGGCCAAAGGTTGCATTATT